>PIVT01000120.1 GCA_003353845.1 Pseudomonadota bacterium | reverse complement strand
CACCTAACATTAAGTAGACATCCTATTGACGTGTTGTATTCGGCAATAGGACATATAGTTCGATATTCAGGGTAGCAGGTTGGGGTGGGAATCTGCCCGAAAATCACTTGATTAGCTTAGAATTCAAGATCGGCTTGGGTGGAGAAGTGCGCCTAAGGGCGTTGATTCGCAACTTGTGCGTCGACGGGATGCTTTCAGCGTGCCAGAATCAAGAAGCTGACCCCAAGATTGCTACGCGGTCCCGCGGAGGCGAGGATGGGATCTCTAGAAAAGACTTCGTGGGGCGTTGCCTCGGCGGCGGGGCAGCCTCGCCTGCTGGACCGTATGCGTGTGGTGCTTCGTTCGAAGCGATACAGCTTGCGAACGGAAGAGACCTATGTGAGTTGGGTTCGTCGTTTTATTCTCTTTCACAACAAGCGTCACCCGCGGGCTATGGGTGCGGAGGAGATCACGGCCTTTCTCGAGTACCTTGCCGTTGAACGTCAGGTGGCCAGTTCGACTCAAAATCAAGCCCTCAATGCGATCAATTTTCTGTACCGCTATGTGTTGCAGGATGAGTTGCCCGAGCTAAATGAGTTTCTTCGTGCCAAGCGCCCCAAGAAGATCCCGGTGGTCTTTACACGCCCGGAAATCAATCGCCTGCTGGAGCGCATGGACGGCCGTGCCCTGTTGATGGCTTCCCTCTGCTACGGTGCGGGCTTGCGTTTGATGGAGTGTGTTCGCCTGCGTGTGAAGGATCTGGATTTTCATTACCAACAGATCACGGTGCGGGATGGGAAGGGTCGCAAGGATCGCGTGACGGTCTTGCCCACATCGCAGATTCCAGTCCTGGAAGCCCATTTGGTGTACGCCAAACAGGTTTTCGAGGCGGATCGGGCACGCGGCTTGCCACCTGTTTTTCTACCCGACGCGCTCCATCGAAAGTATCGCGGCGCAGGCCGTCAATGGGCTTGGCAATGGGTGTTTCCCGCAGACCGGTTGTCGACGGATCCCCGTTCGGGTGAGCATCGGCGCCATCATGTGAGCCCCCAATCCCTTCAGCGGGCCGTTAAAGCGGCGCTGCGTGAAACAGGTATTCCGAAGCACGGCAGTGTTCACACGCTGCGACATTCTTTTGCCACGCATTTATTGGAGCGCGGGAGTGATATCCGAACGGTGCAAGAGCTCTTGGGCCACGCCGATGTGCGGACGACGATGATTTACACGCATGTCTTGAAACGCGGAGGACGCGGCGTACTCAGCCCACTGGACGAGTAGGCCATTCCTCATCGAAATGCGTTACAGGGGGTTTCGTTCTCGCCATTCCAAGCCTTCGAAGGTTTCCACCACGATGTCATCACCATCGCGACCTTTCACAAAGGCATGATCCAGGGGAACTTTGCCATGGGGCGTGTCGAGGATGTATTGCGGGATGGCGAAGCCACTGGTTCGTCCGCGCAGAGCGCGAAACAAGGCGATTCCATCTTCGATGCGGACGCGGAAATGCTCGGTTCCATCCAAGAGCTGTGCCTGATACACATAATACGGTCGCACGCGCATGCGCACGAGCCCTTCGCACAAGCGCTTCATGGTTTCCACATCGTCGTTGATGCCCTTGAGCAACACGCTTTGATTGCCGACGGGGATGCCGGCCTTTGTCAGCAAGTCGGCGGCCCGGGCCGCTTCCGCCGTGAGTTCTTTGGGATGGTTGAAGTGGGTATTCACCCAGATCGGATGATATTTCTGCAACATGCTGCAGAGTTCTGGCGTGATGCGGTAGGGCAAGGTCACCGGCAGGCGCGTTCCCAGGCGAATGATTTCCACATGGGGAATGGAGCGCAGTTCCTGCAAGATCCATTCAAGCCGCGCATCGGAATAGGTTAAGGGGTCGCCGCCGGTGAGCAGCACATCGCGAATGGCCGGTGTTTGGCGAATCCATTGGATGCCCCGGGCCAGCTCGCGCTTTTTCATGCTCCATTCTTCGCTGCCCACCATACGCTTGCGCAGGCAGTAGCGGCAGTAGATGGCGCATTCGTTGTTCACGCAAAAGGCCACTCGATCGGGGTACACGCGAATGACATTTTTGACAGGGGAATGTTCTTCTTCATCCAAGGGGTCGCGCAATCCCGCCGCGTCGGCCAACTCGACCATGCGTGGAACCACTTGCCTTCGAATGGGACAATGCAAGTCATCGGCGTCCATTAAAGACGCGTAGTAGGGCGTAATGCGAAATCGAAAATGCGTGGCCAGTTCCTCCATGGCCTTGCACTCATCTTCGCTGACCGAGATATAGGAAGCGAGCCCTTCGACCCCATCCACTCGATTTTGCATCTGCCAGGTCCAGCTTTCCCAGTCGCCTTCGGATTCAGTCAAAGGAAACCTCCAAGAGGCGCTGCAGCCCTTCCTTGAAGATTTCACCCAGCAGCTCTTCCACAGGCCGCCCTTCGAGTTCGGCCAGAATTCCAAAAGACGCTTCCGGATCAAAGGTGGGCAAGGTGTTGACTTCCAGGAAGTAGATCTCGCCCTGGTCATCCAAGCGGAAGTCCATGCGCGAAAAATCTTTGCACTCCAGCACGTCATACACGCTCAAGGACAATCGTTGTAATTCTTTTTCCAGGCCTGGATCGAGCGTTCCCGGGATTACGTGTTCCTGTTCATGTGGATCCTCCCCATCCAAGGCGTGAATCCCAATGCCTGTCTTCAACTCCAATGCCCGTTGCAAGACGGGCAGCGTGCGAACCCCGGCACCAATGCCCGCGTTGCCCACGACGGTTACCGTGTATTCGGCCCCTGGGAGAAAGGGCTCGACCAAGGCCGGTTGCCCATAGCGTTCCAACACGCCCGCCACGGCGTTTCGCAATTCTTCTGGATTCGCTACGCGGGAATGGACCGAAATGCCTTTGGCCGTTCCCTCCCAGCACGGTTTGACAAACAAGGGATAAGGACCCGGCAAGTTCCCTTCATCGATCTCCGTCAATTCCCGGATCACCCGTTGTGGGGCAACGGGTACCCCTGCACTTTCCACGCGCTGCTTGCACCAAGCTTTGTCAAGCGAGGTCGAATGGGTGAGTGCATCCGAGCCCAGGCAAGGCAAGCCGATCATTTCCATCAACACAGGTGCCCACGCCTCCCTGTTGCGGCTGCCAAATCCTTCACCGATGTTGAACACCGCGTCGAGGCGTGGCTGACCCTGTTGAATGGCGGGCAGATTGGCCAGCACTTCATGGGGGCTGCCCAGTCGCACGGGTTCACAGCCCGCCCAGCGCAAGGCCGCTTCCAGCGTCGCAATGGTCCGCTCGGGTTCGTATTCGGCGTCCCAGTCCGGAGCACGTTGGTGAGAAGCACTTTTGTGAAAAGCCCCCTGATCTGAGCGCAATCCCTGCGCCTGCGAAGCCACCCCTGGCGACTCCGAGTCCAGTAACTCAAAAATGAGTCCGATCTTCTTGCTCACCATCTCATCCTTCTATTACTAGCGGCGGTACTAGCGTCGGCAGCTTACCCCATCTCGACGAGAATCCCTGCGACTTCCCCCTAAGCTAATGCGCCAACAGTTCTCGCACGATACCTTGAGATCCCCCTGTTGGGCAAAACGCCTACAGCAAACCTGAAACAAGGCCGGTCTATGCAGCCCGAAACGCCCACACAGGCACCCTCCGAGGGGTCAACGCAACAAACCCCTGACAGCGCAGCACCATCGGCGACGGGTTCGCGCTGGTACCTGGACTGGCCCTTGGTGCGTGCCTGGACCCCTGTCGGCCTCTGGACCGGCGTCATTCTGATCTTGTCGTCGGACGACTTTTCCGCCTCCGAAACCTCGCGCATTATCGGCCCCATACTGGTCTGGCTCTTCCCCGACAGTTCCGAAGAGACACGCGCCTACATGCAATTCGTAATCCGCAAAACGGCACACGTCACCGAGTACGGCATCCTCTGCCTGCTAACTCGCCGCCCCTTGCGCTTACGCGCCCCTCACTGGCCGGCTTGGGGCAATGCACTCGGGGCTTTGAGTGTCGTGCTGATCATCGCGAGCTACGACGAGTTCCGACAATCCCTGAGCCTCGAACGCACAGGCGCAGCCGCTGATGTCGCCTTGGATCTCTCTGGCGGGGTGCTCGCCCTTTTGCTGTCTTGGCTTTCCACGATGGCCTACCGACGCTGGCTTCAAGATCCCTCTCACTCATCGCCCTCACCGGATGAGCCACAGGAGTCCACCCCGACGTGAACGCTGCCGTACTCGCCCTTCTCACGCTGGCCATCTTTGGCCTCGCTTATCGTTTTTATTCACGCTTTCTCGCCGAACGTATTTTTCAACTTCGGCCCGATGAGCCCGTCCCCTCCGTCGAATTACGCGATGACATCGACTACATCCCCACCCCAAAGGCGGTGCTCTGGGGGCATCACTACACCTCCATTGCCGGTGCCGCTCCCATCGTCGGTCCGGCCCTGGCGGTGATTTGGGGCTGGGTGCCCGCGCTGGTCTGGGTTGTCCTGGGAACCATTGCCATGGGAGCCACCCACGATTTCGGTTCCATGGTCATCAGCTTGCGCCACCGCGGGCGCTCCATGGGCGAAATTTCGGGGGAAGTCATCTCTCCCCGCGTGCGCATTCTCTTTCTGTTGATCATCTCCTTTTTGATTTGGATCGTACTGGCTGTCTTCGCGTTTATTATTGGCAAACTTTTTGTCTCCAACCCGGGCGCCATCTTCCCCATTAATGTCCAAATCATCGTGGCCCTCGTGCTCGGCGCGTTGGTGTACCGCGCCAAGGTAAAGATCTTCCTGCCCTCCCTCGTGGCCTTTGCTCTTTTGCTTACGGCCGTGTTCTACGGAAACGCCTTCGCCGCCGCCTTCCCCATCATCACCACGCTCAGCGTTACCCAGTGGGTGTGGATCTTGCTGGTCTATGCCTTTGTCGCTTCGGTACTACCGGTCTGGATGCTTTTGCAACCACGGGATTACTTGAATTCCCATCAACTCATCGTCGGCTTGGGTTTGCTCATGCTCGGATTGCTCGTGCTTCGCCCTGAGGTGGTGGCTCCCGCCTTTAACTTGCACCCCATCGGTGCGCCGCCCATGCTGCCTTTCCTCTTTATTACCATCGCCTGCGGAGCCATCTCAGGTTTTCACGGTTTGGTCTCCTCGGGTACCACAAGCAAGCAAGTGGCCTGCATGACCGATGCCCGCCCCATTGGCTACGGCGCCATGTTGGGGGAAGGCTCTTTGGGCATGCTGGCCGTTCTGGCTTCCACCGCGGGCTTTACCACCCACGCGGAGTGGGCCACGCATTACGCCAGTTGGTCCGAGGCCTCGGGTTTGGGGCCCAAGTTGGATGCCTTTGTCAGCGGCGGCGCAAGTTTCATCGCCGCCTTGGGCATTCCCTTGGAAACGGGAAAGACGTTCATTGCGGTGATGGTGATTGCCTTTGCGGCCACGTCCCTGGATACCGGCGCCCGCATTCAGCGCTTGGTGATTGAGGAGTTGGCGGACTCCTACGGATTCAAGCCGCTCACCAACCGCTACCTGGCTGGTGCGCTGGGAATTGGCCTGGCCCTGCTCTTGGCCATCACCCAAGGAAACGGACAAGGCGGCCTGATTCTCTGGCCTCTCTTCGGCACAACCAATCAGTTGGTCGCCGGTGTCACACTCTTGATTCTCTCGGTCTGGCTGGCCAAGCTAAACCGCCCCAACTGGCCCACCTTGCTGCCCATGTTATTGGTTGCAACGGTCACCTTTGTCGCCATGCTGCACAATCTTTGGGGTTATATCCAAGGCGCGAATTGGCTGCTCACTGCCATCGGTGGGGCCGTGTTGATCTTGGATGCGTGGGTTTTGCTAGAGGGCTTGGCCGTGCTCAGAACCTTGCGCGCTTCCCGCGCTGCTGGCTAGATCCATTTCCAGTTTACACTCCACCTCGCCGCGCGCCCACGCGGCCGCCACATCCGCTGGTAAACCCAAGCAATGGACCTGCGCATTTTCCAAATGCAACCCGGGCACGGCTGAGCGAATGGCTCCGCCATGGGCCACCAGCAGGAGTTTTTGACCTCGATGTGCCTGGGCCAACTCGCCCAAGGCTTTGCGGAAACGCGCGGTCAACAAGGCCCAGGATTCCGCTCCGCCCAAGCGAATTTCGGTATCTCCCGCTCGAAAAGCGGCGTAGTCGGCAGGCCAACGCTTGGAAATTTCGTCGTGGGACAAGCCTTCCCACTCGCCCACATCCAACTCGCGCAAGCGCGAATCGAACTGCGGTTGCAAACCCAAGGCTTCCCCCAGGATCTCAGCCGATTGAGCAGCTCGCTTCAAATCGCTGCTAAACATTTTTTGAATGCGTGGAGGTTCTTGGCTCCGAGCGAGAGTCTGTGCTGCGCGTTGCACCTGCCGGCGGCCAGTTTCTGTCAGCGATGGATCGCCTTGGCCCTGCCAACGACCTTCTGCATTCCATTGGGATTCGCCGTGGCGAAAGAGGAAGAAAGATGTGGCCGTGGACGCTGTGGACATGGGTTGGAGTGTCACCCATGCTGGAATAAGGACGCCACAAAAAACAGGGAATCAGGAAATAAAGGCTTTGTAATTCGCGAAGATGATGAAAGCGAAGCCGCCCAGAAGCACCCAAGTGCCCGCACCGAGCAAGACTCCCATGGCTATGCCCGACGATGGCTGTAGCGCCCTTCCACAAGCCCAAGTTGGCTCTGATTCTAGCGCCGTCCCCCCCAAAAACTGTGCGCTTCTTTCCATTCGAATTTCCCGAGACATCTTCCGGCTCTCCCCTTGGCTGGATTGTTTTCTATTGTTTCTGGCTCGTCATTCTTCCCTTTAAATTCCGTTCAGTCCTACTTCAATCACCTACACATTCTAGCCCTACACGCACATGCAACAAATCCGGACGAGCCCTCGATTCGCTGTAGAAAATCTCCTACTGGTCAAATTTTTTATTCAAAACTGACAAATACCGCGTCAAATTCAGGTGTTTAC
>PIVT01000119.1 GCA_003353845.1 Pseudomonadota bacterium | reverse complement strand
CATGGATCGTTGCAAGGCGCAACGCCAGCTGCTTACTCAGCAGCGTGTAATCAACCAGGAAGCAGCGTTGCTGCTTAAACCCTAACTCTGAGGCTGGTATCGTTTTGCTGGGCTTGACACTCGGGATGCCCCTCCTCCTCCAGCGCACATTGGTCGAGGAGGCGCTTCCTTAGAAAAGTTTCGAGCGCACACATAGAGAACCCGATCACGATAACGGGATTCAAGCACCAGACATACGACCTCGAAACGTCCTGCCGCCAACGTCCAGCTTCCCACGTGGCCATGAGAGCAACATGCCCTCAAGTGGAAGGCTGATCTACCCCTAGTAAACCCTACGAAGATTCTTGCCGGACTAAAAGAACTAGACCTTCCAACTCGACGACCTCAACAGGGGATCCCACAACGAGAGGATCCTCACCCTCGAATCTAGCCGACCAGATTTCCCCCCTGATGCATACCTTGCCCAAGCCACCTGTTGATTCCGTGACCACGCCAATTCTTGAAACCATACCACTTGCGCCAAGACCCAACTCCCCAGTTGTTTCCTTGAGCGACCGAAAGACATACAGATCGCTAATGGTTCCAAAGATGCCAACCACTAGAATCATCGCAATTTGAGTCTCGAAACTTGCGCCATTGAGCAGACGGAAGATTGCCCACAGAACAACTGCGTTTGTGAGTATCGTCGACAGAGCGACGTAGATTTTGCTTCTATTCGTCATATTTACCGACTGCCCAACCGCTTGGGCTCAACCCAATCGGCTGGGCGTTATTCCCTGCCGGAGGCCGCACTCTATTTGACACCCCAACGCACCAGCCGAAACTCAACCCACTTCCAACGAAAACATAGTGTCCTGTTCTCGCAGGAGGTATAGCGCGATACAGGCAGCCAACATGGGCCATGCCGCGAAGAACAAGATATTCGGGCCATCATATGGGGACAGGTACTGTTTGAAAGAGGACAGTGTGGAGACTGCGTGAAAAAGGAGGACTCCACCATAGGTGAGTCTTCTCTGAAAACCCAGTACGAAGCCGACAAGGACAGCGAGCTCAAGCCCACCAATCACACGCATTGCGCCGGAATCTACACCATGCAAGAAATAGAATTTTTCGTAAACCGCGGCCGCGTGACCTGGATTGATGAACTTATCCAGGGTCCAGACGAACATTACTCCGAAAACAGAGATGCGGAGCACAAACAGTGAAAACGGGAGTCGGTCTTGCTGGTTCATATTGCGTTTCCGCCTGCCAAAGGGCTCCTTATGGCTAGACCTCACCGGCCCACCAGGCGGCCGACGACCCAATACCTCAAATCCTCTTCTTCCTTGTGAATACCGGGGAGCTTGGTATTTGCAGCAGTGTCCCGAGGAACAGGAAGAACACGCCAAGACCGGTGAAGAACCTATCTCCTTCACCCGGCTGAGCTTCAACAATGAACGCATAAATCAGAACGGCTGGCGCCACGCAAAGATGGAGGCTGCCTAGATATTGAAGGCCCCTCTTCCAATCGAGTTTATGCAGTTCGAATCGAATTCCGATCGCGATATTGAGGAGGCCCGAAAGCAGAATATAGGTATGGTTGGCTCTGTACATATACCGGACCGGGTCACTCCCGAGCTCGAGGGCCGAAAACATCTGATCCAGGTATTGACCGCTAACCAAGAAGCATCCAAGAATGAGCAATCCACCAAAGAGATGTATCTTCCCAATCATCGAATCACCCCCGATCTCTCACCGCTGCCGGACCAGAGAGGCCTACTCTTCCGACACAAGCCAATCCCAAGCTTCATTCCGCGAGAGGAAGAGCTTCACGCGAAAACCCGAGTTCCTTGCAACGGTCTCAAAAAAGTCGAAGTCAGAACTCTTGCCACTCAAGCGTGTGACTGCGATTGCCACTCTCATACGATGGGTAAGCCCCAATTCCCCGAGCGCCTCCGGGAGACGGTAGATATCGGCAGCTGACATCACGGGCGTCATCCCGCGGAGGTCATGCAAGAGTACACTTGATGATTTGATGGACGCGAGCTCAAAAACTTCAGCGCTCCACTCAAGAATCTCTTCCAAGCCCATCCGGCCCGTTGCCGTCAAATGAACAACACCATGCTCCTCAAGAAACTCCATTTCCCACTTCGGGTCAGACACCTACTCTGCTCCAGGAACGAACACTCTGTACCTAATGGACCTACTCAACACATCATTCACCAGAACCTTTAGGCCATACTCACCGACAGGGTCACCCGGATCAAAATTAAATGGGAGAACTGCAACGCCCACAATTTGCTGTGGCTTCCCCTCAATAATTTGCCCACCTGCCGATTCAGTAGAACCCCCTGTTTTCACCTTCGGATCCAACGGCAATTCGTGTATCAAGCGGACTTCGAAGGGATCTTCATTGGGGGGCACGATCTTCACACCAAAAAGAAAACCGTCCTCACGGATTATCTGAGGGATATCGAGCGTTTCCTCGACGTTTACGATGATCGCGCCCGTTTTGGGGTCTGCCTCCGAAGAGAAAAGACCAAACTGCACTTTATACCCGCCTGTGACGGAGTCAGTTGAATCACCCGCCACGGCTGTACCTGTGTGGACTGCTCCAAAGAGAACCAACAATAGTGAGATTACACGCATCCGGACACAGCCTCCTCATGCCATCTTGCGGCTAGTGCTCACCGGCCGGGCCAGCGAACCGCGTCAGAATGCAAAGCTACCAGAAATGCCACCCAAAAAACATAACTGGGCAGCTCCCCGGGCGGGTGCAACGTGTGATTAGGTGGCGCGGTATACGCTGAAAATGGTCGCTACGCCGCTGCAGCGAGCACAAAGAGCCAGATGCAGCTACCTAGGCCAACGAGAAAGGCCGCCGTCCGCATACCGGCGAGATCGCCAAGGTACGCGACGGAGTAGAATAGACGCGAGACAATGAAGATTACGGCGGCAGCAGAGGATCTTTCCGCATCCGCTCCAGCCAAGTGGGCGACAAGAATCGAGGGAATGAAAACCGCCAAGGCCTCCCAACTGTTTTCCTGTGCGGCAAGCGCGCGGGCGCCCACACCCTGGAGCGCCGCGGATTGCGCCCGGGGGTTCCTATTGTCGTATGTACCGAATTGTTTTACTCGGAAATATCCGCCAAGGGACGAAAGTGCAAATGGGAAGAATGCTGCGATGCACAAGCACCAGAGAGGAGTTGTCATTATTCCTTATACACCGAGTACGGTAACACCGCCATTCTCGTACCGTTCAGATAGACCTCTACCTTATATTCACCTTCTGGATCACCAGGGTCAAAACCAAACGGATAGACTGATATGCCTTCCGAGACATCACCACTCCCCTCAATTACACGACCCTCTTGGGAAACCGGAGCACCGGATACTTTTCCTGCTGTATCGCGCGGAACAGCTGGCAAGTAATGTACAAATCGTACTTCGTAGGATTCATTAGTTGGCGGCGTAATTCTCACACCGAACAAATATCCATCTTGGCGATACCTCAGAGGAATTCTCTTAGACTCTCTCGCAAACGAAAGACCCTGCCCTTCTACTCCGTCCAATTCCCCAAATTCAATGATGAACTCTCCGGTATCACTGTGTTCGGAATTCGTACAACCAAGGTACAAACCTGTCCCTGTGATCAAGGCTAGCGCAACGACGAATACTCGCATTTAGCTCCCTCCCCCGAAGATCTTCCACTTACCACCTGACGGTGAAGTCCACTGGCCCGGCTCCGCATGCCGCACCCTCTCGAGAAGAATACCAGAATTCGTGCCCAGCAAAAGTGGCATGGCATGTTCCCGGGCCCCGTTCAACGAATTATTGTGTGGCACCTGCCCGAGTACGGGCGCCACGACTGATGAAACATAGACGGCCTCCCATTGGGAGCCGTACTCCCTGCCGTACTCGAAAACCACCCGTTCCATATCGTCCCCCTTTCACGATTATGGCAGCGGCGTCCAGTTATCCGCCTCCGCCAGAGCTGGGGCACGCCAGAGTCTCCGGCAATCCTGGGGCCATTCCATCTGTTCATAATGGCAATCAAAATTGCACACTCAATTCTTGCCTGGCGTGTTCCCCGGCCCTGGCGCAGCGCGTTGTTCGGCAGCCTGAACGCCATTTCGACTACCCAGAAACCAGAGCACAACCAACAGAGGTAGCGTGTACTTATCCCACGCGATATGCGCCTTAATCATAATGGCAGCATTTGTGTACACAAGAAACGCTGTGAGCGACGGGCGATGAAAGCGGATGCAAGTGATGAGTGCCAGTGCCAAAAAGAGAAGGAGCCTAATCAAATCGGGGAGAATCAGATGGGCTGCTTTGTCCATAAACCCCATTGTCGGGATGGGATAATTGGTGTTGCTGAGCGGTGGGAACAAGAGAAAGAGGGCTGCCACAATCACCACAATCAATAGAGTCTGCTTATGGGAAGGCAAGGACGGCAAGCGACGAAAAAGGATCGCTTCTGGCAATACGAAATAGGCCCCTACTGTTGAAAGAAAATAGAGCGAATGATCTGGAAAGGCACGGAACGTGTCTGCTGTCACAATCGCCTGCGCTCGAATCGCTGGTTCCGGGGCTGGGCCACCAAAAAATATATACCATCCGAATATCGATGAAGCTGCCACACAAGGAGAAGCAAGAGCGGCAATCTGCATCTCGACGCCACGACGGAAATGAAATACTTCATGAGCAAGAATTGCTGCTGGAAAGGCAAGAATATATTGCCTGCAAGCAATGCCGAGAATGAAGAACGCCGCAGCAAGATAGTAGGAGCGACGTTGGTGGGCTGCTACGCCGAGAACGGCAAAGAAGGCCGCGATAATGTCTGTGTAGAGATGCATGCTTGCACCAATAAAGTAGGGAAACGAAAGGACGCCAATAGCAGAGAGAAGTGATGAAGACGTGGGCCTTCCGTTGCGTAGACCAATCATACAAACGATCGCGAACGAAATGGAAAGGTTGAAAAACCGTGCTGCCGAGATTCCTGCGTGGAAGAAGTGCTCAATCCAACCAAAGACTAGGAACGGGAGTGGCGTATTGAGTTCATTGTATGACCGAAGTTGTTCGGCGGTCGGGAGCAACACTTCACTGAAGCTGAGGCTCGTGGGCCAGAAATGCACCTCATCTTTCTGCAGCGGGAACCCCAGGCAATCAGTCCAATAGACAATGCCACCATAGAGGAGCACAAGCGGGACCAAAAATAGAGCCGCATGTTTGATATCTGATTTGGCGAGTGAGGCGCTCATTCGAAAAGTACCCCAGATAACAGATTCAGGAGGACGCCCCACGTATAGAGCTCAGTGGCACGGCCCCGCGCCACACTTTGATTCGAGAACACTACCCTATTTGCAAAACGCAAGTTGGCCTGACGTGTTCCCCGGTCAGGTACAGCGTATTGTCAGGTGGCGCGCCTATGTCCCCGGTCGTTCAGCCTTTGCTATAGGCTACGCCTTTGTTTCTTCGGATGTTCTTTGTTTTCGAATACATTGTGAAAGGTTGGCAGGATACCCGATTGATTTCTTGGAGCTATATATGTTCTCAGCTCAATCACGAGAATCTGAATCTATCCCAATATCCGGAAAAAATATCTTCGGTGCCATGCCCATTCCGCCATCTTTCATAACCTCGTAGCACTGATGTCGGCACCAACGCGCGTAGTAGTGAGAGAACTTTCCGCCCCCGGCGTACTTCCATGTACTGATGGCGAAAAGGATCTTAGGGTTCGGCTTCTTGTTCTTACGGATGTATTGTGACCACTTAAAGGCAACACGGTCCGGTCCATATGCCTCCCAATAGTATACGGGCGGGGACCAGTACAAGTCTGCCACCATGAATTGAAAGACCTCTTCTCTTCCGTTTGCCAGCATCATTGGATTCTGCATGATGACATCATCGGTGAGATAGCTCATCCGATTTTCCAGATCCTCGATGGTGTTCACCGGGCAACAACTCTTGAAACCCTCCCATGCATCCTTGATCTCCTCCATTGGGTAGCTTTCGCCGGGCGGAGGCTCGTTGAATCCATCATCGGGTTCATAGAGACGGCTGGCATCAAAGAGACGCATGTAGATTTCGGGGTTGGGATCGGGGATGTTACGGTAGATCTTTCCGTCTTCATATTGGTCTTCGAGAATTGCGAATTCACGCGAGTCCTTGTCTGCCATGGGACCCTCCTCGGCTTGAAACAATGCGCTTACGCCTGAGTCTCAAATTAGCATGGCGTGTTCCCCTGTCAGGTGCAGCGTATTGTCATGCGCCAGACCGCTTTAGAAGGTTGGTCTCCCAATATCAACCAGGTTCTCGAGATTGCCCGGGACAGCCCAGTCGAGCCTCCCGTCCACTCCAAAATACAGTTGAATTGATTGATCATAAATGATGGGGCCACCCTCCCTGAGCCGGATAAAGTACTTATACGCCCAGCCGTAACGAGTTCCAGAGGGCTCATTGTCGATCCTGGTCCGGGTGACATCTGGCGGCCCCAGGATTTCGCTGACCTGGTACCGCGTCATACCGAGTCTTAGACGAGAGTAGGCCCAGACAAGAGCCCGCTCGCGCACAGGAAGGGCGATATGCCCGTAACGTTCATTGGATTCAGCTCTCAGCCCTGTACCTTCAAGCCGCTCATAGATGGGGCCTGTATCATCGATTGGCTCGCCGTGTGCTACGAGAGAAACCACGAGAACAGATAGAACAACCCAAAGCCTGACTCCCACCGAAGCCTCCACGCCTGAATCTACCCGCGCCAGATAACGGTAAAGCTCACTGTCCCGGCCCCGCGCCGCGACCTGATTCCGAGAAGCTACCAAAAGCGGCGCCCTAAAAAAATGGCCTGGCGTGTTCCCCGGTCAGGTGCAGCGTGTTGATACTTATACAGACCCCCTCCTGAGTTACCCAGCCTTTGGGTACGATTCAAGTTGGAAACCATAAACCAATCAGGAGAGGGCCATGCGATTCTACAACAAA
>PIVT01000324.1 GCA_003353845.1 Pseudomonadota bacterium | reverse complement strand
CGCGGCGGGATATGACAAGCGAGGCGAGTTGATCCTACGGCGGATCGACGGCAACAAAATGGTGCGCATTCAGGAAAGGAACTTTGACTAATGGCCAGCAATATCAGCGCGGTTTTAACCGTAGTCACGACCATGACAATTCTCGTGATCTGCCTAGTGGGGTTGAGCACATGAGCGTCAAGGAACGCTACATAATCAGGTGCAAGGGCGCGCGTGACGGTACAGGCGACAATGTGCTGAAAGCTAACGGCATGTGGACGGCCTACGCATGGCACCAAGGCTTGCCTTATGCTGAATTGAAGATATTTCACACAATGGACATGGCGCAAGCGCAAGTGGATGAGGTTGCCGAGATGATAGGCGACAATCTGCATTTGTGGGAGCTGTCAATTGAGGAGTACGGACTATGAGACAGGACCTTGACCAGATACTAGCGCAGCCAATGCGCACCTATGACCAAGCCTGCAAGGACACCGGCTACAATCCGACCATGTACAATTGTTGCAGGGAGTGGCGCAAGCCCGATCCGCACACCTACGCAGCCTTTGAGATCCGGCCATGCTATAGCGAGGACGGCTACACAACGTCATGTGAGCATGAGCCATGGCTGGCCCAATTCTGGACAGTGTACGGAGCGCGTGACGCTGAATGGACCGAATGGGAGGCAATCACCGACGTCTCGACTAAGAAACTGGCATGGCAGATACTAATTAAGCTGTACTTTTCAAGGCCCTATCTCTGGCCAAAGAAGGCTCCGCCGATGGTTTATGAGAGCACAGTCGGCGGCAATCCTGACCTGTACGAGATGTGGAGGAACGCAGTAGAGCGAAACCCTGACACGCGCCCTGACCACAAGTTTCACAAGATCCCGCCCTATGATGGGCCAACAGACTGGAAGGTAAAAGACAATGGCGAATGACAACAAGGCAGCGCGGACCACAAAGGAACGCCAATTGCTAATCGCACAGCTACGTGTGGAGCAGAAGCAGGCTCTTGACGCTGGCAACAATGCGCTGGCTGTGAAGCTGAAGCGGCAAATCAGACGACTACAGGACTGAATCAGTCAAACCCGAGAGGACAACATGACATACATTAGCAAAGTAGCGACGCTGGCCACACAACAGGCCAAGCTGAGTAAAAAGGACGTATTCACCATAGTTGAGGACATGTGCCGGGACAAAAACCCGACTCTGAACATGGAGCAACAGGCGAAGCTCTACAAATTCTTTATGACAGCGGCGAAGCCAGCCAACACGGCGTTCAATTGGGTATCCCTCGCCAAAAGTAACGAGGTGACGCGGCCCTATCTGCACTACGTCTACTGCGACCATGAGCACCGCGACGGCCCGATGATGGTAGCCACGGACGGACACCGGCTGCACATTTGCCCAGCTCCCGAGGGAATGAAGCACGGCTTTTACGACGCCAATTGCGAATGGGTTGACCTTGACTGGACCTACCCGGACTATCAACGGATCATTCCGATGGGCGGGCGCAGCATTCTATGGGAAGCTGAGGAGGCCAAGGTTGTGACGGTGCCAGGGCAAGGCACGCCAAAGGGACGTTATGAATTCCAGACGGCGAGCGGCTCGATGTACTGCGAACAGAGCTACTTCGATGCGGCTCGACAAAAAGCCGAATGCGTGACAGTCCACTACTCGGATCAATTGAGCGCGATGCGGCTTGAGCTAGATGAACAGAGAACTGCTGTAGTTATGCC
>PIVT01000007.1 GCA_003353845.1 Pseudomonadota bacterium | reverse complement strand
CCGTGTTTCCCGCGGAAAATATGATTGAAGCCCACCTCAAGCAGGGTGGCACAGGAAGCGTAGGAGGAGATGTGTCCTCCGATGCCATCGGAGTGACGATTGGCGCGTACCACCATGGCCATGGCGTTCCAACGAATGATGCTGCGGATATGCCACTCGATCTCGCGGTCGCCAGGGTACTTGGGCTGTTCACCGGGGGGGATGGTGTTGACGTAGCGGGTGTTCGCCAGGAAGGGAAGTGAGATCCCACTCGCTGCGGCGTGATTCTCAAGTGTGTGTAGCAGCTTTCGCACGCGCTCAGGGCTGGAGTTTGCGATGACATAATCGAGGGACTCTAGCCATTCATTGGTTTCGACAGTCTCAAATGAAGGGGTCTCGTCTCCTGAGAATTCCCGAGCCATCTTGAACCTACTTCCCCTGTGGATTCGCCTACTTGATCACGCCGAACGCAGAGCGATATCAGCAGGGCGTTGGCCAGAATCTCAACCTAGCAGCCAGCATACATTGTTACGAGATGTTTTTAAGCAGGTTCGCAGGACGTGTAAGGCCTTTCGGCAGAAGCAGAATCTAGACTTCTACCCGGCGAACTGTATTCTCCTCCTCCGAGGTTTTCGAACGTGGTCCAAAGAGGCAGATAGAGGAAGGTCAGTCATGTGTGCAGATAAGGCAGCCAAACCAGTCATTACAATTCGCTCAGGCGGCGAGATCGCTGCCATGTCCAAAAATGAGAAGATCAAGAACTCCAGCGAAGGCTTGTTCTACGTTCTGGAAAAGGATGGAAGCCGGCACACCTTTGGCGCTGAAGTTGCGGCCATGGAGACGGGAGACCAACTCGCGCTGACCAAAGAAGCGCGTGAGCTCTCGAAATTCCACGGTATTTACCAGCAAACCAACCGTACCGACAAGTCGGACAATTATGCCATGGTACGCATCAAGTGCCCTGCCGGCGGAGAATTGTCCGTTGAACAGTGGGGCATTTTAAACGATGCCTGTGAAAAGTTTGCCGATGGCAGCTTACGCCTGACGTCGCGCCAAGCCATTCAATACCATTACGTCTATGGCGACAAGTTGCGACACCTCATTGCTTGCCTGCGGGAGCACTACCGCGATGATGCCACCTTGGCAGGTTGTGGGGATGTCAATCGCAACACGATGTGTGCGCCGCTGGACGGACTCGACGGCGAATTTACACCGCGCGGACGCGAGTTGGCCTATGACATTGCGGCTGCCTTGTCGCCGACGAGCTCCGGCTATGCGCAGGTGTGGACATCGGAAGACGACCTGGATGCTACGCCGGATCTGCCCGAAGGGGAATTGTACGGGCCACTGTACCTGCCTCGAAAATTCAAGATTGGCGTTTCGCATCCCAAGGACAACTCCGTTGATCTTTTCACGCAGGACGTGGGCCTCATGCCCGTCGTTGTGGATGGCAAATGCGACGGAGAGTTGTGGGATCTCTACACGGGCGGCGGGCTGGGCTTCAAGCACGGTAAAGAAGTGACCAAGCCCTTGCTGGGAATGTTCTTGGGCCGCATGGCCAGAGACCAGGTGGTGCCCGCCATTCGCGGCATTGTGAGCTTGCAGCGCGATAACGGAGAGCGGAAGGATCGACAGCAGGCGCGTTGGAAGTACACGATTCGGCGCTTGGGCCTGGACGCTGTGCGCGACGTGCTGCGCGACGAGTTCAAGATCGCCTTTGAGGTGGTTGCCGATCTGCAGGAGATTCCCAACGCTTCGGGGTTGGAAGGCTGGCATGATTGTGCCAATGGCACCAGCGCCTATGGCCTTTCCGTTCCCGCGGGCCGCTTGAAGGGCGATATGCGCAAAGGAGTGCGTGAGGCCGTTGAAAGCTTGGGACTGACCGTGCGTTTAACGACGCAAGAAGATTTACTGCTCTGCGATGTGCGAGATCGTGAAGCCTTGTTGGACGTCCTCAATCGATATGGGGTTCCCTTGTCGGAGTCCCTGTCTCAGGTTCGTCGCCACGCCATGGCTTGCCCGGCCCTACCTACCTGTGGATTGGCCATGACTGAAGCCGAGCGAGTTTTGCCCGTTTATTGCGATGCCATTGAGGCCGCCGGGTTTGGCGACGTGGATGCGGAAATTCGCCTGACGGGTTGTCCGAATAATTGTGCGCGCCCCGTGTCTTCGGAAATCGGTGCCTACGGGTTTGGCAAGAATGCGCATGTGGTGGTCGTGGGGGGTGCAAAAAACGGTTCGCGCTTGGGAGTGGCCTTGTACGACAAGGTTCCCAGTGAGAAGATGGAAGAGGTGTTGATCGGGTTGTTGCGCATCGTGAAGGAGCGCTGCCCGGAGGGCCAGTCGACGGGCGATTTCTTGCACGAGGTGGGACCGGAAAAATTGCGCGGCTGGTTGGCGATCGATCTATAGATCGAATCCGCAGGAATCAGGGAGGTCAGATCATGGGCTTGGTTGGCGAACACTGTGAGGCTTGTCGGAGAGATGCCCCCAAAGTCACTGAGCAGGAAATCGCTGAGTTGTCCCCGGAAATTCCCCAGTGGACCCTGTGTGAGCGCGATGGGATTCAGCAGCTGGAGCGCAGCTATGATTTTCTCGATTTTGTTGAGGCGCTGGCATTCACCAATCGCGTAGGCGAGCTGGCCGAGATCGAGGGCCATCACCCCGATCTTTTGACCGAATGGGGCAAGGTCACCGTCACCTGGTGGTCGCACAAAATCAAAGGCTTACACCGCAACGATTTCATCATGGCCGCTAAAACGGACGCTTTGTACGCCTGATTTGGGCTGTTTGGGGCCTCGGGGCGCGTCCTCGGCCCGGGCGGCATTTTCCAGCCCCCCCCATCCAAAACCTACAGGATCAGGGCTTTTGAGCCGAAAAGCCGGGTAGGCGAGAGTATTGAACCCTTTACCAACCTCCTACCCAAGATCGGGTCATCTATGACGACGGCTGGCAGTCCCGGTAATTCGACAAACGAACTCGATGAAGATTTTCCCATGGAGCGATTGGGGGACATGCTGGTTCGATCCGGCGCGCTCGCTCGCGAATCCATGGAGCAAGCCTCGGCCGAGGCCTTGGCCAGTGGTCTGAAAATCGGCGAATACTTGATCCAGCAAGGTTTGGTTCCCGAACGAGACGTCTACCGGGCCCTGGCCCAACAGCGCGGCATACCTTTTCATGAGATTGAAAAGCTCTGGGCTCAAGTGGACTCTTCGCTGACAGAGAACATTTCCTGGAAGTTCCTGAAGAACATCGACTTGATCCCCGTTCAGATTTTTCCAAATGGAGAGTTGCTTGTTGCGACCTCCAATCCCAACAACCATGAACGCGTGTTGCAGGATACGCTGAAAGCGAAAAGCCAGAAAATCTGTTTGCTGACGCCGACCGACTACACCCGATTGCAATGGGCCTTGGAACTGGGGCAGGTCGATGGTCTGGCCTTCGCTGATCAGGCGGCTTCCGAGGGCACCGACCTGGTCGGTCAAGATGCCTCAAGCAAGGCACAGCATGTGGCATTGTTTGATTCACTTTTGTTAGAAGCCGTTGGAGAACGTGCCAGCGATATTCATATTGAGCGTTACGAGGATCGGGTCCGGATCCGACTCCGCATTGATGGTCACCTGACCGACATCTCACGTTTTAATCTCACCCTGGGCATGCTGGATGGAATTATCAACGTGATGAAGATTCACGGTGGCTTGGATATTGCCGAGCGGCGATTGCCCCAGGGCGGACGCTTTTCCTCCCAGGTGGGCGGGCAAAGGTTTGACTTGCGTGTGCAGACCCAACCCTGCCTTTATGGGGAGCACGCTGTGCTTCGCCTTCTGCCACATGAGAAAAAGATCCTGCGCATTGAAGATTTGGGTTTCTCCAAGCATGTCTCGCAACTGTATGAGCGCGCGTTGGACAATCCCGGAGGCTTGATCCTGGTGACGGGGCCAACGGGTTCCGGGAAGTCGACGACGCTTTATAGTGGTCTGCAGATTTTGTCGCGAGATGAAACACGCAAGGTGATGACCATTGAGGATCCCATTGAGTACAACATTGCCAATGTCCAGCAGACGGAAGCTCGGCCTGAGATCGGTTTGAGTTTTGCGAGTTCGACGCGTGCCTTCCTGCGCGAAGATCCCGATGTCATTTTGATCGGCGAGATTCGCGATGCCGAGACGGCCATGGAAGCGCTGCGCGCGGCCGAGACCGGCCACTTGGTGTTGTCCACACTTCACTGCAACGACGCCGTGAGTACGATCCAGCGCCTCATCGATATCGGCATGCCCAGATCGACCATCTCGGCGGAATTGCTCTTGTTGGTTTCTCAACGCCTGGCGCGGCGCATTTGCACGGGCTGTCGGGTTGAGGCCACGCCGGATGAGAAACTCATCGCAGAAATCTTTTCGGGTGAGGTGCCTGCCGGTTTTAAGTTCTATCGGGGTGAGGGGTGTGATCGTTGCAATGGAAGAGGGGCCTTCGGACGTATTGTGGTCGCTGAAGCCCTACCAGCCACCTCGGGGCTCCGCCGTGAGATTGCCAAGGGCCTGACTCAAGAGGATCTCAAGGATCTCGCCCGCTCCGAAGGCTGGATTACCATGCGAGATCACGCATTGGAGCTGGTAAACAAGGGTACCATCGCACTGGAAGAGTTGCCTAAGATCCTGGTCGCAGAGCAGCTCAAGGCCTGAGGTCTGTGGACTCACTGTCGCACCTTCCAAGCTTTTCCGCTTTTCCTCCAAAGGCCAGGTAATCAGCGGTGATTTCTTAGTTCTTCGCACCTATAATCAGCGTTGATGTGTCCTTCCGATAGCCTACAGCCCATGATCCGTGCGGCCTCAGTACGTGACTACCTCGCCTTTCTTGATCAAGAAGCGCCCGGCATCCAGGTCCAGGTGAGGGCCCTCATGTCGGCTGAGGTGGAGCATCGCATCGACGATTCCTCCATGCTGGGTTGGCTCAATATCTCGGACAATCTCGAATTGCTAAACGCCCGAGACCAGGTCATGGGTGCCAAGGCGGGAATGGAAAGTGGAAGTCGATTTATGAGTCGCTTTGCCCATTCCCGGTTTATGCGAGGCTTGGTGAAGGCGACGGGGCTGACGGCCAAGGGCATCTTGCGCCAGCTTGCCAAATCGCTTCATCATTTTTATCGCAATGTCTGTGAATTTGAGGTCATCTCTCAAGAAGAGGGCCGCGCACAGGTCCTGCTAAAAGACGTTGCTCCTTCCCTTATGGATGAATCGCTTTTTCACAATGAGTGGCGAGGAATTCTTATCGGTTTGATGCAGATTGCGGATCTGCAGATCGAAGCCGAAATTATCGAAGTAAACCTGGAGGAGCGCAGCATTTGCTATCAGTTGACTTGGGCTACCTAATTGGGGTTACCTAGTTGGATTTAGCTAGCTGGGATGAACGAGTTGGAATTAACTGACAGGAATCAACTGACATGAAGTCGCAGCGCCACGACCCGGTAGCATTTTTATGGTTAGATATAACTCGTAAGAAACTTGAACTTTTAGCAGGGCAACGTAAGCACCGGATTCTTGCATCTTCCTTCCTCTAGTTGATCTCAGATCTCATCCAGGGGAGTGGGCTGGCAAGCGGCCGGTAGGGAGAATCGGAGTATGCAGAACGTTGGTATTGAAAAAACTCGAAATTTTGCACTGATCGGTCACGCCGGTGATGGGAAAACCTCCCTCGGTGAGTCCATCTTGCATCGGGCGGGTGTGGTTCATACGCTGGGAGCGGTCGACAGTGGCTCCTCGGTACTCAATTACCTACCCGAAGAGCGTGACGGTCACACCGCATCCATCAGCACTCATTTATATGCCTTCGACTGGGAAGGCGTGCACGTCACCCTCGTCGATACTCCCGGTGATCCCAATTTCCTCGGAGACGGTGAGATTGCGCTTCAAGCCATGGACGGCAGTGTCCTCGTCGTTTCCGCAGTGGACGGGCTGAGGGCGGGCGGTGAGCAAATGCTGCGCGTGGCTGAGCAAGCGCACTTGCCCATCTTGGTTTTCATCAATGGGCTAGATCGCGAACAGGCAGACTTTGAAAAAGCGCTGGCTACCCTGGACCTGTTGGATCACAAGCCTGTGGTGATTGCCATGCCCGTCGGAATTCGCGCAGGCCTTCAGGGCGTCATCGATCTCGTGAAGATGGAGTTCATCTCTACATCGGGGACGAAAGAGATCCCTGACGACATGAAAGATGAAGCATTGGAGAGGCGAGAGGCCTTGGTGGAGGCCGCTGCTGAGTGGGACGATCGACTCCTGGAAAAATATCTGGAGGGAGAGACCTTAAGTGAGGATGAAATCCAACGCGGTTTGGCCAGGGGGATGCGCGGAGGGGAAATCGTTCCCGTCATTTGTGGCTCTGCACTGAACGAGGTGGGCGTCGATCTCATGCTGCATGAGTTGATCGATCTCTTGCCGTCTCCTTTGGACCATACGGACTGGCACGGTGTTTCCTTGGAGGGCCGGGCCGTGCCGGAAGAGGAGACTGTGCATGTGGAGCCCGATCCCAATGCAAGCTTTTCGGCATTGGTGTTCAAGACCATTGTGGATCGATACGCGGGAACCCTGTCTGTGATGCGAGTGGTGTCGGGAACACTGAAACCCGACACTGAGTTGCTCGATGCGACCACAGGTAAATCAGTACGCGTAGGAAAGATTTATTCCTTGCAAAGCAATAAACATCAGGAAGTTCCCGAAGCCGGTCCTGGCGATATCGTCGCCGCACCAAAGCTGAAAGACGTGCATACGGGAAACGTTTTGACCTGCTTGAAAGGGGCGGTGCCCTTGCACGAGTTGGTGATTCCCAAAGGTGTGATTTCTTACGCTATTCAGCCACATTCCAAAAAACAAGAAGAGAAGGTGTTTGAGGGATTGTCTCGCTTGGTAGAGGAAGATCCAAGCTTGCATCTCGATCGCGAGCCCGATACAGGAGAGTTCCTGTTGACCGGCATGGGTGAGCTGCATTTGCGCACGACGGTTCAAAAACTGCATCGCATGTATGGATTGGATATCCGTCTGCGAGTCCCCAAAGTGCCGTATCGTGAAACGGTTACCTTGCCAGTGAAAAACGTCGAAGGAAAACTCAAGAAGCAGTCGGGTGGCGCTGGCATGTTTGGTGTTTGCTTCATCAACCTCGAGCCACTGAAGCGAGGAGAGGGTTTTGTTTTCGAAGACAAGGTGGTGGGTGGTGCGATCCCGCGCGGCTTTCTTCCCGCGATTGAAAAAGGAGCTGTGGATGCTTGCGAGAAGGGCCCGGTAGCGGGCTATCCCTTGGTGGATGTGAAAGTGAGCTGCATTGATGGCAAGCATCATTCTGTCGATTCAAACGAGATGGCCTTTCGCCTGGCTGGTTCCTTTGCTCTGCGAGCAGCAGCGGCCAAGGCGCACCCTGTTCTATTGGAACCTTATATGTGGGTCGAGATCGCGATCCCTGCTTCGCATGTGGGCGATATCATGGGAGATCTGGCCAGCCGTCGAGGGATTGTGCTGGGCACGCAGGTGGACCAGCACCGGACGCTTATCGAAGCCAAGGTGCCCATGGCCGAAATGCTTGAGTATGCCTTGGTGCTGACGAGCCTTACGGGTGGGACCGGCGCTTTCCGCATGGAGTACTCGCACTATGACCCCGTCCCCGCGAAGTTCGTGTCAAAGGTTGTTGAAGCAGCGAGGAAAGGCTGAAAGTCCTTAAAAAAACAGTGTAATAGCGGCGGGCCCACAGAGATCCTTGTTTTTGTGGGCCCGCTTATGTTTCAATGAACGAATTCAGCACGCCCTGGAGGAGGCTTTCCATCAGAGGCGTCGCTTTGGCTGAAACTGGCATTCGAGCAGGGGGGCAGAAAAGCATAATGGACTTTCATGAACTCAAGGGTATGACCGTTGCACAGTTGCGAGGAGTGGCCAAAGAGGCCGGCATCACAGGTTCGAGCCAAATGCGCAAAGGCGATTTGTTGAAAGAGGTCTGCGATCAGCTCAAAATCGAGATGCACGAGCACCACGACGTAGTGGGTCTGGACAAGGCGTCGATCAAAAAGCGAATCAAGGAACTCAAAATGCAACGCGATGTCGCCGTCGCGAGCCACAACGCTCAGGAAACCAAGAAGGTTCGCCGGCAAATTCACAGACTTAAGAGAAAGATTCACCAGGCGACGGTTTAGAGTTTCTCCAGGCGTTGCGGGCAATGGAACCTTCTAGAAGGTTCTTTTCCGTATACTCGTCGATTTGCTTGATTTCTTCAGAGCTCAAGTATTCCGCATTGCCACCCACCTTGCCCTTGCGAGCCTTGAGGGATTCTCCTTGAGAGGCGATTGGAGTTTCAGTAGCGGTCTCACGCTTACGCATTTGAGTAAAAGAAGCGTAATCGACAGCTTCTTGGATAATCGCATCTTGAATGTCAGGGATCTCAAGGAAATCGATTACGCGGCGTAATGTTTTTACAGTGTCGGCGTGTAATTGCTCATAGGAAATGCACAGGAAGGCCCTGGGTGTCTCTGCGTTGAGATGCCAGATGTTGTAGTACTCGATCAGTGTTTTGTAGCCACCTTTTTCGTCCTGAAGAAATTCAGACAGGCTGCCGGTGAAGGCCTCTTCTCGTTTTGTCTTTTGGAAGTAGGAAGAGACGATGACGTCTTTTGGTTCTCTGACAAGTAGAAGAACTTTTTTGCCTCGGTACCAGGTGCGATGAGGTGTGAGTTCCGAGGGGGCCTTCCAGAAAATATCATCGTCATGGTGCATGTGCATTGTTGGGATTTGTGGATGTAGTCGTGAGAGACGTCGCAAGTCGGTGAGGTCCGTTTCTCCAAGTTCGAAATGACGTGCCAGAATGCGTCCAAGCATCTGGCGTAGCCATGTGCGTCCGCACTTGGGGAAGGAAAGGAGATGCACGTCTGCTTTGAGGTGGGTCGACCATGCTTTCACAGGTCGCAGGGTGAGGTAGTAGTAGGTGCGAGGAAAGGTGCGCTTGAACCACTTGGGTGAGTGGCTGGCCGATTCCTGTATCCAGGTGACGGGTGTTCGAAGAAAGAACTGCTGGAACCCTGCAGCCAGGCCTCCGAGACCCATCTTGGAAGAAAGCTGAACGTTCTCTTTTGTTGAAGTTGAAGTAGGCATCATGAAAGCGCCGAAGGTTTCCCGTGGCTTGTCGATGGAAGGTGGATGCTGAATGTATGAACCTTGAAGGATAATTCATAAACTCAAGAGATGCATCCACCGGCCGACGCTTTAGATCTTCTCCACTTCCATGCGCGTCCCTCGGTCGTTGGCTCCCGGTTCGCCGTACAGCGGCGTCGGCTGCAAGTGGAAGTATCCACCGGCCAGCGAGATCGGGTTGATGGGGCTTGGCGTAATGGACTGGTGTGACATGCGATCTTTGAACTGGTAGGCCTCCCAACCGTGATTCAGGATGACCTGTTCTTTGCGTAGGGTACCTGAAACCTTGACTCGGGTTTCAAAGGATCCCAGGTCGTTGTAAGCGCGGGCGAGATCACCGTCTTTGATGCCGCGTTCCTCAGCATCCTCGACACTGAGCATGATCACGGGTTCGCCGCGCTGAAGGCGCAGCAGCGTTGTTTCATCGCGCCAGCTTGAATGAATGGACCAGCGTGCGTGTTGCCCCGTCATTTTCAGCGGGTAGTTCCCACCGATATTGGGTTGCTCTTTATGGACTGGTAATTCTTCCCCGAGTTCCAGGTAGAAGGGGTGGTCGATGTAAAACTGCGCCCGCCGCGTGAGTGTGGGCCAGGGGATTTTCTTTTCCGTGTGCCAGGTGTTGGCGGTAATGGTCTTGTCGGGTTCTATGTCCGTGGCGTTTCCGATATTGACGAAGTCCAGATCCAAACTCGTGTAGCGCGCGTAGCCCTTCTTTTTGATTTCAGCCCAACTGATGCCACCCAAGTTGGTGGTCAGGGACATGACCTCTTCCAGGAGTTCTTCCATATTGTTTTCGGTGTAGCGACCGCCAAAGGTAAAGCGGTCGTAGACATCATCCAGACGGGTTTCTTCGCCCGAACGTTTTTTATAGGTGAGGAGGTTCCGCTCAATGGCGCGCTGTTGAACCATCTTTAAGAACAAGCAGTGGAAGATCCAGTCGGGTTTTGATTCTGCGAAGGGCGGGGTGGCAGCAGTCGTCACATGCGCAAAAGGTGCGATGGGCGTAGCGTAGGTGATGTCGTCTCTTTCGTACCAAGAGGCCGCTGGGAACACGTAGTCGCTGTACAGGGCCGTGGTGCTCATGCGCCAATCCAAGGTGACCAAGAGGTCGAGCTTGGGAAGGAAGTTTGTAATCAGCCGATCGTAACCACGCGTTCGACGCAGAATGTTGCCGCCCACCTCAAAGAAGATGCGTGGCTTCGCATTCACATCGACGATCTGCCAGCCCTTGTCGATGGATTCCTGGATGTACTCGCTAACGGGTCTTTTCAGGTCGGGGTCATAGGTGTTGGCAGAACCGTAGAGTTCGTCCAAACCTCCCTGGAAATAGAAGAAAAGCATACCCGAGAGATGCCCACCTTCGCGGTAGTTGTCTCGGGTGAGTTCGTAAACGGCCATTTCGTCGGTCAGCCCATTGAGCTTGTGGCGAATGAAGTCGGGTGCCATTTGTGCGGCCAGTAACTTCGAACCCGTCGCGGGCGAGAGGGAACCCGAGGTCATGATGGCGGTAGTGACCCCCGCGACGGTCATGGCTGGAAAGGCGTTGAAGCCCGCACCGGGTTTTCCGATCTGACCGGTTAAGGACATGACCAGAATCTGTGCCCGCTCCATTTCCAAGCCGTGATAGAACTTGGAAAAATTTGAGTTGGTGATGACGGTGGCTGCCTTGGCCTTGGCGAGACGTCGTGCTATGCCGCGGGTTTGCTTGGCGGGGACGCCAGTGATCTGCTCCACATCCTCGGGGACGTAGTCAGCCAATTGGCTGCGCAAGAGTTCGAAGACGGTGGTGCATTCTACTTCGCCGTCCAAGGTGGTTACTTTGTGCACGCCTTCCAAAGCAGGGGAGAAGCCGTCGATGGCCAGGGTCTTTTTGTCGGCCTCTCGAATGCTCTCATCCGTTTCGTCATAGATATAGAAGACATCCTCTGCGCCGTTCTTTTCGACGTCGGATTGGCGCAAGAAGAGTTTATTGTCCTTGCGCACCAACAAGGGCATGTCCGTCTGCTCCTTGATAAAGGCCGCATCGTATAAGCCTTCTTCCACAATCACCTGGGACATGGCCAAACCAAAGGCGGCGTCCGATCCGACATTGACGGCGATCCACTCATCGGTGTGCATGGTGGAAGCGTTGAAGTCGGGCACGATGCTGACGATGTGTGCGCCGTGGTAGCGCGCTTCGTTGATGAAGTGGGCGTTGGGAATTTGGGTGTAGGCTGGGTTGCCGCCCCAAATCAAGATCAGGTCCGAGTAAAAGAGATCGTCTCCAGAGCTGGCAAAGGAGATCTTGCCCATGGTGGCCATGGCGCCGGGGTGGTGATCACCCACTTCACAGTTCACGTTGAGCAAGGGCGTGTCGAGGATGTAACCCGTGCGATGACCACCGAGCCCGTTGCAACCGTTTGAGTTGGCTGTGCCCGGGTCCCAGGTGACGGAGCCAGCTCCATCTTCAACCAATGCATCGATGGTGGCGTCGGCGACGTCGCGCAGACCTTCTTCCCAAGAAATGCGTTTCCACTTGCCTTCGCCACGTTCGCCCACGCGCTTTAAGGGGGTGCGGATTCGGCTGCCGTCATAAAGTCGCTGGCTGTAGATGGCGCCTTTCTGGCAGCCGCGCGGGTTGTAGTCCGGTACATCGGAGTTGGTTTGTTCGTAGTCGGCGACTTGTTCTTCGCGGAAGACGATGCCGTCCTTGACATAGACGTTCCAATTGCAGCCGCGTTGATACCAGCAATTCACGTGATGCGTACCCTTGGAGATGGAATCCCACGTGAACTTATTGCGGTAGACGTCGCGCCAATCACCGTAGGCGGCAATCCCCGGTTGCTTGGGGGCCTCGTCCACAGGGGTGGGGGATTTCGAGTGCAGGCTCAGTCGGTACAGGCCAAGGCTTACTCCGGCGGCACCAGCGCCTAACAAAAAAGTGCGTCGTGAGATCTGGGGCATTCGAACCTTTCTGCGAACTCCAACCATGAGTTTGCGAGTTTTGCTGCTACGTATTGAGTCCGGACGGGCTGTGCCCTAGAACTTAGGGACGCGCTGACAGTCTAGTGGCGATTGCTTTTATCAAGCAAAGCCTTTCCTGTTAAGTGTACAGTGTACACAATGGGCATGAGCGGTCAAAGGAGTTCCATGGTGGCCCCGAAAAAAACCCCTGGAAAAACGCCTGCCAATGCGGGTAAGACACCGAAGAATAAGAATAAAACCATTCGAAAGCCGCGCGGTTCGTTGTCGCGTGAGGTGATCCTGGAAGCTGCCCTGGCCATTTCGGATACCGAGGGCATCGAGGCCATTACCATTCGCAAGATTGCCACCGAACTCGGTGCTTCGCCCATGGGCGTCTATCGCCATTTTGAGAATAAAGTCGAAATTTTGTCAGGGCTCGTGGAGCGCGTCATTGGCATCTACGACGTGACCGGTCACGACGTGGATCCCAGCGATTGGGAGTCTTGGAGTCGCGAGACCTGCGCGCGCATGCGTTCGGGCATGGTTTCTCACCCAGGCATCATCCCGCTATTGGGTTCCTCGGCTGAGGCCGGTGAGAGTGTGGTGGATGTCTTGGAAGCGTTTCTGGGTGTCCTGCGCCAAGCCGGGTTTGAGGAAGATGCGGTCAGTCTATTTTTTAGCTTGATTAGCTACACCATTGGCTCTTCGGCCATCGAAAGTTCGGTCGTCAATTTCATGGTGACCTTGCAAGATCGCGAGGTGGGTGAGGTTCTGACTGAAATGCAGGAGCGCTATGCAAACGTTCCTTTGGATCGTTACCCCAACGTCATTGCCTCAGCCTCGCGCTTGATTGATTTTTCCAAGCCCGAGGAATTTCTCTTTGGGCTGGACGCCATTCTCTCCGATGCCGCTCGATCCTTGCAGGAAAAAAAGAAGTAAGTCAAGAAGCGTGGTCAGGCGGTAACGCTTCGAGACTCCGATAAATCTTATGACAGGATGAATTTCTATGATTGGATACGTCACTCTTGGGACCAACGACCTCAATCGGGCGGGGCAGTTTTATGACGTGTTGCTTGCTGAACTCGGGGCCAGGCGCCTTATCGCCACGGAAAGGTTCATCAATTGGACTGTGGGTCCCGACGCCCCGCTTCTTTGCGTTATGAAACCCTTTGATAAGAATCCTGCGACTGTTGGAAATGGTGTGATGATTGCTCTGACCGCGGATAGTAAAGAGCAGGTCGACGCTCTCCATGAGAGGGCAATCCAACTCGGCGCACAGGACGAGGGTGCGCCAGGCATGCGCGGCCCGCTGTATGTAGCCTATTTCCGAGACATGGACGGGCACAAGCTCAATGTGTTCTATCTTAAAGGTGCCAGAGCTGAACTGAACTGAGGGCTAACGCGCCTGGCCGTTCTTCACATGATAGGTTTCATGCATGCTTTCACTGGCGATTCTAGTTGCATTTATCCTGGGCTTTATCGCGCGCCGCGTGGGGTTGCCCCCACTCGTCGGCTTTCTCGTAGGCGGTTTCGTCCTCTACGGCATAGGGGCAGATGGCGGCGAGCAGTTGCCCGAGTTGGGCAGAGTTGGTGTCTACCTCCTGCTTTTCTCCATCGGGCTCAAGCTGCGTCCCAAGAGTCTGCTGAAGCCTGAAATCTGGGGCGTGGCCTCCATTCATATGTTGGTGATCGTCGGCCTCTTCGGCGCGGCCATCTACGGCCTGGCTGCTATGCAGATCTCGCTCTTCGCGGGCATGAGCCTTGGCAGTGCGCTCCTCCTGGCTTTTGCACTCAGCTTCTCAAGCACGGTTTTTGCCGTCAAAGTACTCGCGGAGACGGGCCAATCACAGTCGTTCTTCGGTCGGACCGCTATTGGCATCCTGATTGTCCAGGACGTCTTTGCCATCGTCTTCATGACGATCTCCACGGGCAAGCTCCCCAATGCCTGGGCGTTGCTCCTGCTGGGCTTTCCCATCTATCGTCGGCTCATCCTTTGGCTCATGACCAAAGCAGGACATGCAGAGCTGCTCGTCTTGCTCGGCGTGCTGCTTGCCATCGCCTCTGCCGATGTGTTCACGTTGATGGGGCTCAAACCCGATATTGCGCCCCTACTCATCGGTGTCGTGATCGGCCAGCATCCCAAGGCCAAGGAGATGTCCAAGACCCTGGCCGGGTTCCAGGACCTCTTTCTGATGCTCTTCTTCCTGACCATTGGCTTGAACGGCTTTCCAAGCCTTGAGGGTCTGGGCATTGCGCTGCTTTTCGTGGCCGTCACACCTTTGAAGCTGGCTTTGTTCTTCTTGCTTCTTTCGCGCTTCAATATGCGGAGCCGCACCTCACTCTTCACGTCGCTCTCGCTGGGTAACTACAGCGAGTTCGGGCTCATCGTGGGGGCAGTGGGGGCCAGCGCGGGTTGGCTCAGCGGCGACTGGCTGGTCATCATCGCCATCGCGCTCTCAACCACCCTTGTGCTGGCGGCACCACTCAACACGGGAGCCATGGCGCTCTACCTGCGATTGCAATCCTTTCTGGATCGCTTTGAGACGGAGCGTCGCCTCACCGAAGAACTTCCGATTGATCCAAGAGGTGCCCATACGGTGGTGATTGGCATGGGGCGAATGGGAACCCACGCTTACGACACCCTGAAGGAGCTTCGCGGCGATCAGATCATCGGCCTCGACCACGATGTCGAAGTTGTTCGGGCCCATATAGACGCCGGGCGCAATGTCGTCGAAGGCGACCCGTCGGATCCCGAGTTCCTGGCTCGATTGGATATGGATAGTCGGGTCGAACTCATCCTCCTGGCTGGCGGTAAGGTGGAGACCAGTCTGGCGACGATTCGCGGCCTCCGGGAAAGACATCCGGAGCGCAAGATAGCCGCCACCGCCACCTGGCCCGAAGAGGCCGATGCGCTTCGCGAGGCTGGCGCGAACCTGGTCTTCAACATCTACGCCGATACCGGTGCCGATTTCGCGCGACACGCACATGAAGAACTCATCGGCGCGGACAGAACAAATTCCTGAACAATCACAGTTTCGCCCGAATGGATCTATGGGGATGGCTTAGAAGAACAGCATTCAGAATTCGACTCGAAAATTTGCTATCTTTAAGGGTTCGCGACGTGGCGCTATGCCGCTGAGTGTTGATTCGCAGATTGCATCAAGTCCAATGATCTTTAACAACAGAAGAGGTAAGCCATGGACTTAACAGAGTTAGTAATTTTCTTGGCAATTGGTGCCTTGGCTGGTTGGTTGGCCGGGAACTTAATGAAAGGAGCGGGCTACGATCTGCTCGGAAATATCATCATTGGAGTCATCGGCGCTTTGATTGGAGGTTTCGTCTTCGGCCTGCTCGGGATTTCGGCGGGCGGGTTGATCGGTTCAATCATTACGGCCACGGCGGGAGCAGCATTACTGATCTTTGTTCTTGGAAAACTCAAGACTGCCTGACAATTGGATAAAAGCTCGGACTGGCTTGCCCACGATTTCACGCTGGGGAAGCCAGTTGTGCATTTGACAGGTCGGGCCGCATCCTTTTTTAGCAACTCGCGTGACTCATCGCCTCGGATCAAGAACTCGCCATGCAGGCGCACAGCCAGAGCCACGAGTGGGTGAGGCTCGGATCAATGTTCCACTGGCTGCGCCTCACCTCTCGCAGCAAGCGTCCGTTGGAGGCTTCCGCAAGCTTGGCCAAGCGCATCTTGGCCTCGTCCATTTGTCCGGTCTTGGACAAGAGGGAGGCGAGTTCGAGGATGGTGTTCCGGTCCTCTGGATCGATCTTCAATTGTCGACGCAGCAGTGAGATCAGCGGGTAGCGCGTGGCCCGGCGACGAAAGTGGGGGAGGGCCTGGCCCAGAGTGCGGATCGCATCGTTCTTGCGGCCCATGCTGCGCTCCAGATCAGCCTTGGCTGTCCAAGCTTCGTAGTGGAGGGGCATACGCCGGGTCGCGTCCTGAAAGACGTTAATGGCGGCTTGCTTCTTGTCATCGCGCAGCAGGACCTTTGCCGTGCACACATAACTTTCCCAAGCGTTGAATGCGAGTCCGCTCTGTGCCAAGGAGGGAGCAATCAGGGAGTGTATTTCCGTGTTATTGGGTTCGCGGGTCAGAATGCGTCTTAGTTGCGTGATGGCCTTCTTGTGCTTGCCTTTATGTTGCGCTTCGCGAGCCTCTTGCAGCAGTTTTTTCCGGTCGTATTTGTTGCGGCGTCCAAATAAGCTCATCGCAAAACCTCCAAGTCCGTATACAAGATGCGGTTGACTTGGTGATTCTCCGCGTGACCGTCGTCACGCACGATCCTCTAATGAATGGGTACGCCAGACTCCCAGCTCGCTGGAGGGAAGTCGCCCACACACTCCTGGGTTTCGATTTCGTTGAAGAGCGAAACGTATTGTTGCGTGAGCTTGTGCGCTCCTGCGAAGTAGATCAGAGGCGTTTGTCGTTGGTGCGATTCTTTCATTTTCACCGAAGACGGCAGGGTGGTTTCTAGAATAGGCAGCCCTTCGCGTTTCATTTCGTCGAGCAGTTCTACTGGCAGACGGGCTTGCGGGTTGAACTGGTTCACCACAATGCCTTCGATTTCCAGATCGGGATTGTGGTCCTCGCGGATCTCCAAAATGTTATTGCGCAGGCTGTAGAGCGCTTGGCGTGAGAAGCTGTCGCAGTCGAAGGGGATGAGTACGCTATTGGCCGCAATCAGGGCTGATCGGCTGTAGAAGTTCAGGCAGGGCGGCGTGTCGATGTACACGCGATCAAACTCGTCGTCCAAGCGGTCCAAGGCATCGCGCAACTTGTAGATTTTGTACCTGGATTCCAACTCGCGCTCCATGAGCTTGAGGGCCGGACTCGAGGGCATGAGGAAGAGGTCTTCGAAAGGGGTTTCGTGGATGAAGGCCGAAGAGCGGCGATCATCGAGCTTGAAGAACTTCATGGTTTGTTTGAAGAGGTCGGCAATGGTCCCGTCGATGTCATCGTCGCGATCTTGGGCGTATTGCAAGTTGAGCGGCTGCTCATTGCCCATGTAGTAGCTGGTATTGCCTTGGACATCGAGATCGACGAGCAGGGTTCGCAGCCCTTGGGAGGCGCTAATGGCAGCCAGATTACAGGCGATACTGGTCTTGCCCACGCCACCTTTTTGATTGAAAACAACGCGCCGCATACCGGGATCTCCTCCGACCCATGATGAGCCTCTCCACCGGCATTGTAAGGGATCGGGTCTCCGGGTCGAGGGGTCTCTACAGGAAAAGTTGGGGATTTGAAGTGAACGGGCGCTAGATCATGATAAAGATTTCTCGTACCATGCCTGAACCGACAATTTTTGTGAACGAGCTTTGGGAATGAGGAGACTGGCGAATATGGGAGGCGTAGTGAGCTGTACCCTATATATGAAGATGCCGCGTGAGAAGGCCTGGGACATCCTGCGCGATCTGAGCAAGCCTCATTTCTACGTCCCGGGGCTGGTGAAGACTGAAATCACGACGGAAAAGACCACGGGGGTAGGTGCGAGCCGCAAGGTCTACCAGACCGAGACCAAGGGACTCGACGAGACCGTCGAGGAGTGGAATGAGGGCCACGGCTTTCTGATTCGCTTGCACCAAGGGGATCGCGGCGCGCCCCCGCCCTTCTCCGAAGGACATTTTCGCTACGCCATCGATGACCAGGGAGAGGGAACCCAACTCACCTGTTCCTTGATCTACACCATGCGCTGGGGGATCTTGGGCGTCCTACTCGACAAACTTCTGCTCAACTTTATCATGCGACGTATTATCGCCGACGTTACGCTCTCCATGCGGTTCTTTTACGAGACGGGGCTCACACCCACGAAACAGGACCTCAAAGAAGCGCGCATGGCCTGGAAGCGTTCTTGATCTTCAGCAGATAACGCTGGAACCTGGGCTTCCCGGAGGCGCGCGTCACTGTGGTGGGGATGAGTTGATACATCGAATTGACATCGATGAGAGTCTGGCGCGTTTGGTTCTGCCGGGCTCTCTCTGGGATGAATTGACAGAACACGCTCTGAGTGAGCGTCCCGAAGAGTGCTGTGGGCTCATCCTGGGCGATGTGTTTGAGCGCTATCGTCGCTCGCTGCGCTGCCGCAATGAGATGACTGAATTGAATCGACAAGATCCGGGTCGTTACCCACGCGACGGTCGGGCCGCCTTTCACATGAACCCCATCGATTACATGAAAGCGGAAGAGGAAGTGAGGGCCAGCGGCGAATGGATTACCGCGATCTACCATTCTCATGTGGATTTCGGCTTGTATCTCTCGGGCTTGGATTTGGATTTTGCCACCAGCGAAGATTGCCCCTTCCCCGAGGCCGATCAGTTGGTGCTCTCCGTGCGCGACGGACAATTGGAAGGAATGGGAATGTTTCAACGCGATACAGGTGGGTCTCCCTTTGTGGGGCGTCCAGTGGGTCGAGGTGCTGTGTGAGAGAGGTTCGGGTCATCGCCAAGAAGTGGGCCTGGTTGGCCTTGTCGCTGCCATTTCTAGCGGGACCGCTCGGTTGTGCGTCCAATTCCTTTCGAGCAGAAGAACTCCCCGAGGCGCCCCTGGCCTTTGTTCATCGAACCACCAGCGAGGAGCACGAACGGCTCAAGCTGGTGAAAAGAAATGAGAACCAACGCGAAGGTGTCGTCGCACTGGATCTACAGGACCCGCTGAGTGGTGGGTCGCAGTTCCAAGGACATCTCAAACTCTTGGAGCCGCGAACCGGGGATCTCACCGCGGCTCGCTTTGCCCTGGAAGGTGCCATTCCCTTGGCTTGGGATCCGGCGCACGAGCGCCTGTTGTTTCGAAGCGGAGAACGCGGGCCATCGCGCGTGATCCTGGAGTGGATACGAGAAACGGGTGTCGTTCGGCCTGTCTTGCCGGGAAGAGCCGGCATACAAGCGGATGCTTGTTACGGTCCCAACGGCTGGAAGGCTTTTTCGATTTACGAGGGGGAAGGCGAGGAAACCCAGCGCAAGGTGTATGTATTGTCACCTCGCGGCGCTGTGGTCTCGGTGTCCGACGGGCCCTGGGATGGAGAAGTCGCTTGCAACCCCGGCAGTGACAGCCTGGTCTTTGTCAGGCTCCCGGACAGGGGGCAGGCTCAGATTGTCCAGCTTTCCTGGAAAACCATACAAGACGGCGGTGTTCCCCAGGGGCGGATCTTGGTTTCCGGGGTAGATCCCTCTTTTTCTTCCGATGGAATCTGGTTGGCTTTTTGCCGAAAAACGGGTGGACGCTGGCAATTATGGAAAATGAGGGACGATGGTTCCGGAAAAGTGGCCCTCGGAAGGGGTGTTGGTGACGAACGTAGCCCCAGCATCTCGCCGGATGGGGGGTATGTAGCCTATAGTCAGACCGCCAATGACCGCACGGTGTTGCGAGTGCGGCGGATGGATGGCTCCGGCGATCGGCCGCTGCTATTAGAAGGTGTCGGTGACCGGCCCGTCTGGTAATCGTTGAACCCAACCGAAAACCAGGTTTCAGCATTTTCAGCGTATTGAATCATACGACGTGGAATGGGTAGAGATCCCCAAGGCGGTTTTGCCAAAGGGGTCGGTTCCATGATCAGTAGCAGGGGTGAACCAAACATTTTTAGCGCATCACGCGCCGAGCAAAGCCATTAAGAGCTGAGCCATTTTGAGGAGATAGATCGTTGCCTGAAACAAAAAAGCGATGCCAGGGGGCCCTTGTGCCTGTTCACGGTGGTTTAACCAAACTGGTCGAAAACACCATTCCACTTTCCCAACGCAGGCAATTTTTGGCGGAGGCCGCTGAGTTGCCTTCCGTTGTCGTCACCAAAGCTGACTTGTCGGCGATGTATCGATTGGGTGATGGCGCGCTGTCCCCTTTGGATGGCCCCATGAAATCCGAAGAGTGGAACCAAGTGCTCGACGCATCGGTGATCATTCGCGAAGGCAAGAAATATGCATGGACCATTCCCATTGCTTTTCCTCTCACGGACAACGAAGCCAGCGCAATCTTTGCCGGCGGCTCGGTGGCACTGCGTACCGAAGAAGGCGATATCGTGGCTGTGGTGAGTGATGTCGAAGTGTATGACTACGACAAAGCAAAGTACGTGCAATGTGTTTACGGAACGGATCGCTTTGATCATCCCGGTGGACGCATGGTGGAAGCTGACGATCGCACCAAGCTTCTGGGCGGTTCCATCAAGACCCTGCCTCAACCCGTTAATGCTGCCTACGGGCAGTACATGCTCTCCCCGCGCACGACGCGAGCCTTGATTCGTGACCGCAAGTGGGAGCGCGCCGTTGCATTCCAAACCCGCAACCCCCTGCATCGCGCACATGAGTACGCCTTGGTGTATGGCGCCGAGGCCATTACGCGAGAAGGGCATTTCACGGGTGTGGTATTGAATCCTTTGATGGGTGAGTTGAAGGGCGACGATGTGCCTGCACCCACACGCATGGAGACCTATCGCCGCTTGCACGACGAAAGCTTGTTGGGTGAGGGCGATAAGGATGAGAAGCTTTGGGAAGATATCGGTTATGACCTCAATGAGGTCTTCGAGTTGATTGGCCTCGATATTAAAATGTTTTACGGCGGTCCCAAAGAAGCCGTGATGCACTCCATCTACCGCCAGAACTATGGCTTCAGCGATATCATTATCGGTCGCAAACATGCGGATGCGCCTTACGAAGATGGCAGTGCCATTTGGGGTGACTTCGATGCCCACGAAATTTTCGACAAGCTTGAGGGAGAGTTGCATGTCAAACCCTGCAAGGTGGGGTTTGCCGCTTACTACGAGTCCTTGGGTCGCGTGGACCTCATGGAATTGCATCCCGACGAGAAGCCGGTGTTCATCAGTGGTTCCAAGGTGCGCGAGCAGTTGCTGGCCGGCGAAGAGCCCGATACGCGCATCATGCGCCACGAGACCTCAGAAGTGCTGATTGAAGCTTACAAGAAGTAGAAGAAGCGCCTTCGAGTTTGAGAGGATTCCGGTTGTAATCGGAATGGACGGAGACAAAAAATGAGCGAAGAGAAAAATCCCATGACTGATATGAGTGTGGATCTGGGAAATTTGTACAAGGAAGAGTCATTTACCGATCTCAAGGTGGCTTCGGTCAAACAACTCACGCCGATCACGGTCGATGGTGAACGCGATGAAAGTCGCCCCCTTATTTTCATCGGTCAAACGCAGCTCATGTCACAAATGGGTCCGGTACCTGTGCAATGTGACATCGAGGCGGGGAATCTCGAAGAAGCCTTGGGTAAATTCCCGGCAGCGGTCCAAGTGGCCGTAGAAAAGATGATCGAGGAAGCCAAAGAGATGCAGCGCCAAGAGGCCAGCAAGATCGTGATCCCGGGCCAGGAACAAATGGGCAAGATCATTACCTAGCTGCCATGCGCGAAGCCGTAACAAAAAGCTCGTAAAGCTAGTTCTTGAAATAGTTCTTGAAATAGTTCTGAAAACAGTTGGTAAACCCCCGGTCCCGGCGAGGCAAGGTAGGCGTCATGAGTGAGTACGATCTGGAAGCCGGCCTGCACAAGCTGGGGTTCGACGACTTTCGGCCGGGTCAGCGGGAAGCCATCGAAGCTATTTTAAAGGTGGGGCGCCTCCTGCTGGTGGCGCCCACAGGCGGCGGGAAAAGCCTGAGCTATCAACTCCCCGCCACACTCTTGCGTGGAACCACCTTGGTGATCTCTCCGCTCATCTCACTGATGCAGGATCAAGTATCTGCATTGGAGGCGCGCGGTGTGTCCGCCACCTTTTTGGCGTCCACCTTGGAGCCCGAGGAGATGCGCCAGCGCCTGCGCAAGCTGGCGCAAGGGGAGTATCGGCTGGTGTATGTCTCACCCGAGCGCCTGGCCTTTCCCGGATTTCGCGCATTGCTCAGCAACCTTCGGTGCCCACTTATCGCCATTGATGAAGCGCATTGCATCAGTGAGTGGGGTCACGACTTCCGTCCCGAGTACATGCAAATCGGAGCGATGCTACGCGAGTTTCCCGACGCCCGAATTATGGCCTGTACAGCAACGGCCACGCCCATTGTGCGCGATGAGATCATCACGCGGCTGGGGTTGGGTTCCGAAACACCTCAGATTTTGCGAGGGTTTGCCAGGCCCAACCTGTCTTTGCGTGCGCGGGACATCAATGGGAAGCGCGACCGCGAACGCTTGATTGACGAAGCCCTGGCCGAAGCGCTGGGTCAGCCGGGCGAAGAGAAGGGCGCGGCCATTATCTACTCGCCCACGCGCAAAGCCAGCGAGAAGGAAGCTTCTCGCTTGGCGGAAAGAGGTTGGCGGGCGGCGGCCTATCACGCTGGCTTGGACGGTGCTCTGCGCGAACAGGTACAAAAGGATTTTGCCGCGGGGGGCAATGAGGTGGTGGTGGCCACCAATGCTTTTGGCATGGGCATCGATCGTGCAGACGTGCGCGCCGTGTTGCATTTAGCGCCTCCGAGTTCGGTGGAGGCTTACTATCAAGAGGTGGGTCGCGCGGGTCGTGATGGCGAAGATGCGCTGGGCCTGTTGTTGATCTCGCCCGGCGATATGGCCCTGCGTCGACACCTGATTGAAAACGGGGGAGGGCCAGTGACTCCCGACGCAGAGATGGTGCGTCACAAGTGGAACTTGTTTTTGGAGTTGATGCGCTGGGCCGAAGGGGGCAGTTGCCGCCACGATGCGATACTGCGTTACTTCGGCGACGATGAAGAGACCTTACAAGGCTGTGGGCGTTGTGATGTCTGCCTGGATTTGGCTGAAGGCGAAGAGGAAGACGGCGAGGATGTCAGCCTCTTGGTGCGAAAAACCCTGAGCGCCGTGGCGCGCATTCACGGTCGTTTTGGCTTGTCCGCAGCTGCCAAGCTCTTGCGCGGTGTCGACGACGAGCGATTGCAACGAGAAGGCCTGCATGAAACGCGGACCTTTGGCATTTTGTCTGATCGCGCCGAAGAGTGGCTCATGCGCTTATTGCGCCGTACGGTAACCGCGGGTTGGGTGGATTTTCAGGGCGGCGATCGACCCGTGGCAGTGCTCACGGAAGAAGGAAATGCCGTCATGAGCGGTGAACGTGCGGTGCGCCTTTTGTTACCGCCGGTTCACAGTGCGGGCAAAGCTGCGCTGGCCTCGGGTGAACGGCGTCGCAAGACTCCGGCCCTGGCTCAGGATTTGGATGAAGTGGGACGGGCGCTCTTCGATAGCTTGCGCAGCTACCGCTTGGAGCTTGCACAGTCACAAGGCGTGCCGCCCTATGTCATCGCCAGCGATCGCAGTCTGCGCGACATCGCCATGTTGCGCCCGAGAACGAGAGATGATTTACTGCTCGCCCACGGAATCGGGCCGGCCAAGGCCGAGCGTTACGGCGTGCAACTGCTCGCCATCGTCGAGGAATTTATCTAGGGTGAGCCCCGCTCAAATCTAGGGAAGCAGGATGGAGATCATGGAGTCCACAGAAGGCAGTAGCGGTACGCGCGCCCTGAAACAGGAAGTCGATCGACGCCGGACCTTCGCCATCATCTCGCACCCGGATGCGGGAAAGACGACCTTGACGGAGAAACTGTTGCTCTTCGGCGGCGCCCTGCGCGAAGCCGGTGCAGTGCGTGCGCAGCGCGCTAATCGACACGCCACCAGCGATTGGTTGGAGTTGGAAAAGCAGCGTGGAATTTCAGTGTCCAGTTCGGTCATGCATTTCGAATACGAAGGTTTTCGAGTCAATATTCTGGATACCCCCGGTCATAAAGACTTCAGTGAGGATACCTATCGAACGCTGATGGCCGCCGATGCGGCCGTGATGCTCATTGACGCTGCCAAGGGTGTGGAAGCGCAGACGGGCAAGCTGTTTCAAGTTTGTGCCATGCGCAAAATCCCCATCTTTACTTTTGTAAATAAGATGGACCGTGAAAGTCGTGACGCATTGGACCTCATGCAAGAGATTGAAGAAGTCTTGGGCATCGAGGCGGTGCCAGTGAATTGGCCCGTGGGCATGGGAAGTGGGTTTCGTGGTGTGTACGACCGCTTGGAGAAAAAGTTGGAACTCTTTTCCGGTGGAAAGCATGGAACGCAATTAGTCAACCAGGTGGATGTGGAAGGAGAGCCCGGCTCGCCAGCCATCCAAGAAGCCATTGGCGGTGCCATGGCTACCCAAATCGAAGAAGAGCTTGAACTCCTGGATGGCGCAGGCGCCGAATTTGACGAGGAAGCTGTGCGGGCCGGAATGCAAACCCCCATGTTCTTCGGCAGTGCGATGACTAACTTTGGTGTGTTGCCCTTCTTGGATGCTTTTTTGAAGATGGCGCCAAAGCCTTCAGCGCGTCACGCCGACCAAGGTCCCGTCGATCCCGTGGAGCGTGGTTTCTCAGGTTTCATTTTCAAGATCCAAGCCAATATGGATCCCAACCACCGCGATCGATTGGCCTTTATGCGCGTGTGCTCCGGCAAGTTTGTGCGCGGCAGCACTGTTCAGTTGGAACGCACGGGGAAAAGCGTGCGTCTGGCCAAGTCCACCTTGCTCATGGCGTCGGATCGAGAAGAAGTGGATGAGGCTTTTCCCGGCGATGTCGTAGGGCTGCATGATCCTGGTATTTACCGCATTGGCGACACCCTGTCGGAAGAGGGCGGGTTCTCCTATCCCGGCATCCCCAGCTTTTCGCCTGAGTGTTTCATGGCGGTGGATGTGTCCGGTGTCGAAAAACGAAAGGCCTTGGATAAGGGCTTACAACAGTTAGCTCAGGAAGGTGCCGTGCAGCTCTTCACGGACATGACCAGCGGTGTGGCGAGCCCCATCATGGGAGCAGTGGGTCAATTGCAATTCGAGGTGCTCGTTCATCGAATGCAGACGGAGTACAAGGTCAAGCTCAAGCTGGGGCCACTGCCTTATCAAGTCGCTCGCTGGCCTCAGGGAGACTTTGACCCCGATATTTTCCGCTACTCGGAGACGGCCAAGGTGGTGGAGGATCGAGATGGACGCCCCGTGGTGCTGTTCAAGAGCCTTTGGAATTTGGATTGGGTTCGTCAAAAGTATCCCGATTTGGAGCTGACAGAGACGGCAGACAGCCACCTCTTTGCCGCAGGCGAAGCTAAGATCAATTAGAGAAAGCTTTTTCTGTCCTATTAGGGATTTTCAGCAACTACAGTGTTTTGGCCCCTGCAGTTGCGGACGGCGTTTTCAGCTCCCTTATCTCTCAGGTTAAATCAAGGCAAATTCATCCGCTCGAATGCACTGGACGATCATCGGGATCACGCTACGTTTACAAACATACTCGAAATGGGGTTTGTATTATGGCAGAGCGTGAAGTAGGTACCGTCAAGTGGTTCAATGACGCAAAGGGGTTTGGTTTCATCATTCGGGATGCGGGCGACGACGTGTTTGTGCATTTCAGCGCAATTCGCGGCGATGGCTATCGCAGTTTGAATGAGGGCCAAAAGGTGAGTTTTAGTCCTGTAAAAGGCCAGAAGGGATTTCAGGCTGAGGATGTAGAAGTCGTACCCGGGTAGCCGGGTCGGCCGTTCACTGAAACGCGTAAAGTAAAGCAAGGTTCGAGAAGTAGTAGTCGGTTCTAGTGGCGATTGCAGTACGTGACCCCTGTGTCGCGCACCCATCCAACGCGTTTTAACTTTTGTTAAATCTTTGAATAGAACTCCTTGAATCGATCCGGTTCGTGGGAGCTAGTGTCCTTCGTACAAGGCTGCAATGGCTTGCTCGTAGTGCTTTAGTATTTGGGGCCGCTTTGTTTTCAATGTCGGTGTGATCAGCCCGTTTTCAACGGTCCACGCTTCCAGGGTAAGATGGAACTGGCGAATCTGTGCGTATCCGGGAAAGTCGGTCAGCCGTTGGCTGAGCAACTGAGAAATCTTGTCGATCACGACTTCCGCTTGCAGGGACGCGGGATCATTGGGATCGACACCCAAGCCTTCACAGAATCCCGACCAGGCTTCCGGATTTAATGCGATGAGCGATGAGAGGTAGGGCTTTCCTTCACCCAACACCAAGGCTTGATCGAACAGTGGATTCAGGGCGATGGCTTGTTCCATGTCATTGGGAGGAACCTTCTCGCCATTGGCCAGCACGATAATATCTTTGAGCCGCCCGGTGATGTAGACATGTCCGTTCTCGGGGTCAATGCGGGCTTGGTCGCCGGTGCGCAGCCAGCCTTCTTCGGCCATGGTTTCTGCCGTGGCTTCTTCATTCCGCCAGTAACCCTGCATGACACATTCACTGCGCGTTTGCAGTTCGTCATTTTCAGCGATGCGAATTTCGACACCATGTAACGCGCAGCCGATACTATTGGGGATATTGTCCCGCACACTGTTGACGCAAACGACGGGGCTGGTTTCGGTGAGTCCATATCCTTGAATCAAGGGCAGGCCCAAGCTTAGGAAAAGGTGAGAGACTTCGGAGTTGAGGGCTGCGCCACCGCAGATCGCACAGCGCATGCGCCCGCCGAGTTTGGCCAGGATTTTTGAAGCCACGATTTTTTCGAGCAGCGGCCAGAGCAAGAAGAGGAGGGAGCGTTTTCCGCGCCCTTGATCAAATTGGAATCGACGCCAGCCCACGAAGAGCGTTAACTCGAATAGCTTGCGGGCCAAGAGTGACTTTTCTTCCAATCCTTCCTGAATCTTTCCGTAGACGCGTTCGTAAATGCGTGGCACCGACACGAGAATGGTGGGTCGGATGGTCTGCATGTCCTCGGCGAGCGTGGGAATGGAGCGGGCGTAGGCCACCTGGGCGCCCAAGATCAAGGGGAGGAGATAGCCTGCTGTTCGTTCCAGGGTGTGGGACAGGGGAAGGAAGCTCAGGAAAACATCGTCGGAATTTACGCTGCCGCACAAAATCGCCATGTGGGCATTCGCCGTCATGTTTCGGTGCGAAAGCATGACGCCCTTGGGTCGGCCTGTGGTGCCCGAGGTGTAGACGATGCTGGCCAATTCAAAGGAGTCGCCTTCTTGGGCGCGCAACTCCCCGCTGATTCCAAACAGCCAGTCGGACCAATGGAGCAGATAAGGATGCGTGTTGCTGTCTTCTTCTGAAAGGTTCTCCAGGCAGATCACACGTTTGAGGTGGGGCAGTGCCAACTCGCTGGCTTGGATGGCTTCCCACTGTTTCTTTTCTTGTACAAAGAGAAGTAGGCTGTCGGTTTGTCCCAATACGTAGGCGCTATTGTCGGGGCGATCATCGACGTAGAGGGGCACGGTGACCAGGCCGAGTCCCAGGGCGGCTTGATCGAACACCACCCACTCGCGGCAATTGCGGACCATGATGGCCACGCGATCCCCTTTCTCCAACCCTTCTTTCACCAGGGCCGTTTGCCAGCGCCCCACTTCGGCCCCCATTTCCGCCCAGGTGGACTCTGACCAGGATTCATTGAACGAGTTGTATTGGAGGTAGGCGACTTTGTCCGGGCTGCGTCGGACGCGTTCACGGAAAATAGCCGGGATGGTGGGGAAGGACTCCAAAGGAATGACGTCACCAGCGGGATCGTCCGGAGTTCTTTCTCTTTGTCCCATCACATAGTTCGATACCATTACAGCACTCCTAAACAACAATCCTAAGGCTCTTGCTGATTTCTACTGCCTCTAACGAGGGACGCGCAACGTTTTTCCAGTGTTGCCGTATTCACAGAGTAGCAATCCGATGCCCTTGCGTTAAGTGAGGCTGAATTGAACCAAGCTGGACCCTTTCTGGATGGAGATTTACTCTTTATTCTCAAATTTCCGCAGAACTTGTCATTATAGTGCCTTCGGGATTCAGGCTGTTGATGAACGGAGTTATCCCAGGCATGGGCGCTCGAGGAGTGTGTTGAATGCAATATTGGCTGAAAAAATTCGGGAGGCAGCACGTCTTGTGTAGCGCGGGGTTGGTGATGAGCCTCCTGGTGTTTGGAGCAGGGTCGGGGTTTGCACAAGACCTGCAAGAGGTCGTCAAGGTTGAAAATCAGCGCAATCAGAACGCTGCAGCATCCCAGCGACGTATTGATGGATTGAGTGACGCCGCCAACGCTGCGGTGCAGGAGTACCGTCAAGTCAATCGGCAGATCGCGGATTTGCGCTCCTATAATGCCCAGATGCAAACCCTGATCAATGACCAGGAACGCGAAGTCGCTTCGTTGCAGAGGCAGATCGAAAACATCACTTTCGTTGAACGCCAGATCATGCCCTTGATGTTGCGCATGACTAAATCCATTGATCAATTCGTCAATGCTGACATTCCCTTCCTCATGGAGGAACGCCAGGAACGCGTCAGCGGATTGACTGCACTGATGGATCGCTCCGATGTGACGACCTCCGAGAAATACCGTCGTTTAATGGAGGCCTATGGCATCGAAAACGAGTATGGCTGGACCATGGAATCCTACCGCGGGGCTTTGGCCTTTGAGGACGCTTCGCGCGATGTCGACTTTCTGCGCTTGGGCCGCGTGGCTCTTTATTACCAGACCCTCGACGGTTCCACGACGGGAATGTGGGATGTGGAGCAGGCGGCGTGGATTCAGCTACCGGGCAAGTATAGAGATACGGTGAAGCAGGGGTTGCGGATCGCCAAGAAGCAAGTCGCTCCTGATTTGCTCTACCTCCCCGTGCCCGCGCCGATTTCAGCCAATGCGGCCTCTGATGCGGAGGTGGCCCGATGAGCTGGAATGGGATCACGCGAGGGCTCGGCCGCTTGCTGTTTTGCTTTGCACTCGTCGCTGTGAGTGCACTTTTGATCAGTGGGTCAGAGGCTCGTGCCGCTGAAGATCGTGTCAGTCTCGATGAGTTGCTACGGCAAGTGAAGCAGGGGTCGGCGACAGAGCAACAGGGAAACGCGGAACGCGAGCGCAATTTTCTGGCGGAAAAGAAGAAGCAAGAAGGCCTGCTCGCCCGGGCCAAGAAGACGCGCTCGGAAGAGGAACGTCGCAGTGAACGGCTTGAAGCGCGTTTTAGAGACGGCGAGGAAGAACTCGCGCGCACTCAGGTGTTATTGCGCAATCGCTTGGGTGATCTCGGCGAACTCTTTGGTGTCGTGCGCCAGGTCGCTGGGGATACCATCGGAATGGTGGATGCTTCTCTGGTTAGCTCGCAATTCCCAGGCCGTGGTGAGAGCTTGGAGGCCACGGCGCAGAGCGAGGAGTTGCCTTCCATTGAGCAGCTTGAGCACTTGTGGTTCGTGATGCAGCAAGAGATGACGGAATCAGGCAAGGTGGTGCGCTTCCCCGGAACCTTGATCGATGCCGGCGGGCAAGAGGTGCAGCGCGAGGTGATCCGCGTGGGTTCCTTCACCGCGACCTCGGACGGAAAATTCCTTGATTATAAGGACACCAAACGCTTGGTGGAGCTGCCTTCTCAGCCGACCGGTCGGCACACGGCGGCCATTAAAGATCTGCAGAAGGCGACCAGCGGAATTGTGGGGGCTTCGGTGGACCCCGCCCGCGGCGCCATTTTGCGTCTGCTGATTCAAAAACCCGACTTGGTGGAGCGCATCGAGCAAGGTGGAATCGTCGGTAATATTATTATCGCCGCGGGTCTGGCCTGTTTGGTGTTGAGTCTCTTTATTTTGATCAGGCTGACGAAAATGGGAGTGGCCATCAAGCAGGAATTGGGTCGATCCAAGCCGGACCCCGGCAACCCCTTGGGTCGCGTGCTCGGCGTGTATTTCCAGCATCCAAACATCGATATCGAGACCTTGGAACTCAAGCTCGATGAAGCCATCGTCAAGGAAGTCCCCGGTATCGAAAGATGGATATTCGTTCTTCGGCTGGGCGCGGTGTTGGCACCCTTGTTGGGTTTGTTGGGAACCGTGACAGGCATGATTCAAACCTTCCAAGCCATCATGTTGTTTGGTACAGGCGATCCCAAAGTTATGGCTGGAGGTATTTCGAGTGCCTTGGTGACCACGGTATTGGGTCTGACGGTGGCGATTCCACTCACGCTTATTCACAGCATGTTGAATGCGCGCAGCCAGGGACTCGTTCATATTTTGGAAGAACAAAGCGCAGGTGTGATCGCGCGGCATGCCGAGGGACGCTCCCAAAATGGCTAGCCTTTACGCCGAGATCGCAAGATTTGACGATTTCCTGAACGCAGGAGGCCCTGTACTTTTTGCCATTATGGCCGTCACCTTCGTGATGTGGGTACTGATCTCAGAACGGTTGCTCTACTTGCGGGGTAGTGGACACTCAGTCGACCTGAAACGCATCGTTGACGAATGGCAATCTCGGCAGGACCAAACCTCGTGGTACGCGCTTCAAGTGCGTCGTTACCTGGTCGCTGAAATGGCACTCAAGCTTCGGCGGGCCATCCCTTTGATCAAGACATGCATTGCGATTTGCCCTCTCTTGGGATTGATGGGGACGGTCACCGGTATGATCTCGGTGTTTGAGGTGATGTCGCTCATGGGGGGAGGAAGCCCTCGTGCCATGGCGGAAGGTGTTTCGCGAGCGACGATTCCTACCATGGCCGGTATGGTGGCGGCCATCTCAGGTATTTATTTCTGTGCGTGGTTGGAGAGAAAAACCGAAGCTGAGGTGCGGCGGACGGAAGATCTATTGACCTATGCAGAATAAGTCGGAGTAAGAACGTGGGCAGACGAGTGAGACGACGAAATGCGGGTGATGAGTCGGAGATTGATCTAACACCCATGTTGGATGTGGTGTTTATCATGCTCATCTTCTTCATCGTGACTGCGACTTTCACCAAAGAGTCGGGGATCGATGTGAATCGCCCCCAGGCCCAAACGGCAGAAAAGAAAGAACTCGCGGGGATCATGGTTGCCATCGATGAGCGCAATCAAATTTTCATCCAACGCCGCAGAGTGGATGTTCGAGCGGTGCGGGCGAATATCTTGCGCCTGATCGCGGAAACGCCCAAGAGCGGTGTTGTGATCCAAGCCGACGAACTGTCCAAGACCGGAGTATTGGTTCAGGTGATGGACCAGATTCGGCTGGCGGGTGTGACAAACGTCTCGGTGGCGGCCAAGGTGCCAAAGCAATGAACTGGCGTTTCCTGCGTGCAGCGGCGACAGCGGTGCTGGTCACGGGCTTGCTGTTTCGCTTGATGTTTTCCTTGATTGATTTCGGTCTCAAAAATGAAGAAGAAGAACACGTCTACGCAGATATCGAATTTACGCGTGTGATGGAAGATAGCGAAGCCAATACCAAGGATCGGAAACTGCCTAAGAAGGTGGAAACGAAAACGGCACCTCCACCGCCCGATATCGATATTGCGGACACGCCGATGAAGCCGGGAATGCAGAACATGAATGCGCCAGGTATTCCCCTTCAACAAGGGTCCGACCTGGCGGGCATGGGGTTTGGCGGAGTGCTGTCTGATTCGGATGTGTTGCCGCTGGTCCGGGTTGAGCCTGTTTATCCCCGAAGAGCCAACGAGCGCGGGATTGAAGGCTGGGTGTACCTGCGTTTTACGATTACCACGGCGGGCACGGTACGCGATCCCATCGTGGTGGACGCTGACCCGCCGGGCACTTTTGATAGCGCAGCGAAACGCGCCGTTTTGAAGTGGAAGTACAAGCCAAAAATGGTCGACGGCAAACCTGTGGAACAGTCGGGGATCGAAGTGGTGATGACCTTCGAACTGGAAGACTGAGGGAAATGAGTTGAGGGCAGTAATGACTGCAAAGGATCGTCGACGGACAAGTGGGCCGTTGAATAGCATGCGACGACGCTTGTTTCTTCAGGCGTGTGTAGTCTTTGTATGTGCCTGTGTGCTGGGGTCCACGAGTCTCGTCTCCGATGCGTCGGCGCGTGAACGTCGAGCAAAGCCTAGAGCCAAGCAAGTACAGACGGTGAGCGAGTCGGTTCACAAGCAGTTGCTTCGCGCTCAGGAACTCATCGGTGAAGATCAAATCAGCGAAGCCCTGGTCGGCTTGAGGAAGCTGGAAGCCAAGAAAGACAAACTGAATTCATACGAACGCGCCTTGATGTATCAAACCATCGGCTACGCCTACTCCACACAAGGGGATTACGTCAAAGCTGCATCGAGTTTTGAAAAATGTCTCAAAGAGAAGAGTTTGCCTGAAGCGGCACAGTTATCGCTTCGCTTCAATCTAGGCCAGCTTTACGTCGCCAATGGCGAATACAAGAAAGGCATCGCCGCGCTGGAGCAATGGTTTACTGAGGTGAAGAGTCCTGGAGCCTCGGCCTACTTCACCTTGGCGACGGCCTATGCGCAGCAGGAAAATTTTGCCAAGGCGATCAAGTTGGGCGAACAGGGCCTGGCTCAGGGAGAGGATCCACGTGAGAATTGGTTGAACCTGATGTTCTCTTGTTATTACTACACCAAGGATTACAAGAACGCCGCGAAGATGGGCGAGAAGCTCGTCGAACGCTTTGCCAAGAAAAGTTACATCATGCAACTCGCAGCGATGTATGGAAGTCTGGGAAGGGATCGCGACTCCATGGCGCTGCAAGAGATGGCCTACGAAAGAGGGTACCTGACATCGGATTCTGAATTGCGCCGCATGGCTGAAACCTTCTTGTATAACGACGCACCCTACAAGGCGGCCCTCGTGATTGAAAAGGGACTCTCCCAGGGCAAGATCAAGGAGAATGAGAAGGCTTGGTACTTGTTGGGTTCCAGTTGGGTACAAGCCAAGGAGTTCAAGAAAGCAGAGATTCCCTTGTTGAAAGCCGCTGAGCTTTCTGAGAAAGGACAGACCTTCGCCATGATCGGCCAGGTGGCCATGGAAGAAGAAGATTGGAAACTGGCAAGAAAATACTTCAGGAAGGCGCTCCGGAAGGGCGAGTTGAAGAGCAAGGCACAAGTCAATTTATTGCTCGGTGTTTGCCTCTTTCACTTGAAAGAATACGAACAAGCCCGCACAGCCTTTCTCGCGGCCGCCAGGAATGAGAAGACAGAGAAGGCGGCACGACAATGGCTCAAGCATTTACGAGCGGTTAATTCCTGAAACTAATTGTTCGCGGAGCGAATCCATAAGAAAAGCCCAGTGATGAAAATTGCAATTCTCGAATCTCAGTTTTGGAAAAAGAAATCCCTTGAAGAAATGTCTTCGGTGGAGTGGGAAGCCTTGTGTGATGGTTGCGGACGCTGTTGCTTGCACAAACTTGAGAATGAAGACACGAGCGAGGTCTTCCATACGCGCGTAGCGTGTCGCTTGCTGGAGATTCGGCAATGTCGGTGTAGCCGCTATGCCCAGCGCAAGGAGTTGGAACCCGATTGTGTTGTGGTGACACCTCTATTGGCGCTGAATCTGGATTGGATTCCAAAGACCTGTGCCTATCGGTTGTTGGCGGAGGGGAAAGAGCTTGAGTCCTGGCATCCACTGGTGTCCGGGGATCCAGCTTCCGTCCATCGCGCAGGAGTTTCTGTTCGCGACTACGCCATTCCAGAGGACCAAGTTGAAGAAGACGAGATGGAAGACATGATTCTTGAGTGGTTGGAATAAAGCGGCTCGGCTGGTTTCTTCGTGATAGTGTCCCCGCTGCATTTTGAATCCCTCGCAACGAAAAGAGTTGGTGAAGTCCATGATTAAACACATCGTGATGTGGAAGCTGAAGGAAAGTGCTGCCGATGCTTCCAAACAGGAAAACGCTGAGAAAATCAAAGAGATCTTGGAGGCCCTTCCTGCGCTTATCCCCGAAGTCTCCGCGCTTGAAGTGGGATTGAATTTTGCGGAAGGAAACGCAGCTTTTGATGTGGCTTTGTATTCCGAGTTCAAAACCAAGGCTGATCTTGAGATTTATCGTGTCCATGCAGAGCACGTGAAGGCGGCAGGCTTTGTGGGCGAAGTCGCATCCGATCGAGTCGTGGTCGATTACGAAGTGGAGTAACCAGTGAGTAGCAAAGGAAAAGGAAGATTCGGTCAGCTCCGCTTCCGCCTTTCCTATATCGGCTATCGCGTCGCCATAGCCATTTTGGCTCGGCTGCCCCTTTGGTTTTCCAGGCCGTTGGGAAAGTGGCTCGCCTATGCCTTCTTTGCTTGTGGGGGGCGGCGTGTTGATTACATGCTGGTCAATCTGCGAATTGCCTTTCCCGATTGGAGCGAAGAGGTGCGTCAACGCGTGGGGCGAGAAACCTTTGTGCGTCTCGCGTGGAACTTGATCGACCTCGCCCGTTCCAGTACCTGGAGCAATAAGGAACTGGAAGAGCATATTGCCTTCGAGGGCATCGAGAACTTGAAAGCGGCCATGGCCAAGGGCAAGGGTGCCATGTTGCTGACCTTGCACATGGGGAATTTTGAAATTGGTGTGCGGGGCATTCCATTGGCCGGTGTCGATTTTACGGCCGTGGGAAGACCCATGCGCAATCCCTACATCCGCGAGTATGTGTTTCGACAACGCGAGCGCATGGGTTCCAATATGATCTTCCAGCGCAACGTGGCTCCCCAAATCCTGCGTGCCTTGAAGAAAGGGCATGCGGTTCCGGTGTTGAACGATCAGTACGTCAAGCCCCAGCGTGGGGTGATGGCACCGCTGTTTGGCGTGCGCTGTTCAACTTCCCACGGCATCGCAGCCCTGGCCTTGCGAAGTGGTGCTGCCATTGTGCCTGTCTATGCTATGCGCCAGGGAGAAGAAGACCTGCATCGAATTTGCTTTCTTCCCGAAATCCCCGTGCGGGAACTTGAGGATCAAAAAGCGACCATTCAAGGGCTCACGGAAGATTGCAATGCGGTGCTAGAGGGACTCATTCGCGAACATCCAGAGCAATGGATGTGGAGTCATCGTCGATTCCGATACAGCCCTGATTTGCCCGAGAACCCCTATGACACCTGATGGTTGTCTGAATCCTGTTGAATCAATTGCAGCTTCTCTTGTCTCGACATCTTTTTAAGTTGAGCTTCGCGTTTCGAGGCTACCGAACGGTCCGCCTGTTGTTCTTGGTAGCGCAAGGTCACGGGGCGTCGATTGCGCGTGTACTTTGCGCCGGTTCCCTTTTGGTGAGCCTCCAAGCGCCGCTCCAAGTGATTCGTAATTCCTGTGTAGAGCGTCCGGTCGGCACACTCGACGATGTAGACCCACCAACTCTTTGACTCTTCTTGCGTCATCGCGATAGCCTAACCGCTGTGGAGGCGCAGAAACAGGTTGAGTGAGCTTTCTCTGGCGGAAAAAATTGAAAGGGCATGGGGGCGAAGATCGGCGTTGCACGCAGATCCTTCACTCACGGCCTATCGCATTTTCTCCGGTCACGCAGAGGGCCTCCCCGGTCTCAACATCGAGCGTTTTGCGGATACGGCGGTGCTGTATTGTCATCGCCCGCTGAGCGGCGACGATCTGGACATCGCTGCCAGTACCTTGGAAGGTTGCTTTGCGCCCGGTCGAATAATTCTAAAAGAGAAGGTGCAGGGCGGACCTTCTTCCCCGGAGGCTTGTGGACGAGTGTTGCGAGGAGAGGCCCCGGAAGAGCCTTTGGAAGTGTTGGAACAGGGGCTGCGTTTTTTGATCGATCCCTTGCTCACCCCCAATGTAGGTTTGTTCCTCGATGCGCGACCCGCACGTGCTTGGTTGATGGACAACAGTCGGGATCGTCGTGTGTTGAACTTGTTTGCTTACACCGGAAGTCTGGGAGTGGCTGCCGCTGCAGGTGGAGCGCGTTCGGTGACCCATCTAGACACGCAAACGCGCTCCTTGCAAAGAGCACAGGAGAACCATGCCTTGAACGGAAGCCCTGTCGATGAGCGCGCGTTGGTGCGAGGGAATGTGTATCGCCATCTCCCACGAGCCCGACGCAGTGGGCAACAATTTGACGGGATCATTTTGGATCCCCCGCCACAGGTGCCCGAACGAGGTGGGCGTCGCAAACCCGTCGGTCAAGATCTTGGAACGCTGTCCAAGCTTTGCAGCCCCCTGTTGGCTCCCGAGGCCTGGATGCTCTGCCTCTTTCATGGTCGTACGGGAACTCGGCAAGAGCGGGAAAACGAGGTGCTGTCCTGTGCTTCTCGCCCGTTGTCAGTGATCTGGCGCGGGCAGAGTGGCGAGGATTTCTATGAGGTCAATGCGCAGGATAAATTACAGATGACGGCTTTTCAGCTAGATGCGGAAGCACCAGGGGAAGTAAAAGAAGAGTTGACGCAGCCTGGGAGGATTTAGCTCTGCCTTCGTGGTTGAACGCGTGGAATCATCACCACGGTACCGGGATGCAAGGCGTTGAAGTCGACTTCGGGGTTGTATTGAATCAGCAACCACATGGGGATTGGATCGTCCTGTCGAGCCAGGCTCCAGAGCGTGTCTCCTCTTTCCAGCCTGTGATCTCGGGTGCTCTCCACCTCGTAGGCCGCAAAGAAGTCTTCCTGCATGGAGCGATGAAATTCGAGACGTAGTTGTTCGAAGTCTTCTCGAGAGACGTTGGAGAAATTCAGGGTGAAGCGCTTTCCAATGGGCAGAGGAGTGGAGTACTTCATCCTGTTCAAGCGACGCAAACTTGAAGCACTGACTTGAAGCCAATCGGCATAGTGACCGATGGTTTCTTCCGCCTCTACTCGAACCTGATCGTTTTTCAAAATGGTAAAACGAGCACCGCCCCCTTCGTGCAAGGAGCGAAAGCCTGGTGCGGGAGAGGCGACCGGGGGCAGGGGAGGACCCATCGCTGCAACTGTTATTGGTAACGTGGCTGGCGCAGGCACCAAGACGGGTTGCACTCTGGCTTTGACAGGGGCTTTGACCGGAGTTTTCACGGGAGCCTTGGCAACAGGCTTTGCCGCCGCAGCGGCCACAATGACGGCTTGGCTCCGTCCTCCCGGTAGCGTGAGAACCTGTCCAACATAAATTCGATTCTTATTGCGCAAGCGATTGGTCTTGAGCAGCTCGCTCACCGCAATGTCAAATCGGCCGGCGATGGAGGAGACGGTATCGCCTCTGCGAACCTTGTAGGTCTTGGGCAGAGGGCCGGTGTGTGCTGGCGCGCTGGCAATGCGGCTTGTCTTCTTGGGGACCTGAGCGAAACCCGGTAAGCGCAATACTTGACCGACGCGGATGAAGTTCCGGTTGCGCAGATTATTGGCTGCCAGGAGATCACTTTGGCGCACGCGCAGTTTCTTGGCGATGGTCGACAAAGTGTCTCCGCGCTCGACAGTGTAGTACTTGTCACGATGCTGCTTGCTATAGCGCTGGTTGTCCGAAATTCCACTGATGGCGCTTACTGCAGCAGTGTGCGTGATACCACCGGGTACATGGAGCACAAAATTTCGGGGCACGTGCTTTTGGCCCGTCAACACGGGATTGCGCAGTGAGGGGTTGTAGCGCTGTAACTTTGCTGAGGGGATGCCCAAGACGCCTTGTAGTGCAGCGAAGGGGTAGTAGTGCTTAATCTGCACCGACTGAAAGGGGACAGGCTTATCGAGCGTGAGAGCGCCAAAGTACTTCATGGAGTTTTCGTCAACGTGTGAAGCGGCCAGTAGTTCGGTGTAAAAATTGCGGGATGCAAAACCGAAGGTTCGACTCTCGTATTTTTTTACAATGGTGTCGATGTTGCTTGTGCCGAGTTTCTTCACGGCTCGCTTCATGCCCGTTGCACCATGGTTATAGGCTGTGATGGCTAAGGGCCAGGATTTGGTAACGGAGTAATTGTCTTTGAGCAGCTGGGCTGCCGCATCGGTTGATTTATAGGGGTCCAAGCGTTCATCGACGGCGTAATCGACTTGTAGATAACGCCCGCCTGTGGACCGCATGAATTGCCACATGCCTGCAGCGCCGACTCGGGAATAGGCCGTGGGGTTGAACGATGATTCCACGTGGGGCAGCGCAGAGATTTCTACGGGAACACCCTGTTCGGTGAAGACTTTTCGAATGTACGGTTTCCAGGCACCTGAACGCACGAGCCCCGCTTTGAATTTATCGGCTTGCCCAAGCTGAAAACGCAAGCGCTTGGAGGCTTTGCTCAGCGTGCTATTGGTGACGCCCTCGGGCCAGAGTGACAAAACATGCTCTTCGGTTAGCGAGAGATTCGTGCGCTTGCCTTTGGCCAGGGAGCGCAGCGCTTTCGCGTACTTTTTCTTTGCGGTTTCCGTGGCTCGGTCACGACTCCGTCTGCTTGTTTTATCGGAGAAATGAATCACCTCGTACACGACGTCGAGGTGGCGCGAGTCATGAATCAGTCCACCCTTGGTGTCGACTTCCGAGTACACGCGAATCCAAAACTGAACCTGGTGTTCGAGACCTGCGGGCCGGGGTAAGGGGTCGGCCAGTCCGGTCTGGGGCACGGCACCGATCATGAAAACAGTGATAATGAGTAGTGATAATAAGCGTGGCATATGGACCTCTTAGATCGGCAACAGCACAGGGAAGTTAAGTGGGTTTGCAGGATGTTTCGTAAATTTCCACCGAGCTCTTATTTTTTTCTTCCCTTACGCCGAGACTGTTTGGCCTGTTTCCTTTTCTTTTTCCCTGCACTGCGCCGTTTGGCCGCTTCTTTGGCACCCATGCCTGGCGACCCTCCGCCCATCATGGCGCTGGGGTCAAAGCCCCCCATGCCGGGCAATCCGCCGCCCATAGCGCCCATACCGGGCATGCCACCGCCCATGCCCATCTTTCCCATGAGTCCGCCCAGGCCGCCCATGGCACCGCTGCCCACTGCCCCCATCATTTCGCGCATTTGCATGAATCGCTTTATGAGCTCTCTCACATCTTTGGGATTTCTTCCGCTGCCCTTGGCAATGCGCGTCGAACGGCTCTTACAGATGATCTCGGGCTTGGCGCGCTCTGCCTTGGTCATGGATTGCACCATGGCTTTGACGCGGCCCAACTCGCTTTCATCGACGTGATCGGCCAGCCCGCCCATGCCGGGAAGTTTCCCCAACAGGTCCTTCATGGATCCCATCTTTTGCAGGGTTCGCATTTGTTTGAGGAAATCGTCAAAGGTGAACTGCCCGGAGAGCATTTTCTCGGCATCGGCTTCAGCTTCTTTCTCGTCGATGACGCCTTCGAAGTCTTTTACCAGACCGACGATATCGCCCATGCCCAAGATACGTGAGGCGAGACCTTCGGGTCGAAACTCCTCCAACTTGTCAACGGTCTCACCCATGCCGATGAACTTGATGGGTATGCCCGTCACGGCCTTCACCGCCAGCGCGGCACCACCACGGGCATCGCCGTCGAGTTTGGTAAGCACCAAGCCGTCTAAGGGGAGTCGCTCTGCAAAAGCCTGGGCGACATTGACCGCGTCGCGACCCATGAGGGCATCGCATACCAGAATGGTATTGGCCGGATCCGTGGTCTGCTTGATCTGCTCAAGCTCTTGCATGAGCTCGTCGTCAATGGCCAGACGTCCCGCCGTGTCGTAGATGATCGCGTTGCAGCCTTCGCGCTTGGCGCGCTCAAAAGCGTCGGCACAAATGGAGGGCGGGGACTGGCCTTCGCTGCCCGCATGCACCGGTACCTCGATGCTTTCTCCCAAACGCTGCAATTGCAGGACGGCGGCGGGTCGATAAATATCGGCGGCGACGAGTAAGGGCTTTTGCCCCTTGGCTTTCAGCAGGTACGCGAGTTTTGCGGCACAGGTGGTTTTACCCACACCTTGCAAACCCAAAAGCAAAACGGAAGTGATCCCTCCCTTGCCCTTGGCCAGGCTGGGATCCACCGGACCCATGAGGGCCGCGAGTTCCTCTTCGCAAATGGCGATGAAATGTTCGCTGGGCGTGACCTTGTGCGTTTTGCCCTGATCGTCGGTGACGCGCGTCTCGACCTTCTCACCCAGGGAGCGCTCTTTGACTTGTTTGATGAAACTGCGAACGACGGGCAGGCCGACATCCGCTTCGAGCAAGGAACTGCGGACGTCGCGCAGGGCCTCATCGATGTTTTCTTCACTGAGGGTGCGAACACCGCGCAGTTTGTCTCGTGCGGCTTCAAAGCCACGGCTCACAGTTTCGAGCATTTCTACCTCCGGTCAGGGGGCGGATCATAGGAAATTGGGAAGCTAGCTCCAAGGAGTGCGCATCCTCTTGCTACGAATGTCCTTTTCGTGAGATCATGAAGTTCGTTTCGGGTCGTAAAAACGGCGCTGAAAGTCGGCGAAGAAAGTTGGTGAGGAAAAAGTTATGAGTTCCGAAAAAATTGAAGTGCGACCCGTTGATGCCAATGACGCGGCTCAATTGATGTCCCAGATGGGGAGCCGCCTGGATCGCGGGCATTTCACCGACCTGGTTCTCTACGACATGTGTCATCGCCTGGCGCGGGAAGATGCCGCCAGCGAAAAGGCCCTAAGTTTGGTCGGCGCCTGGCGCGAGCGGGAAAATCTGGGACTGCTGGCGCTTCGGCCCGTGGTGACCCTGAGCTGTTGGTCTTCGGAAACCACTGTTTTAGAACAGTTTATTCCATCTCTTGGCACCTTGCGCTCGGCTTTGCTCAAGGCGCCCATGGAAGAGGCAGTGCCCCTGTGGGAGCTACTTTTGGCCATGGGCTTTCACTCCGATCTCGAGCGTGAGGAGGTCTCGTATTGCTTGGTGCAGGAGAAGTACGCATCCATGCGCAGGACCTCGGAGGCCTACCATTCCGTGGCGGGCGAGCCCTGCTTGCATTCGGCTGTGGAAGCGGATTTAGAGGCCTTGATTTGGGCCTCTCGGGCCAGTCTTCAAGAGGAGGGGAGACCGGATACCTACAAGGAAGATCCCACGGGCTTCCGCAACTGGGTGCGTGAGCGCATGCCCTTCGCCCGTGTGCTGCGCATTGACGGCGAAGTTATTTTTACAGTGTGGGCCGATGTGGCGCTGCCTCAGGGCTGGTTGGTGCAAGGGGTCTATACCTGGCCCGAAGCTCGTCGCCACGGCTTTGCCCGCCGCGGCATGGCCATGTTGTGCGACGAGGCCTTTTCCCAGGGCGCAAGCCACGTCCAGCTATCGGTGGTGACGGGAAACCGCGCTGCCGAAGATTTGTACAGCGAACTTGGCTTTGCCCCGTCGCAGCGCCTGCAAACCGTGCTCTTTAGCTAGCGGCCACGGGCTTCCCCCGGTAGCTTCCGCCCCCTTATGGATAAGATTCTCGATACAGTGGACTTCGAAAAAGGCGCTGGGCTGGTAACGGCCATTGCCCAGGATCACGCCACGGGCGAAATCCTCATGCTGGCTTATATGAACCGTGAGTCTCTGGCCGAGACCTTGGCCACGGGCCGGGCGGTGTACTGGACGCGCTCGCGCCAGAAGCTATGGCGCAAGGGTGAAGAGAGCGGAAACGTCCAGGTGGTGAAAAGCATTTATGTGGATTGCGACGCCGACGCCATCTTGATGAAGGTGGAGCAAATCGGTGATGCCGCTTGTCACACGGGCAAGCGCAGTTGTTTTTTCCGAGAGATTCGCGACGGCGAGTTTGTCGATGTGGGTGAGCAAGTGTTCGATCCCAACGAGGTGTACAAGAAATGATTCAGGATATGGAAGACGCGCTGCTTAAATTGGGGCTTCCCAAAGGCAGCTTGCAGGACACGACCATCGATTTGTTTCGACGCGCTGGCTACAACATTCAGGTGTCGGGCCGCAACTACTTCCCCAAGATCAACGACGATGAAATTTCATGTCTCATGGTGCGCGCCCAGGAAATGGCGCGCTACGTGGAGCAGGGCGTCATGGACGTGGGCATCACCGGCATCGATTGGGTGCAGGAAAATGGTGCCGATGTTGTCGAGTTGGCCGACTTGAAAGCACCTTGGTCCAACTACCGTCCCGTGCGCTGGGTGTTAGCAGTGAAGCACGGTTCCCCTTTCAAGTCCGTCAAAGATCTTCAAGGCAAACGCATTGCCGCCGAAGCCATCGGACTCACCAAAAAGTACTTTTCCGAAAATGGCGTAGACGCTGACTTCGAATTCTCCTGGGGCGCCACGGAAGTGAAGCCTCCCGTATTGGCCGATGCCATTGTGGACGTGTCCGAGACCGGTTCGTCCCTGCGCGCCAATAACCTGGATGTGTTGGCAGTATTGTTAGAGAGCACGCCGCGTCTCATCGCTAACAAGGCCGCCTACGCCGATCCCGCCAAGCGCAAGAAGATGGAACACTTGAAGATGCTTTTGTTGGGAGCCATCGAAGCCGCCGATCGCGTGGGTCTGATGATGAACGTGCCCGATGGAAAACTCGACAAGGTGTTGTCCCTGCTCCCCGAAGGCTCCACGCCTACCGTATCTCCATTGCACGGCGGCGGAGGGGTCGACTTGAACCTCGTGATCCGCGAAAAACTCGTGCGCGACCTGATCCCCAACCTGATCTCCGCCGGAGCCACAGGGATCGTGGAGTACCCGCTGAATAAGGTGGTTGGGTAGTTCACTCGCACAGTGATAATTATTCAGGATACATTCCGCGTAGGAAAGGGCTGTTCTGGACCCTCTGAAAACGACAAAACGATTGGGCAACTTGCTGTGGAACTATTCGCGCATTGCCGTGCAAGGCAGCACAGGTTCAAGAATCCAGCGCGAGCCTATGGTGTTGGCGCAAGGCGTGATTCAGTCCGAGCAGGGCGTATTGCTTTCCGTGCGCAGCGATTTATGGGGATGGGAATTGCCCGGTGGCACGGCCGAGCGCGATGAATCGCCCGGGCAAACCTTGCTGCGCGAGGTGCGTGAAGAGACGGGACTTGAGGTTGCCGTAGATTCCAAAGTGGGACGTTATCTTCGCAGCGGTTTCCACGCCCACACGGCTCACGTGTATCGCTGCCGTGTCGTGGGCGGGAGTTTGCGCAAAAGCCACGAGTCTTTGTGCCTGCGCTGGTTCCCCTTGGACGGCTTGCCCGACACTCTCTTTCCCTGGCATCGAGGTCCCTTGGAGGATGCCTTGGATGCGCATCTGCTGGCCTCTGGTGAGGAAGTGGAGCGCAGCGAATACCAGGGAAGTCAGGAAATCATGGCGGGTATGCGCATTGATTTGAGGATGCGCTTCGGCGACGCGGGTGTGGATTTAGAATAAATGGGATCTCGTCCAAAAAGAACGACCCTCTTCAAAAAGAACGGCCCTCTCGGATTTCCCGAGAGGGCCGGTCTCAATCGACGTTAGTGGCTTTACGACTAACGGGGCATTTCGCGCAGGCCGCTGGCGGCCCATTCCTTGCCCAGTTGATGCAGTTTCTCTTGGAACACATCAAAGGGGTCGTCGAAGGAAATAATGATTTCGGTTGTGCGTGGAATTTCGTCGTCGTTCAACAAGCCGCGGTAGCGATTTAGATTGGCCAGAATGGCTTCGGCTACTTTGAGGGCTCGCTTCTCGGTTTTAATCAGTGGGGACTGCAAGGTGTATACGTTGTGGCGGCCCCAGAGGCTCTCATCGCGCACAATGGCGATCTCGCGATACATGGTGTTGGTGGGGTCGAAGTTGTACTCGACGCGAACCTCTTTGAAAATGTCAGAGTCGCCGGTATAAAACCCGCGCTCTTTTTCTACCTCGCCCTGGTGTCGGCAGCGAGGACAATAAAAGGAGTCACCGTGGTTGAGCAGGAATACACCTTTGGCGTAATCCTCACACTGGGTGTTCTTGCAATAACCTACGCCCCGTTTCATGCTGGCCATATTCTACTTAGCGCCTCCTGTTAGTCGCTTGTTAGTCGCTTGTAGGTTCTAACATGGACAACTCCCTTTCGAGGACTTGTCCACGCTTGCCCTATAATGAGAGCAAACGCTGTGCCATCGGCTGACCGAAAAGTCACTTTCAGTCATTGATGTGCTGATGCTGCTTCTGACCGTACCTTCTTACTGTCTTATTACAGTCTTGCCGTATCTTCTTGCCTCTTAGCTCAAGAGTTGCTTTTCAGTTGCCGGGCCTTTGCGGGCTTCTCTGCGGTCAAAACCCCTTTTTAGCTCTTTGTGGTTCCAATAAGCTATCCAGAGTTTCTGTACTTCGCTCCCACGAAGTACCCTTTTCCCACACTTAGGAAAAATTCTTCCTACACCCTCTGTTTCACGCAGAAATTTGCTGCCTTTTTACACATTTCACTGGGAATCGCTTACCTCAGGTCATTTTTCGGGCCTGTTTTTCTCGCTAGATACGCAACTCCCAAGCACTAAAATTTCTTTGTAGTTCAAGGTGTTACCAATGAACTGGAGGGACAATACCTTTCTACTAGAACAGAGTTTCTCTGTCAACCAGCTTTTGATTCCTGGGGGGACGCTGTTTTAAAACCGGCGAGACTGCGCTTGAGAGTTGCCTTTTCGCGGGCGACGTAAGCCTTGTAGAGAAGGATACTTCCAAGGACAACCGCATATGAAGCGATGAGATAATTCATAAACGTCCCCTAATGAGAATCTGAAAGAAGATGCGTTCGCAGCTCTTCGGCCCGTAGCGTTTCCACCTCGGTGCGAGTAAAGAGCAAGTGGAAAAATATGGCCAAGATGGCCAATACACCCAAAAGGAAGGGCATGCCCATGCCGGCACCCAGGCTGCCTTGTTCCAGGTTGTCGGGGTGCATGGCGCGGCCTCCCGCGAGATCGATGGCGAAGTAGTTCAAGATAATGACGGGCACACCCACAACGCCGTAAATGGCGGCGAAGCGAGCGGTGCGCGGACTGCCTTCGGAGAAGCTGCGCAAGAGCAGGTAGGCCAGGTACAAGAACCAGAGCAGTACGGTCACCGCCAGGCGTGCATCCCAGGACCACCACTTGCCCCAAGTTCCCCGAGCCCAAATGGGGCCGGTGATCAGCACCAGGCTGCAAAACAAAATACCTACTTCAGCCGCGGCATAAGCCAGACGGTCGTAAGCCGTTTCTTCTTTCCACAGATACATGATGCCGCACAGGCCCGTGATGACGAAGCCCATGTATGCCGCGAAGGCGCAGGGCACGTGCACGTAGAGCGTCTTTTGGATGAGGCCCTGTGCGCTGTCAACGGGAGCGGTTACCACAGACACCGCCCAGACCGCTGTGAGTAAGAGAGCCAGCAGCAGGCTGGGTGTACCCAACTTTGCAGCGTTGCGATCAATCCAATGTGTAGTCGTCGAGCTATTCATTGATGTCCTCAGATCCCTTACGTTGCGATTTGCTCGTCGCTCTAATCATCTCTCTAATCATCTAAGACGTACTCAAAACAGATAAAGGAGAGTACCAAAAAGATGGTGTCCGCCATAACGAGCATGCGTACCGGGGTGCCGGGCACGGGCTCTCCCAACAATAGGGCACGCGTGGCTGTCGTTGCTGCGATGAGGATGGGCATGAGCAGTGGCAGCAAGAGCAAGGGCAGTAAAAGTTCTTGATTGCGCGTGCGCACCGCAATGGCGGCAAACAGAGTCCCGACGGACGTGATACCAACGGCACCCAGTGCGAAGATGCCCGCAAGGGGCAGAAACAAGCTGCGCAAGTCGAGATCGAAACCCAGAGCAAAGGCCGTCGCCGTGAGGGCTTGAATAAAAATGAGCAGAATGAAATTAGCCAGGGCTTTGCCGAGGAAGATCCAGCCGCGGTCCAAGGGTGCCATGGCCAGACCTGTGAGTGCATGGTTTTCAAGCTCTGCCGAGAAGGAGCGGTTAAGCCCCAGAATGGCGGCGAATAAATAAGCCGACCACAGCAAGCCCGATACGGTGCTGGGGACTTCGCTGCTCGGCAGTTCGGGCAGGGCGAAGTGATAGATCACGACCACCAAAAGCGAGAAGATCAACATGGCGATGACGCGGTCTCGACTGCGCCACTCGGTGAGCATCTCTTTGTGCAGGACGGCCACGAGCACGCGGTAGCCATTCATGATCGGGGCTCCACGGCAGTGCGATACTGCTGTTCCAAGTGACTCTGGGTGAGTTGCTGTCCTGAACAGCGATGCACAATCTGCCCGCGCACCAAGAGGATGGCTTGGTTGGCAATTTTTGCGGCCAGGGCCAGGTCGTGACTGACCAAGACAATGGTCTTTCCGGCATCTCGGATTCTGCACAACTTCGCACAGAGCATTTCCGTCGAACTGTGATCCAACCCGGTGAAGGGTTCATCCAATAAAAGAATCGGCGGGTCGTGGATCAAGCCGCGCGCAATGGCGACACGCTGCGCCATGCCGCGCGAGAAACCTTTCACGGCTCGATGGGCAGCGTGCTCCAGTTGTTGTTCCGCCAGGAGTTCGTCGGCCCGTTGTTTGGGATTGGCGAGGCCATAGAGTTCCCCGGCAAAAATAAGGTTTTCACGTGCGGTGAGGGTTGGGTAGAGAAAAGTTTCGTGCCCGATCAACCCAATGCGCGCACGCGCACGTCGTCGATCTTTACAGGGCTCGCCCACACCTACGTTGAGGGTGCCTTTATCCGGCCGAGTCAGTCCCGAGAGTAGATTCAGCAGCGTGGATTTTCCTGCACCGTTGGGGCCCAAGACGGCAATGGCTTCACCCGCGGCGACTTCTAAATCAACCCCTCGCAGGGCCGGTACCGGGCCATAATTCTTCTCCAGCGCCTGTACGAGGATTGCGGGTGGATTCACGCAGGCGTTTCTCCTGCTGTGGTTGATGACGTTCCACACCGGTGACAGAAACGATGCTCGGGTGGCAAGGTGTTGCCGCATTGTGAGCAGAGGGCGGGCAGCGGAGCGATGGTCTCCTGAACGGGGGCTGATTCGTGCCTGGCGCTTTCTTCCGCTTCTTCCTTTTCGTGTTGCAAGAGCGCAATGGCCTTGGCGCGAAGTTCTGCGCGAAAGTTGTCGTAGTCTTGCGGCGAGAGGATGCCATTGTCGAAATCATCTTCCAGATCGCGAATGGCTGAATACACCAAGTCGCGCTCCTTGCGCGTTTCTGATGGAATGTCGGCGTCTAGCGCAAGGCTGCTTTTGCGTTTTAATGGAGCCATTAGGAAAAGCAGGCAAGCAAATCCCACGGGAGCCAAGGTGACCACGAGTAGCGTTTGGGAAAGTGATTTGCGCGCGGGCAGGGGTGTGATGTCGATGTTGACCTGTTCGCCCGGGGCAATGCTAAAGCCCTCCAGATAGAGATGAATGCGTCCATCCTCTAAGCGAACCGATTTTAGTGGATGCATCAAGTTCGAATCGGCTGCGATGTAGGTGTCGGCGATCAGGGCCGACAACACGGGCACGGGTTTGCCGAACTCGCGCTGGAAGTGGAAAGGAGCATCAATGGCTTCGGTGCGCGGCAAGTGATAAGCGAGGCTCAGTACGCTTTCGCCCGGTGCGATGGGGCCGGTGACTGAGACTTGAGACCAATCATCCGAGGGGATGAGCCCCAACTCCTTGCCGCCAGACCCCACGCGAATGCCCGAGGCTCCCGGGGGCAGCGGAATGTTCAACAAGGGAGTTTCGATGGTACCACTGACGCTGCGGTTTCCACTCACGCTGACTGTGTACTGCTCGCTTACACTCAGCAGGGCCTCGTCGAGTTCGAGAAAAAGAGTCACTTCTGGAACACTCAAGGCGGAGGGGTCTAGATGAGGTGTCGGAACCAAAAGTTCGAAGGAAAGGCTTTCTCCGCTTCCAATTTCTTCGGTCTTGAAAGTTTGAAAGCGGATGTGACCGCGTTCGGTGGGTCCGTCCGGAAGGAAGTGGGTTCCGTCCAGCGCTTGAAGAGCAGGGCCATTTTCTGGAATCAGCAATGTGACTCGGGAAAGACCGCGAGGAAATTTTTTGTGAAAGAGCAACTTGCCCGGTTGGTCCTCTTCCCCAGCGCTTACGGGCAACTGGTAAGTCAAACTGAGATCTTGAGGCCCGCTGTAAATCGGCCCCCAGAATTCCACGGTGTTTTCTTTGCGTTCGATACCATCGGGGATCACATCGAAAGGCATTTGGAAGCCCGAGGCTGCCACGGGAAGTTCGATGACGATGGGCGGGCGCAAACCCTCGCGGTCGGCTGCATCTACGCTGACCGCTTGACTTGCTTTGTTGTCGATTGAATAGGATTCCGTAAAGGAGATTTCGCCACCCACCCAGTTCACTTCAATTTCCAGTTCGCCAAGCACCACTTGACTGCCATCTTTGATGGGGGAGGAAACGGCAATGGGGATTTCACGTTCTAGTTCGCCCGGGTTGAAGATGATGCGTGCGCCGGGGAAAGGGATGTCCTTGTATTGGGCGCCCAGCAAGTAAACGATGTCTGGTGAATTGGAAATCGCTTCAAAGCGGAAGCGGCCGTCGGCATCGGTGGTCGTGTCGCGCAGCCCGGGAGAACCGTTGCTGAGCAGTGCGTAGAGGACCACCTTGGCATCAGCGATGCCCAGCGTAGGATCTTCCTTGGCAACGACACGGCCATGAATGGTCGCGGGTCCCGGTGTGAGATCGGGCGTGGGCCGATCTTCGGCAAGGACCGGCGCGGAACACAAGAGTGCCGCGGCAGAGAAATAGAGTGCCGCGGCGGAGAATGCGAGCAGGAACCGAAGGTGTGCGCTCTTCCTCTGTCGGGTCATGCCTGTGCTCCCTGCTGACGCTCGGGGTGAGGCCAGATAATGATAATGGTCCCGATCAATAGAACGTATCCTCCGATCCAGATCCAACTCACCAAGGGATTGATGTGCACTTTCAAGGTGGCTGAACCATCGCTCTCAATTTGATTCAAGATGATATACACATCTTCGCGCAGCGTGGCATAAATCGCAGGAATGGAAGCGGGTTGCTGTTCCACCCAATATAGCCGTTTCTCCGGGGTCATGGTCGCCAGTCCCACGCCAGATTTTCGCAATGCGAAGCGCGCTCGCGCGCCCCCGTAGTGTTTGGCGGGGATCACGTCGGCCGTGAGATAGGTGAGAGAGTAATCCTCTATTTGGATTTCTTCTCCGACCTGGATATTCTCGAGTGCTTCCTTGTTAAAGGCTGAGCCCGAGAAGCCAATCATCATAAAGACCACGCCCAAGTGCACCACGTAGCCCCCGTAGCGCGAGGGGTTTTGTACCAGCAGGTAGCGCAGGGCCTGCAAGCCGCTCTGCTTGGAGCGCCTTTTACGTGAGCGAATGGCACGCGTGTATTCCTGAAGGATGGCGGCGATGACAAAGCCACTGAAAGTCCAGGCGCACCAGCTAAAGATGTCCATCTTGCCGTAAGCCAGCAGGGCGACAATCCCCACCACCGCAGCCCAAACGAGAGGAAAGGTGAATTGTCGTTTGAGATGAGAAGGTGTGGCTTTGCGCCATGCGATCAGCGGTCCCACGCCCGTCAGCAAAAGCAAAAGTACGCCGGGTACGCTGGCCATGAAACTAAACCAAGCGGGGCCCACGGCGATCTTCTTGTTGAGAAAGAGTTCCGAGAGCACCGGAAACATGGTTCCCCACATCACGATAATGAGCAGGCCCATGAAGGCCCAGTTATTCAAAATGAAGCTGGCTTCCCGCGAGACAACAGATTCGAGTTTGCGTGCGCTCTTGAGATCTCCGCGCCGCAGGTAGAGCGCCCCGAAAAAGGTCAACAAGAAAAGGAGCACGTAGGAACCAAAAATGATGCCGAAGGTGCTGGACTGCGCGAAGGAGTGAACCGACGAAACCAGTCCGCTACGCGTAATGTACGTACCGAACAGGCACAGCCCGTAGGTGAGGCCAATCAGCACCATATTCCAAATCTTTAACATGTCGCGTTTTTCTTGAATTATGACCGAGTGCAAGTAGGCGCTGGCAGCGATCCAGGGCATGCAAGAAGCGTTCTCCACTGGATCCCAAGCCCAGTAGCCGCCCCAGCCCAGTACCTCATAGGCCCAACGCCCGCCCAAGAGAACGCCGATGCTCAGCATGAACCACGCGAAGAGGGTCCAGCGTCGTGTTGTTTTCAGCCAGGCGTTGCCCAACTGCCCTGTGACCAAAGCGGCAAAGGCGAAGGAGAAGGGAATGGCGAAGCCGGTCATTCCCGCGTAGAGGAAGAGCGGGTGAATCAGCATGGCGGGATGTTGCAGCAAGGGGTTGAGCCCGGTGCCGTCGGAGAGAACCATTTCGGGTGGCAATTTGTCAAAGGGGTTTGAAATATAGTTGATCAGGACCAAGAAGAAGAGTGCATTGGTCAGCATGGTGACGGTTACCCAGGGCATGAGTCGTCGGTGCTGGTTGCGATTGATGAAAACCGCCGCGGAACCATAGGCCAGCAACATAAACAACCAGAGCATGAGAGAGCCCGCTTGCCCTCCCCACAATGCCGCCAGGCGATAGGGCAGGCTCATGCTGCGCGCCGCGTGGTTGGCTACAAAAGCCACCTGGAAATCCAGGGTGGCGAAACTGATGAACAGGCAACCCATGGCCAGGGCGATGAGCGCAGTGCACAAGTACAGAGAACGCTCCGATACCTTTGTCCACTCTTCGCGTCTCATCAGCCCCGCATGAATGCCTGCACCCAACCCGAAGAAGGCAAGGAACAGGGCGCTGCGAATGGCGTAAAAGCCTATGTCAGGCATGATTTACAACTCCTCTTGTCTCGGTACTCAGTCCCACTGAGGGGGAACTGCGCAAGGTCGATGGCGGTTTGCGCCGGGCACGTATTATAAGGAAGCCGTGTCGCGTTCTTCGGCCTCGAATTTCGACGGGCATTTGGCCAATACCAGCGTAGCATCGAAGCGGGTTTTCGAACCCACTTGCTGTAACGCCCCTTCCACCACCACCTCGGCTCCGTCCTGAAATAGATCAGGAGTTTCCAAGCTATTGTAAACGATGTCCAGCGTGCCGTGTTCAGCGCCCTTGCCGGAGTGGGGGGGGTCATTGAGAATGGAGAAGGAAACCGTCTTGGCTTCGAGGTTGCGATCAATAGACCCCGGCAGCACGTAACCGTGCACACGAGCGCGTTTCCCCAACATTTCGACCTGTTGGAATTCTTCCAGAGTCTGGAAATACTGGTACTCGTCCATATTGGAGAGTCCGAACCAGCTCATAACGGCTAGAATAAGTGCCGCACCGATGGCAATTTGAATACCTTTGGACATTGTATTTCTCGAACCTTTTGATTGATGTGATGCCTCTAATGCGACGGCGTGACGCAAGTGCGTGACGAATATGAGACGATGGAGAATATCCTTGGCCCACAGCCGAGGCAACAGGCAAGAAAGGTTGATTCATGCCACAGTTAGTCGACCTCCTTGTCCTTGACAGAAGGCCGGCTCCCAGGTATCCGAAAACCATGACTCCATCCCTCCAACTACCCCATTTTGCACAGCGCAATCGAGAGATCTCTCCATTTTTGGCCATGGAAGTGATGGAGCGTGCCTTTGCCTTGGAGCGCGCAGGGCACTCCGTGGTGCATTTGGAGATTGGTGAACCGGGCGCGCCCCCACCCCAGGCGGCTGTAGACGCTTGTGAGCGCGCCTTGCGCCAAGGGTTTACTCGGTACACCGACAGTCGGGGGATTCCCGAGTTGCGTGAAGCCATCGCTGCTGAACACAGCGCGCGCAGTGGCGTTCCCGTGTCGGCGGATCGCGTGCTGGTGACTAGCGGCACGTCTGCGGCCATGCAGTTGGTCTTTTCGCTCTTGGTGGATCCCGGTGATGAAGTGATCCTGGCCGCTCCCCATTACTCCTGTTATCCCAACTTCATTCACGTGGCCGGTGGACGGCCCGTTCTCATTACAACTCGTGCGGAAGAGAACTATCAGCTGGACCCCCATCAGGTGCGCGCGGTCATGACACCGCGTACCCGCGCCATCATCGTGGCTTCCCCCGCCAATCCCACGGGTGCGGTGCAAGAGCGCAAGACCATGCAGGATTTGGCCGACCTCGGCGTGCCACTGGTGTCCGACGAAATCTACGACGGTTTGGTGTACGACGGAGTGCAGACGACTTCGGCACTGGCAGTTTCGGATCATGCCTATGTGTTGGACGGGTTTTCCAAGCGTTACGCCATGACAGGATTTCGCTTGGGGTATGTGATTGCTCCCCTTCACGCGGTGCGTCCCCTACAGGTGTTGCAGCAGAACTTGTTTATTTCGGCCAATCACTTTGTTCAATATGCGGGGGTCGCGGCCTTGGAACAGGGCGCTGCCAGTGTTGCTGCGCTGCGCGATGACTATGCGCAGCGGCGCACTCAACTCATTCAAGGCTTGCGCGAGTTGGGTTTCGGCTTGCCGTCGCTCCCGCAAGGCGCGTTTTATGCCCTGGCCGATGCACGCCGCTTTGGTGGCGACTCCCTGAAGCTCGCCTTTGCGTTGCTCGAGCGCGCCCATGTCGCTTGCACACCGGGAATCGACTATGGTCAGGCCGCTGAAGGCCACTTGCGCTTTTCCTTTGCCGCCAGCGAGGAGGACATTGCCTTGGGTCTTGAGCGATTGGGGAAGGTATTGCCCGCCTTGGAGGCGGAAGTCATGGAAACGAGAGCCAGCAAGCCACGAGGTAAAAAATGAAAGTCCTCTCCTCTGATTGGGAAGCGACCGCAGCGGGTGTAGAAGGCTTTCCGGACGAAGGCTTGCCCGAGATCGCCTTTCTCGGACGTTCCAATGTGGGTAAGTCGAGCCTGCTCAACCGCTTGCTCAAACGCAAGAACCTGGCGCGCACCAGCAGCACGCCAGGCAAAACCCGACTACTCCATTTTTACCGAGTGCGCGGAGCCGAGCGCTCTTTGCTGTTTGTGGATCTGCCGGGTTACGGCTATGCCCAGGTTTCAAAAGGTGAGCGTTTGAAGTGGAAGCGTTTGATCGAAACCTATTTGGAAGTACGCGAGGCCTTGGTGGGAGCGGTTTTATTGCACGATGTGCGGCGCGACGTCACCGATGACGAAGTAGATCTCTTGTCGTGGCTCGATGAGCAAGGTGTGCCCTCGGTGTTGGCACTCACCAAAACGGACAAGCTGAAACCCAACGCACGTACCCAGCGACTGAAAAAACTGCGCAGTGAAGTGGCCATTGTGGCATCGCGCGTGGTGGCGACTTCAGCGACGAGTGGAGATGGGATTCCCCAACTTTGGGAAGCTTTGGATTCCATCATCGCGCAGCGAGAAGAATGGCAAGAGACCGAGTTTGTCGTGGGTGAGAAAGAGGGTGAGGATGAGGGCGAAAGCGTTTAGCGAAACAGATCTTCTTCAGGCGTGCGCAGTAGATCAGACACGCCTTTTTCTGCGTCGCATGAACCGGCCTTAAGTTTTTCAGAGATGGCCGGGCCCGAAATCCAAACGGCGGGAATGCCCGCACTTTTCTCCATGAGGAAACCGGCCGCCGCCGCGAGTTGATCGACGCTGGCCATGGTCGTTACCTGTAATTCCCGACCCGCACGGTCCTTTTCGCCTCGTTGGTCGTCCACGGGTTGCAAGCCAGCGCTGCCCAGCGCCACATCGACCAAGGCTTCGCGCCAGGGTCGTCCAAAGGTGTCGGTAATGATCACACCAAGGGGTGTACATCCACGTTCTTGCAGGGAATGGCGCAAGGCGCGTGCCGAGGCATCACAGTCTTCAGGCAACAAGACGGCGATTTGCTCTTCGGGTTTGGTGTCCAATGTTGAAGCCGGTGCGTTGGATAAATCAACGCCCGCGTTGGCGCACACGAAACCGTGATGGGTTTCGCAGATCAACACCCGCTCGCCTTGGCGAACGATGCGCGCACTTTCGCGCAGCACGACTTCGACGTGGCGCGGATCCTTCTCCATCTCACGAGCCAAACGCAGTGCTTCTTCAGAGGGCACGACCTTGGATAAGGGGACAACACGCCCTTCGGCTTTGGAAACCACTTTCTGGCATATGGCAAGCACGCCGTCGCTCAAGGGGCAACCCGCGCTCTTGGCGGCTTGATGAATCGCTGCTGCCAGGTCATCGCCAGGTTGGATTTCAGGGAGTCCCGGCAAGGGATAGAGACTGAAGCCCGCGCTCAAGCTCATGAGGTTTCCGCCTTGGAGGAGGCGCACAGATCTTCTTGGTCTTGAGGCAGGAGGCGTTGGAGTAGGGCGCGTGTTTTGCCACCCGCACCATGGTGTTTCAGGAAAGCCGTAAGGTCTTCGGGTTCGTCGAGGTCGACGGCCAGTTCTGGATGATGGAACAAAGAGCAGGGCAAGCCCGCACGCTTGGCCAATTCATAATGAGCCTTGGAGCTGTTGGCTCCGTAGGCTGTTTCCATGGCGTCCCATGGTTTGCGCAGCAGGATGGTGGTTCCCCCATCGGTGGAGGGGGCGATCAACACGCCGCGTTCTCCCAACTCGCGTGCTTGGTCCAGGAACAGTTGAATGGCTTCGCTGCTGGCACCCGGCAAGTCTCCCATGATGACCAGCAAGTCTAAAGTCTCATCCGGTCGGTCGCGCAGTTGCCCCTGGCTCAATTCTTTTGCGGCCATAGCGATGGAAGCATCGAGCCCGGGGTCCTGACGAACCAAAGCCTGCGCGCCCATCTTCGTCGCGGCCTCTCCCACATTTTGATCCGGTGTGACCACGGCAATGGAATCAATATCGGACACAGCCTTCAGGGCATCGACGACGTCTTCCAGCATGGCCAAGCTCAGTGTCGGAATCGCCTCACCGGGCAAAGAAGCCCGCAGGCGAGACTTACCTGTCTTGAGGGATTTGACGGGAATGAGGGCGACGATCATCGGTGCTGTTCCGTAAGCTTGCTGCGAGGGCCCGTGTTGCCCTGGCGAGTTGGTTGTCCACGTCGGGTTTGCTCAGGAGTGTATCGCAGATGGTCGTGCGTATCCCGAGGTCGTCTCGTTCGGGGATGCTGGAGAGTTTTTGAAGGGGGCCTGGTTCAGCCTTTGGCGATCCGGTTGTTTAAATGGTGGATTTCGTCGTCCAGCACGGGCGAACAGAACTCCATTCGTTCCGCCAGTTTTTTTAAGCGCCATCGCCAATCAAGATTTTGCAAGGCTTTTAGGTGGTTGTGTCTTGCGTTTTCGGCAGACCAGTTGGCCGTTGCAGCTTTCAGGTCCTGAATGTTCTGGGTTAGATCGACCGTGTCAAATTCCAATAAAGCTCCAGGCCATAGCAGCTCATTCAAAGACATATCGCTCCGGGGAGGGACGCCGGCGACTGTTGCTCCCGACGCCAGGGCATCCGTCCAACGTCCGGTGATGTATTCCTTTGTCGGATGCGTATAGGTCATGGGTGCGGCCAGATTGGAGTGCGCCACGACGTATTTGCTGCGCGCATAGAACGACATAAGGCTCTCGTATTGATTGCCAGGGCCAGTCCCGTAGGGTGGACGCCCATGAAATTGCAGACCCTGCCGAGCACATACTCTTTTGGTTTGCTCATCATCTTCCCAGGCTTCGGGCTGTCGGCCTACGCGCATGACATCGACGTCGCGCGTGCCTTCGTCTGAACCGAAGCGGAGGACGTCAGAACCCCATCCGAGAAACACACTGCGGTCCCTTGTTTGTTTTTCATAAAAAGCTGCATCACCCTTCTGGGTATAGGCCACCAGATCAAAATGGCGCAGTAGCCTCGGAGGCGGACACATCTCAGTCCAGAAACTGTCAATGATCCAGACGGCGCGGTGGCGAAACTTCAGATCGAACTCCGGCAGGGACATGAATGCACACAGATCCCCCGGTTTCTTCGCCAGGAAAAGGGCGTGATCATCCGTGCCGTGAGAGGGTGAAGAGATCCATTTCTTTGCCAATTGATAGCGCGAATGTTTTTTGTCAGGCAGGACATTCAGGTTCGCTTGAAAGACGCGTGCACACAGTTCAACAAGATGATTGAACGGTTGCCAACCGGGGAAGTCATTACGGGTATAAAATATTTCCAAGCTTGGCCTCTTTACCTTGTTTGCCGGGTAACCGTTTCTCCACAGTAGCGACTCTGAGCAGTCCGTGCGTGACGATAGTCACGAGGAGTAGAGATAGTGGGTTAGATGCGCTTCGCTCAAAATCGAAACATGGTGGTGCACGAAGTCTATAGATAAAAAGGGTGATAAAGCCTGAAACAGGCTTCATAGGGCTCGCTTTCTCGCCCCGACCTGTGCCGTGAACACGCTCAAGCCCTGACGCCCCAAGCGCGCCGCGTTAGAGTCGGGTGACGAGCAAGGGATTTATCTGGCCGAGGTGCGGGTGCGTTTCGTTCGGGGCGACTCGATAGGGAAAGTTGTGGCAAATGATTTCGATTCAATCGGTCAGTAAGAGATACGGCGGACTCGTCGCCGTCAACGAGGTCTCCTGCAGCATCGAGAAGGGCGAGGTCTTTGCGCTGCTCGGTCCCAATGGCGCGGGCAAGACCACGCTGGTTCGAATGCTCATGGGGTTTTCGCAGCCTTCGTCCGGCAAGATCGAGATTGACGGTATCCCCGCGCATGACCCTGCGTGCCGAAAACGGGTGGGCTACCTCGCAGAGCAGCATCGCATCCCTTCCTATCTTTCCGGTCGCGAATATCTTATGCGGCACGCCGCCCTCTGCGGCCTCGCCCGCGCCGAAGCGAAACGCAGCGTTGCGGAGGTACTTGAGAAAGTCGGCATGGCTGGGAAGGAAAGGCAGCGGGCAGGCACCTGCTCCAAGGGGATGAACCAGCGGCTGGGCCTGGCCGCCGCCCTCCTCGGCAATCCCAAGCTCCTGGTACTGGACGAGCCGGGCTCCGGGCTCGACCCCCTGGGCATGCGCGACGTACGCGTGGTGCTTGAGAACTTGCGCAGCGAGGGGCTCACCATCTTCTTGAATTCTCACCTGCTCTCCGAAATGGAGCGGGTGTGCAGCACGGCCGCCATCATGGTGCAGGGAAAGATTGTGGTTCAAGGGGGGATCGACGTGATCGTGGGCGAGGGCGAGAGCCTCGAAGATGTGTTCGTCCGCAGCGTGGAGGGCTCCCATGTCTGAATTGCTACGCATCGCCGGCTTCACGCTGCTCGACCAGATCCGTCAGCGCAGCTTTTACATCATGCTGGGGATGTGCATCCTGCTCGTGCTCATGTTGCGCGGCTGTTACGGCGGCAACTACAGCGTCAACGGTCAAGAACTCGACAGCGCCACCGTCTCGGCCACCGCCTCGCAGGTGGCCTTTCACATTATCGCCAACATCTCCTTGCTCATCGCGGCCTTGCTCTCCATGAACGTCATCTCGCGTGATCACGGTGACGGCAGCGACGTCCTCTTCCTTTCGCACGCCCTTCCGCGCAGAAGTTATATCCTGGGTCGTACCCTCGGCGTATGGGCTGTCTCTTTTTTGTTTATGTTCGCCTTGCATCTCACACTCTTCTTCATCGCCTTAACCAAGGGCGGAGTGATGATCCCGGGCTACCTGACCGCTTCGATCCTCTGCTCGCTAAACCTCTTCTTTGTGGTGTTTTGCGTGCAGCTACTATCGCTCCATTTACCCGATTTTCTGGCCGCGCTTGTCGCACTCAGCATTGCAGGCGTGAGCTACATCTCCGACTCCATGCACGCCGTGCTGAACAGCCAGATGTTGCAAGGCAACATTCCCAGCGAGTTCGACCAGGCCCCCGCACTCTGGCGTGTGGCTTGGCCCAAAATCATGTTGCTCCAGCAATATGCCGCCTCCGCCATGGGAGAGGTGCACTTCGAGGGCATGGGCCCACTGCACCCCGCGCTGAACGTGGGGCTCTATGTACTTCTCTTTGCCTCGCTACTGATCTGGAGCTTCTCCAAGCGAGAGCTGTGAATTAATAAGGAAGGGATAATACGATGGCTCGATTGGATGGAAAGGTTGCACTGATTACCGGTGTTGCCTCAGGGATTGGTTACGCATGTGCGCAGCGCTTTGCCGAGGAGGGGGCGCAGATTGCCGGCTTTGATGTCGCGAAGCCAGCACCGGAGGCTTGGTCGGCCCTGGAAGGCATAGCGTCGAAGTGCACATTTTGGGAAGTCGACGTGCGGTATGAGGAAAATGTTCAAGCGTCAGTGAGTGCCGCTGCCAAAGCCTTTGGACGAATCGATGTTCTCGTCAATGCGGCTGGCGTAATGGGGTTTGGGAGTGTCGATGCACTGGAGACTGCAGAGTGGGATCGCATCATCGACATTAACCTCAAGGGAACGTTCCTGGTATGCAAGGCGGTTTTGCCTTCTATGATAGAGAGCGGGGAGGGCAGTATCATCAACCTCGCCAGTGTCGAAGGGCTCGAAGGGGTACAAACACAGCCGGCCTATAACGCTTCAAAGGGAGGAGTCGTTCTCCTTACGAAGAATATGGCGGTCGACTACGGTGGGATGGGCATCCGCGTGAATTGTCTCTGCCCCGGGCTCATTGATACCCCCATGACCGCGATACTCAAAATGGAAGAATTCAGCGCGGTCAGGAAGACCATGACCGATATGCATCTACTGGGGCGCGTAGGCAAACCGGAGGAGGTAGCTGGCGCTGCGCTCTTCCTGGCCTCTCCCGATGCCTCTTTTGTTACAGGGCACGCTCTTGTCGTGGATGGTGGTTTCACGGCGGGGCGACGGGTGATGTGACCCCAACTTGACGCTGCTCGAAAAACAGTCGAGAATCCCGCCGTTTAGTGAATTCATCGCCTCGTCGAAGAGGGGGCGACCAGCGCAGGGCAGGGATGACGATGGCAAGCTTTCGGGTAGCGATTCTGGGATGTGGCACGGTGGGCGGTGGGGTCGCGAAGATCTTGCTGGAGCAGCGCGAGGCCCTCGCGGCCCGGGCGGGTATCGAGATTGAACTCGTCAGGATCCTCGATCTTTTCCCGGCGGCCTCTTCGAAGCGCCACGGCTTGCCCATCGAGCTTTACTGCGGCGGCAGCAACGAACTCTCGCGCGAGGAGGCCGGGCAGTTCACCGAGGAAATCTTGAAGGACGACAGCATTGACCTCGTCGTCGAGACCATCGGTGGCAGCGGTCAGGCCATCCTCGACATCGCGCTGAGCGTGCTCGACCACGGGAAGCACCTTGCAACGGCCAACAAGGCCCTGCTCGCCAAGCACGGCCCGGCCATCTTCGGTGCCTCGAATCGCAACAGTCGAGCGGTCGGGTTCGAGGCGGCGGTCTGCGGCGCGATTCCCATCATCAAGGGCATCCGGGAGTGTTTCACCGGCGATGAGATCCTCGCCCTCTCCGGCATTCTGAATGGGACGAGTAACTACATCCTCTCGAAGATGGAAGCGGAGGGACAATCCTTCGATGCTGCTTTGAAGCAGGCGCAGGACCAGGGCTACGCAGAGGCCGACCCCGCATTGGACATCAATGGGGGCGATCCCGGGCACAAGCTCACCATCCTGCTCAAGCTTGTCTTCGGTCTCGATGTCGACTTCGAGGATCTCCCCATCGAGGGGATCGAATCCATCACGAGCGCGGATATCAACTTTGCGCAAGAGATGGGTTGCTCCGTCAAGCTGATCGGCTACGCCAAGAAAGAAGGCGATGACGTCTTTGCCACTGTGCGTCCGATGCTGGTGAAGCGCGCAAATCTTTTGTCGGATATCCAAGGCGCAACGAACGCGGTGCGCCTCGATAACCGCTACTCCCAAGAAAACGTCCTGATCGGCGAGGGGGCGGGCTCATTGGAGACGGGCAGCGCCATCGTCTCGGACATCCTCTTTCTCGCGAAGTACGGGGAGAAGGCGGTGCAGGAGCTTCCTTCTTCGGATTGCCGCCTGCGCTCCTTCAACGAGTTGGCCTTCCGCTACAACATCGTCTTCACGACTGCGGATGTCCCGGGGATCACGGGGATCGTCGCGACGGCGATTGGGAATCAGAAGATCAATATCGATACGGTGAGCCACAACCGCCACGACCCGGAGAATGCAGTCTTCTCCATTGCGACCATGCCATGCACCTATGTTCAAATTCAGGCGGCCATCGAGGAGATCCAGGGCTCGCATCCGGGTAGCCTGCTCGAGGAGCCAAAGATCATTCCCATCCTCGGCGAGTAGAACGACTAGTCAGTTTTGTCCGCCAGCAGCGCATCCAGCGGAGGGCAACCTTCCGAAACGTTCCAGGCGTAGGGGAAAGTGCGGCACTGCTCCGGTCGTGCTTCATAGATGGAGCAACGGTCGCTATCGAGGAAGGAGCAACTGCCATTCTTCTGGTCCAGCAGGGCCAGCTGGATGCGGCTCGGGGCCAGCCGCGTGTGGTCATCGATAAACGCCTGCTCGGAAATCGCCAAATGGGCGGCAAGCCTGGAAATATCGCCGTTGTTCAGCAGCACCGAGCCGGTCCAACGGCAGCACTCGCCGCACCCGGTGCAGCGGAACGGTTCCAAGATTTCACCATCGAGCATTGAACAAATCCCTCTAATCGTGGAAGGAGAACGATACCAGTCTATAGGTTCGGGTTCATGCAGCGATTTCGATCGATACGCAAAAGATGCCCACGAGCAAAGACTCTCTTCCCGAGCGAGGATCTTCGAACCCCGCGGTCCTTTCCTCGTCCCTGTCGATCTTTCGCCCGCGCCGCCTCGCGTGGGCCGAGCTGATGCGCCGGGTGTTTAAAGTGGATGTCTTGAAATGTCTCGAATGCAACCGCCGGATGCGTCTTATCGCAACCATTGATCAGCCCGAAGTGATCCGAGCCATTCTCGGCAGCCTCGGAATTCGAGCGCGACCCCCGCCGCTAGCTCCGGCACGCCCGGTTGCTCAAACTGCCCTGGATCTAGAGTTCGCGCAGGAGTTTCCTCCAAGCGACTTTTTGTGACCGGCGGCGCAGGCCAGAAGCCGACCCCCAACCAAGAGAATAGAGCGGGGAGGGCCGTTTTCAAGTGGATGACTTGAGACTCAGTCACCTCTATTGGTCATAATGATTGTTACCGGGTATCGAAACCTCGCTTATTTTACTTACCCTTGACGGATCCTGTGGTGACATCCCAGGTGACAATCCCTATGGCATGAGCGACTCCGGTTTTAGCCTACCCCGAAGGGGCTAGCTCGGTAGTGACCACAAAAGCTCCTCAGAACTCGCCTATTGAGCCCTGAGGGGCTTCCCACATACTTAGGCATACAGTTCTATTCAAGGGCCACCGATAGCCCCCCTTAGACAAGCAGAGGGAGACACTCATGGCTAAGGCCTTTTTTGCACTCATTTTCGTCCTTACTCTAGTCCGATATTCTGATGACCTCGCGGCTCTCGTTCCAGATCAATATAAACCGCAACGCGAAACTCTTGTCGAGGCTCCGTCTAACCATCTTGAGAATCCATCTCCCCAAGCAAGGCGCGAGTATTACGATGACCGCCCGGGAGGGAAAAGTGACACCGAAATGCAACGAGAGAGCATGCAGCAGCAAGCCACAACACAGGAATATTTCAGAAAACAGCAGGAGAGACGTGAGGCCGAGGCCAAGGTATCGCAGATGAACCAAGAAAGGGTTCTGTCGCCTGGAGAGTTCGAGGCGATGAGGGCAAACAATGCGGCCATGTGGAATGAAGCCAAAAGTCGATGAATGCACCGAGTCCTGCAAATGATGATTAGCGGCTGCGCCACAACCAGCATAGAAGGAAGCTGAGGTGAACAGAGCCTGGATGGCAGCGGCTTTGTGACAAGGTCGCGCTCCCAACGATCAACCCTAATGCAGCCCATTTAGCCGGATACCGATCCCAAACCAAGAGAATAGAGTGGGGAGGGCAGATTTCAATCGGATGAATTGAGACTCGCCCACCTCTATTTGCCATAATGAATGTTACCGGGTGTCGAAACCTCGCTTATTTTACTTACCCTTCATGGCCACAGTCGTGCTTTTTTTGTACGACTAAGCACAACTAGGTACTACATCGACTGGGGCAATGCGGGTTGTCCAGGTTGACAGGTCGGCTCTTGGTTGACAGATCCATTCCCGGTTGACGAATCGCCCCGTGAGCACCTTGTTAATTTTTTCCAGTGGAAATGAGGGGGTCAGCCAACCCTCACAAGCACGCAAATCCGACCGTAACCCCCTGTTCTTAGGGCACCAAAAATCGACCGGATACCCAAGAAAGCACTCAAGAAAAGGTGTAAACATGCAGTTGACATATAGTAACCAATAGAGTTACACTGAAGACATGATACAGAGCTTTCAACACAAGGGACTGAAGGAACTATTGGAGACGGGTCGCAGCAAGCGAGTCGACGCAAAGCAGAGAGCACGGGTGCTGGTCATCCTCAATCTGCTCGACGATGCGACATGCCCCGAGGACATGGCGTTGCCGGGACTTCGCTTCCACCCCTACAAGAATACAGACCCCCGTCTCTTCAGTGTCGATGTTAGTGGTCCTTGGCGAATCCTGTTCAAATGGAGCGACGATGGACCGATAGAGGTGGACCTGGCTCAGCCACACTAGCAAGTCTCCCATGGAGGGGAGAGGCTATACCCATGGAGGGGAGGAGAACATAATGGCAACTTACAAACGAGACCCGCGTCGGCGGGTACCCACGCACCCGGGCGAAGCCCTGAAGATGATTATCATTCCCGCGACCGGCTTGTCGATCACTGAGATCGCGAGACGCTTGCAGGTTTCGAGGCAGGCGCTTCACAAGATTTTGAGCGGCGATGGCGGGATTACTCCCGAGATGGCGCTTCGGTTGAGCTGTCTGTTCGGGAACTCGGCTGAGCACTGGATGAACATGCAGCAGTCTTACGATTTATGGAACGCGCGCGACGCACTTGGCACTTCGATGAAGGAAATTTCCAAGCAGCGCTGCGAGACGAACAGCTTCGGGTAGGCGGAAGAGAAATCCGCCTACTCGTACAAGTCTTCCACCGTCACTGAATCGGCTGGCAAATTGTTCATGTACGCGATGCGGTGTTCTTTGTGAATCCGATACTGCGGGCAACCCCGACCATGGTTGATGTCGATCGCGCCGAGCCGCCCGTCTCGGATCCATCGCCGGACCGTTTCTTCGCACACGTTTTCTCGCTTGGCCATCACGGTTGTTGTGATTGGATCCGACACCTATCCCATTTAGCCGGATACCGATCCCAAACTAAGAGAATAGAGCGGGGAGGGCCGTTTTCAAGTGGATGACTTGAGACTCAGTCACCTCTATTGGTCATAATGATTGTTACCGGGTATCGAAACCTCGCTTGTTTTACTTATCCTTTGGAACCAGGGCGATCCTCCTACGTGGTGCTCTTCCGTAAGCTTGCTGCGAGGGCCAGTGCCGTCTTGGCGAGTTGGCTGTCTACGCCGGGCTTGCTCATGAGTGTTTCGCACACGGCCGTTTTTATCCCAAGGGCTTCAATCTCAGGCACCAACGCGGCGTCCAAGTTGTCGAGGACGAAGCCGTCGACCCAATCTTGGTAGAGTTGCGCCACGCCCAGGGCCGAAACGGGTACGCCCAGCGCCGGTAGCAGGTGGTGGGCGGGTCCTTTCACCGGTGCCCCCGCGATAATGGGAGAAACGGCAACCACGGGTGCTCCGGAGGCGGCGATGGCTTCGCGTATTCCGGGGATGGCCAGGATGGGGCCGATGGATACCGCCGGATTGCTTGGGCAAATCAAGATGGATTGTGCCTGTTCCAAGGCTTCCAACACACCGTCACCAGGCCTCGCTTGCTGCGCTGCGCTCAAATCGATGGCGCGGACACCAGCGGGGGATCGCTCTTGGATCAGGTAGTTCTCAAAATGCATCCGACGTCCATCGTTCAACTCGATGAAGGTAGGGCAAGGGGCCTCGGACATGGGAAGCAACTCGATGTCGAGGCCAAAGGCTTCAGTCAAGGAGGCAGCCACCTCACGCAGGCTTTTACCGGCCTGGCGTTGCAGGGTGCGGTGTAGACAATTGGCGTAGTCGCGATCCCCCAAACGAAACCAGGTGTCGTGCCCAAGCTCTTCCAAAGTTTGCAGGAGATCGAAACGGTCTCCCTCTAATCCGTATCCATGGGTTCGATTGATCTGTCCCGATAATGTGTAGGTGATGATGTCGAGATCAGGGCAGACTTGCACCCCGTAAAAGTTGGCGTCATCGCCTGTGTTGACGATGGCGCACAAGTCGTCCTGGGGATGGACTTGCATCAAGCCTTTTAGAAAGCGGGCGGCACCGACGCCGCCGGCCAGAGCCACGACCGAGCGAGCTTTCCTCGATGTTGCGTCGGCTGCCTGTGTGAGTTCGGAGGTCATCTCGCTGCCTGGGCTGCATCGCGCGAATTTGCGCTTACATGCTGCGCTGGAATTAGGGTTGGGCTTGCTGCGCTTTAAGAGCTTTCAACTCGGCTTGCAAAGCGGGTAGCTCTTGGGCAATGCTGCGGAACTCGTCTTGCTCCACAAAGGATGAGTTGCTTCCTGCATCGGGGCTGCTGATCATTTCTTTCAGTTGGTCTTCTTGCTGGGCGATGATGGTTTCGAGTTCGGCGATCCTGGAATTCACTTCGCTATTTCTCAGCGCTTGCTCCGGGTCGAGCCTGTCCTGAAGGACTTCGGTTTCGACACCTCTGGATTCAGTGACATCACCGAAGGAGGGTCCGCTGGAACTCCCATCGATGTTCAGCGCCGCCCAGCGTCCCTCCTGGCTAAGAGCCATGCGCGATTCGCCAGGCATGGAAGCCAGGGCGTTGATTTGTTCTCGGATGCTGGGGGGTAGCTGCTCTAAGGAAGGGGTGAAGTGTGTTTTCCCCTCGGTGTCCGTCCAGCGATAGATTTGTCCTTCCGGGATCGCAACCGGGGAAGGCTCGAGCATGGCACAGCCCAGATGGCTGCCAGCAAAAAGGAAAAGAGCCAGGCTCAGTGTTTGTGGGATCCGTCTCATGCAGCGATTCTTGTCTAGTCGACTCCAACCGTCAAGCGGCAAGCCGTCGGAGTGTTGGGGAAGGCCGGTTTTTGGCACTTCTTCAGGCCGTGATATCAGGCCAGCGCGCTTAATTAGCCTGCATTTTCGGGGGAGAAGCGCCGTGTGAGGGCAGCGACGATGTCCCGGGATTCGTACATCCATTCGCTGGAACCGTCCTCTTTTTCCAAGCGCAGGCAGGGGACTGTGGTCTTGCCGCCTTCTTGTGCGAGTTCTTCTCCGAAATGCCTTTCCTTGCGGATATTCCGCAGTTCGATGTTCAGCTGAAGGTGCGAGATGGCGCGGCGCACCCGCACGCAATACGGGCAGGTTGCAAAATAGTACAGGGACATATTGGCCGTCTGGGCGTCGACCTCGGCTTGGGCCGCGGGTTCGCGCAGAGGGGTTGCTGGATGGCCCTGGGTCAAGGGCTTCAGCCATTCGAGCATCGCCAGTCACTCCTTCTTGGGGTATGCAGTAAGGTCTTATCAGTCGCTTGGATGCGTCAGTGGCACGAGCGTAACGCAGATTTGGCAGCCGGGCCGGGCCTCGCGAGGGAAGGGTGTCGTACATGGAAATTGGAATGACCTTACCCACCATGGTTCCTGGCTTCGATCGGACTGGATTGTTGAAGTGGTCGCGACGTATCGACGCGGGTCCTTTTTCCAGTCTGGCTGCAGGGGAACGAATTTGTTTTCCCAATACCGAGATGATGGTGACTTTGGCTGCGGCCGCGGCCGTTACACAGCGCGTGCGCATCATTCCCACTGTCGTGGTGCTGCCCATACACAGCGCCGTATTGATGGCGAAGCAATTGGCAACTCTCGATGTGATTTCCCAGGGTCGTGTCAGTCTGGCTGTGGGTGCCGGTGGGAGAGAAGAAGATTACCGGGCCGTGGGTGCGTCCTTTGATCGACGGCTGGCGCGTGTGGAAGCAGGTGTCCAGCGAATGCGCCAAACCTGGGCGGGTGAGCGCGTGGTGGAAGGGGCGTTGCGTCCGGTGGAACCCTATCCGCTCCAAGGCGCGCAAATGGAAATCTTATCCGGGTCCATGACGGCAGCCTCCATTGCGCGAGCCGCGCGTTGGGCTGACGGGATTTGTGGTTTTAGTTTCGGACCCTCCATTCAAGAAACAGAAACCGTCTTTCAAGGCGCGCGGCAAGCGTGGAAGGAAGAAGGTCGGGACAAAGCACCAAGGCTTGTTACCAGTTGTTGGTTTTCCCTGGAAGGCGACGAGCGCAGTCAGATGGACAGGTACGTGCATCGATATCTTCAGTTTATGGGGGAGGCAGGGGCCAAGGCCTTGGCTCCGTTGGCGACGACGACATCGGTAAAAGCATTAAAAGAGGTGATTGGCGCACTGCGAGATGTGGGCACCGATGAATTGATCCTGGTGCCGACGACGGCTGACATTTCCGAAGTGGATCGCATCGCCGACCTGATTGGCTAGTGGATCAAAGAGGACCGGGGCGACCCGTTCGTGAAAGGCGAGGGTAGAGAGTGGGGGCAGTGAGGCCAGTCATACGTTATGCACTTTTCCCGCTGAACCTTCTTTGCTGTCGAGTTTTCTCGGGGCCGGACTTACATCGCTGGCATCATTCCAGTGTGATTGAAGAGTCGAATAAGAACTACGGCGCGACCCTGATCTTTTGGGATATCCTGTTTGGAACACGATTTTTACCCCAAGACCGGCGGACGCCTGCGATGGTAGGGATCCCCCAGATCCCCACCTTCCCGAAGACCTTCTTGGGGCAACTCCGGGTTCCATTTCGCTGGGTAAAGCTGAAACAGGGCGCGGTGCTCGATTGGATCATGGTCTCAGCGCCTGCCTGGAACCTGCTAAGGATGATGTATGAACTCGAACGCAGTAAGTGAACCCGGAAGCGTTGCAACACTCCTGCTGACTGGAGGGTCTGGATTCCTCGGGCAAGCCATTTTGCGCGAACTGGCCAAGGGGGAGGTAAAGGGCCTCGAAGCCCTTCGTGAGGTGCGCGTTTTTGATACGAAGCCTCTGGGCGAAAATCCATTTGCCGAGATGAATTCAAGTACGCGTTTGGTTTCTACTCTCGGAGATGTCTGTTCCATTGACTCTTTGCGCGAGGCGGTACGCGGTGTCGACGCCGTGATCCATGCCGCGTCTCTAATCGATTGGGGACATGCCAGTGCCAAGCTCTTGTACGATGTAAATGTGGTGGGCACACGGAACATGGTTCGTGTGTGTCAGGAAGAGGGCGTTGAGATTCTCGTCTATACGAGCACCATGGACGTTGTGTGTTCAGGCAAGCCCATCACCGACGCTGATGAGACGCTTCCTTATCCGGAAACCTTTGCAGATGAGTACGCCCGAACCAAAGCGCAAGCCGAGCATGAAGTGCTCGCTGCTAACGGATCTTCCTGTGCGTCGGGGGATGAATCGGAAGGCAAGTCCTTGCGTGTCTGCTCGGTGAGACCTTGTGGCATGTTTGGCGAGGATGATCCCTATCACATGGGCAATGTGTTGGGTGCCCTGAAAAAGGGGCAGCTTAGTTTTCGTCTAGGCAATGGTGAGGCGGTATTTCAGCATGTTTATGTGGGAAACGTGGCCTATGCGCATTTGTTGGCCCTCAGCGCTTTATTGGCGCCCGGTTCCAAAGCTTGTGGTCAGGCTTATTTGATTACAGATATGCCCGCGATAAATTTCTTCGACGCATTGGAGCCCATCCTCAATGAACTGGGTTACAAGCTCCCACCCAAGTCGCGCTACATCCCGTTCAGGGTCGCCCTGGCCTTGGGAACGCTCTTCGATGGGTTGGCTTACCTGCTGCGTCCCGTCCTGTCGCTTGAGTTGCCCATGACGCGATCCAGTGTTCGGGTACTTTGCCAGGACATCAGCTTCAAGACCGATAAGGCGAAGCGAGATTTGGGCTATCAGCCCTTGTACTCCGAGGCGGAGGCCATCGCTCGCACTGTGGCATACTACAAGGCCCGGGATTGATTTCCTGATGGCCTTTAGTGCGGGTATGGGTCGGGGTGACTGAAACGACCGTGCTTCGCTGTTGCAAAGAGACGACCAAACTCACTGGCGTTGATGTGCACTAGATCTGTGTGATCCCCTGCCTCAAAATAAACTTCGGGTTCGTTGAGCAAACAGTCGTCAAAGATGGTGGGGATGCCGAAAGCTTCGCCCACGGCCGGGACGGCGCCGATCTCGCAACCAGCAAAGACCTGCCCCAACTCTACTTCAGTGGCCAGTTGCAATTCGCGATCAAGCTGTTTGCCGAGCTCTTTTAGCGCGAGTCGGTTCGATGCTGGAATGACGGCGATAATGTAACCGAGTTCATCTTCCAACAGCACGGACTTGGCGAGCTGCTCTTCGGGTATGTGAGCCAGGTCGGCAGTCTCCTTGCTGCAGTGCGAGTGGGGGTGAGGCAGAAGTCGGTACTCAACACCCTGCTGGTCGAGGTACCATCCGAGTCGTTTTGAAATTGACATGATCGAAACCTCCCTGGTTTATCTAGGTCCACCTTCTATTTATACGCCGCCGATTGAGTCAGTTGGGAAAAATCACACCCCATGTGGCTTTCGAAAGTCTCCTGTCGGTTCAAGTGTTCCTGGATGCCGGGCCTGGTTTTTTCCCGGTGGGTTTTAAAGAGAACCCCGATAATCTCACGGTGTTCCATGGTGGGTTCATTTAAAAATGAATTTTAAATCGTGATTGAGCGAGTTCTTGTTGACCCAGAAAACGGTTCCGGATTAGCTTGGCTTCATGAGTATCGATTGTAAGTCGCAAGCTAAATCATCCCCCACTTCGAAACTGCTAATTGTCGACGACACGGCAGGTATCCGTCAGATGCTGATTCGGATTCTGCGCTCCGAACGGAGCTACGACCTGCAAGAGGCCTGCAACGGCATCGAGGCCAAGGCAAAGCTGATCGCGGATGACTTTGACCTCGTGATTACTGATCTGAATATGCCGGGAATGAACGGGCTGCAGCTCATGGCTTGGGCCTTAGAGCATCGACCGGGCGCTACATGGATCATTTTGTCCGGTTTCGGCACCTTTGAAACCGCCATTGAGGCGATTCACCTGGGCGCCTTTGACTTTGTGCCGAAACCCATCGAGTCTCGAACGGCTTTTCGCATTACGGTTCGCAACGCCCTGGACCAAAAACGCCTGCGCGATGAGAGGAATCGACTCAACACCGAACTGGTACACGCCAATAGTTTATTACACGAGCGCGTGGGTCAGCTGGAGAGTGCGTGCAATCTTTTGGGTGATCAGGCTGAAGTGATCGCCGACGATCTCCAGCGTGCCGAGCGAATACAGTGCGCTTTGCTCCCCAATAGCGTCCCACAGGTGGAAGGCATTTCCGCCGCTGCTGTTTATCGCCCCAGTCAACGCATTGGAGGCGACCTGTACGATATTTTCCGCTTGGACGACCATCGTGTGGCTTTTGTGATTGCCGATGCTGCGGGTCACGGTGTGAGTGCCGCCATGTTGTCGGTGTTGTTTAAAACCCGTTTGCAGCAGTTCAACAACGGCGAATCACCACAACATCCGGCTATTTTGTTGGAACGACTCAACGAATACCTGTTTGACGAATGCGCTTCGCCGGGCCTTTTTATTACTGCTGCTTATGGGGTCATTGATCTGCACAAGAGTGACCTCTGCTTTGCTTCGGCGGGGCATCCTCCCATGGTTTTGCGTCGCACCAACGGTGATACGGAGATGCTCTACCACACGGGCCCGGCCCTGGGTCTCGATCGCGAAGCCAAGTATGCGGAAAATCGAATTCGTTTTGATCGAGGGGATCAAGTGCTTTGCTACACCGATGGCTTGTGTGATGGATGGGTGGAAGGGCAGCGCTTGTCGGCTGAAGGCCTGATACAAGTACTTACGGAAATCGATTTTCACGAAAAGGATGCCTTGCTTTCGATTCTTTCCAAGGCCAGCGAGGCCAGGGAGGGTCGAGCGGCTGGCGATGATATCACGCTGTTGTTGGTGAGTTCTGGAGACATGGAATCCAGCTTGGACAACACCTCGCCCAAGCATTCGTCCTCGACGCCCTCATTCAAAAAAGATGCCTCCCCTGCGTCGATCATGGTGGGAAGCGATGACTGTGGATGGGTGATACGCATCGAAGGCAGTGGCACTTGGGCGCATTCGGCGACGTTTTTTGAGCGAGCCAAGTTGGTTGTTAATGACGATCAGCCACTCTCCATTGACCTTTCGGGTTGCTCATACTTAGACAGCACCTTCTTGGGCACTATCCATGAAGTGGTGACCATTGCAGATCGTCGGCGCATAAACGTTGAGTTGCAAGGCGTGGCTCCGAAGGTGCTCGACGAGTTCTTTGAACTCGGCATGGAGCGTGTGCTGGGCCACCTTAGCGCAGAGGATCGACCCCTCCCCGCTCACATGGAGGCCTTGCAACGGCAAAGCGAAGGGGTGGTCGATCAGGATCGCCTATTGCGTGCACACGAGGCTTTGGCGGCCCTGAACGAGCAAAATCGCTTGGAGTTTCAAAACTTGATCGAAGCCCTGCGCTGCGAGAGACTGCGCTCTCAGGATGCCAAGCTCTAGCCCGGGCCAGGAAACGGATCTCGCGTTCATCAGATGTAGATCAGGTGTCGATTAGAAATCAGGTGTTCGGACCGGGGTTGAGTCGGGGGCTGGCTGATTGGCAGGCCCTTTAACGATGGATATGCGACTGGTCTTCTTGACCCAACCATAACGGAGCGCATACCAAAGGCCGTCTTCCCCTGCATACTCACTGATCACCGTATGGACTTCCCGGTCTTTCAGTAGCTGCACATCCTCAATTCGTTCGATGTTGGGAATCGAGTAGAGGTTGACCCCGCGTGCAATTTGAACCTCGAACAAGCCCGGATAGTCTGCCTGCAAGGGAGAAGGGGTGGCTGTCCCCTCCGCGGTGGATTCCATGGTTTCGACTTCGATGATGCGGCTATTTTTTTTGATCCAGCCTCGGCGGATCTCATACCAGGTCCCGTCACTTTGAGAGATCATCCCGGTTACTGTGTATCGCTCACGGTCTTGTAGGATCCGCGTTGGTTCATTGTCCTCCTGCGAGGGAATGGGGCGCAGGAAAGAACTGTTTCGAATTTGAATCTCGAACATCCCTGGTGGGTTTGGTTCCTCGACCCTCTGCGGTTGGCTGGCCTCGGGCATGATCACAGCCTTTTGAATGACTGGAACGACAACGGTTGGCTTGGCTATAAGTGCTTCGGTCGCGCTTATAGAGGCGACTTCTCGGCTCGCTTGGCGCACTTCTTTTCGGAGTTCTTTTAGCTCGGACTCATAACCTTGAATGACGTCTTCCAGCAGTGCCGTTTGCTGTCGGATGGCTTCGAACTGTGGGTCTTGAGAGACTGTGTCTCGTTGGTTCACTGTGGATGCAGTTCTGTCGAATAGTGCAGACAGTTGATCCGAAAATAAAAATAGACCAGTGAGCAACAGGCTTGCACCGAGAAGCGATCCGAGAGAAGCGGCCGCAGTGAGTTGAAAGAGCCCGAAGGTCCGTCGGCTGGGATCCGGTCTGGGTTGGGAAACGGAACCTTCCTGCGCTGGCTCTGTCGGAGAAGGCTGTGAGGCAATGTCGGGGGTACTTTTTGAGCCTTCGGCCAAGGGGGATACGTATTTTTCTTCTGTGCCCAGCACTTCTTTTCGAAGCGTGAAGGTATCCATGATCGTGTCATCGCTGTCGCTGTCGCTTGTGCTGCGCGTCAAGGTGAGCAGGGAGCTGAGTGGCAATGCGCTGCTCGGCGCTTGTGTTGGGAAGCACTTCGCTAGATGTTTCCTGAGTAGAAAAATGGCCAGCGCGGATTCACGGTCTTGCGGAAATTCGCTCTGAGAAAATTCGCCCTGCCGCAACTTGATCCCCAACAAGAGGGGGCATCCGTACAGCGATTCAAAGAGGCGCTCAAGGTTATCAGTGGAAAGATCATCTAATTGCAATTCATTTGTCGCAATGGCGTGAACAAAGGAAGGGGATCCTGGTTCTGTTTGTTTAGCGGAGTCGATGGGGTAGGGGGATTGGACGGAGAGAATGCACAGGCCTGAGTCCTCGTCATAGCTAGACCGAATGGCCTCACGATGGCTCGAAACGGCCTGGCTGGTGAGAGACTTCTCGATGGCTGCGATGACGGTCGGCGGAGCGTCGGAAACGGTCCGGAAGCCGGTCTTCCAGTTAGCCAAGACGTAATTGTACGTCGTCCCTAGCCGGGAACGCTCATCTTCCACCATGCTTCCTCCCGTAAGCGTGCACAAGAGTACCTTAGACTGGAGCAATAGGTACTAAAACAAGGCTTTGAGGCTCCGAAGGCGGTCTGGAACCGGGGTGGACGGTTGGAGACAATTCTTTCTAAATCAATGCTCTCTGCCGGAAGTTGCCGATGAGACCTTCTTGAGAGGAGCCGAGAGGCATAGGCAGAAAATAGAGTAAAGCTGCGCCCCGCCTCAAGAGATCTGCCTAACTGGGCGATGAATAGGATATCCGGATCGCCGTCGTGCGACTCCCGGGAGTCGATTTACGCAGCGATTTTTTTGTCCAGGAAGGTCCTCTATCCAACCAGATATAAGAGGATGCTCTCGGGCTATTGGGGTGATGTTAAACGATGCGGGTTAGAGCCCTCATAGCACTATTGTGTGGCGCGTGGTTTGCTGTCGTTTTGACGGTCCCTGCGGAAATCAAGGCAGCGAATTCCTTGGCGAAGCAGTCCAAGGCCGTGGAGGCTCCGGAAGCGGGGTTTGTGATTCTCGATGAGGATGGCAAGCCTATACCCGTTGAGGATGTAGATCATATGGAACCCATGGGTTCCATTGGAACCCTGACGCAGCCGTTAAGTGCTTCTACGGAGGTTGATAAAGAGGGGCTTGGTAAAAAGGGGTCTAGCAAAAAGGCGTCGGGCGCAAAGGGAGCGGGTAGAGGGAACTCCAAACGCCGGGTAGCAGCCATCATCGGATCGGGTTTGATACTTGTGGCTGCAGTGTTTTTTGTGATGATGCGTCGATCCCGCATGCGAGCTGCAGAGGATGTGTTCCCCGCACCCGCTGCTCCCGAAATGCCGCAGGGGATCGAAAGTCAGGAAGTGAATTCGGTGGAGAGATCCGCCGAGCAGGAGGGTGAAACATTGTCATCGAGTCAATACCAAGAGCTTTCGGATGAGATGAAGGAACTTGAAGCGCGTGTCACCTATCGCTTGGCCGAAGCTCGTGGGGAGCTTGAAAAACGGGGCGATTCGCGGAGCAGTGAGTTTGATACACGTGTTGGCGAACTGGAAACTCGGATCGTTGATTTGGCGGAAGCTCGCGAGTTGGCGGCTCGGGAGGAAGGTGGCGAGACGAGTGAGGAAGTGACGGGGCGCCTTGGGGAACTGGAAGCCAAGCTGGAACAAATGAATGAGTTGGAGGCCAGGCTCGCCGAACTGTCACAACCGCAGGAAGAGTCGGGCGAGACGGATGAAGCCTTGCAGGCCTTGCAGACGCGTTTGGACGAGATGGAGGCACAGCTGCGCGAAAAGCTTGAAGCGCGCGAGCAGGAAGAGGCCCTCTTGGCGAGGATGGATGAGATGGCTCAGCGCTTGGAATCCATCGAAGGCCGTGTTTCCAGCCTGTCGGACGATCAGCAGTTGGCGGCTGCCAAAATTTCGACCAAGAGCGAAGCCTTGGCGAGTCGGTTTGGTGAGTTGGAATGGCGTTTTGGCGAGATCTTGGAAAAGGGTGAAAAGAGTGAAGTGGGTGAGGACGAGAGTGCCAATCTGGTCGAGCGCCTGGATCAGTTACAAGCGCAACTCAAAAGCTTGGAAGAAGCTCCAGCCGCCCAGGCGACTGATTCGACGGACCATACGGCGACCTTTGCGGAGCACAAGCAATTCATCGAACGCAATGAGCGTGTCTTGCGAGCTCTGGCCGTCAAGGTGTCACGCATGAGTGAGGATTCTTCGGAAGAGTAACTCATTGCATAAGCTGATGTGATGGTTGCAAATAGCATGGGGCAGACGATTCTTGAGAATCGTCTGCCCCATTGTCTTTCTCGTAGCCTACAACTTTATTTTGCCATGGTAGTACTCAACGCCGAGGTAGCTCACTGTGTAGTCGAAGTCATCGCGAATAACATCAAAGGTCACTTTGTCTCCGTCCGCAAAATCGAGATGGAGCAAGGCCAATTTCTCATCCACGCGCTCAACCTGAGCCCGCACAACGTCAACCATTCCCATTTTATGAACTTCGGACATGGGGACATCAACCAAGGGGCTCTTCCCATTAATCGGATTTTCACCCGACCAGAACTCGATGGAGTTGAAGACCAACAAGTCGAGAATTGCACAAATGGGATAAATAAGAACCACGAACATGCCCACAAACATAAATTCTCGGCCCCAACGGTGTTCTGTTGTTTCCAGGTTGAACCTTAATGCTTTGGCGCTCAGTCCGTTGTGTCCCATGCACCCGGTTAGGGAGAAGGCAAGTACTAAAAAACAAGCGATTGATCTCATCTTCATCTAGACACCTTCCTTTACCGTTGAATCGTTTACGACACCTGAGAAAAACTCTTTGCCGCGATAACTCACGGTGTAGTTTTCATTTTCACGGATGACATCAAAAGTAAGTTTGTCGCCGTTATTGAAGTCGAGATGAAGCTTGGCTTCGTTGGCGGTCAGTCGTTGGACCTGTGCTTTATTGACTTCATTGAATCCAATCTCTTTTGCTTCAGACAATGGGATGTCAACCAATGGGCTTTGCCCACTGATGATGTTCTTGCCGCTCCAGAACTCAATGGAGTTGAACACCAACAAGTCCAGTACGGTGCAGATGCGATATACCCAGAGGACCTGCATCGCCAGGAAGATGCCTTCACGCCCATAGCGATTTTCTACAACAGATAGATTTACTTTCTTTGCTTTTGTCGTCAGTGCACTTCGGCCCAGACAGCCGGTTGTCATCGCAACCAGCAGAAGTGCGACCATTGCTTTTTTTACCATGGCAATCCCTTTCGTTTTAAAATCTCGGGAAGAAACAAGTCGGTAATTAGCGTCCGATAGATCGAGCTGAAAGTATGACAATTGAGTTTGAAAGGTCAACGCTGAGTTGATTCTTGGGTGGGGTCGAAGGAAAACGGGGTAATCCGAAAAGTCGATGTCGCCGTCATTGCCCCGATTTACTAGAGTCATGACACACAGGACACAGCACACAGGAGTCTATTGGTGCACTGCGCCTGAAGGAGATCTGGTGGCGGAAGGGTTGGCAGGTTCGGTCGAGGAAAGCTTGCCGAAGCGAGTGGCAGAGCCCGTTCATGGCGGACGAGTGGCTTGCCACGAGTGCGATTTATTGCTTTCTGTCGGGGGACTTAGCGAAGGTGAACGCGCCGTTTGCCCGCGCTGCGGCTTTGTTGTCTCCTCACGCTCTCGAAATGGTCTTCAACGTGCCATGGCCTTTGCTGTGGCCGCGGCCGTGTTTCTCCTGCTCGCCAATATATTCCCCTTCCTCTCCCTGGAAACCAAGGGCCTCGAGAGTGAGATGACCCTGCCAAAATCCATTATTGATCTGTACGAGAGTGGTTATTCCACCATCGCTACCCTGGTGCTGGCATTCATCCTCTTGATTCCGGCCCTTGTGATGGGATTGGTGACGGCCCTCGCGGTTCCCCTCGCGCTGGGGAAGAACAGACCCTGGCTGCAACCGTCAGCTCGCTTCCTCTACATGCTGAACACGTGGAGTATGGCTGAGGTCTTCATCATTGGAGTGATCGTAAGCCTGGTGAAAATCGGACAGATGGCGACGGTTATCATCGGCATTTCGTTCTGGGCTTACGCAGCTTTCACCATCTGTTTCACGGCAGCCGTCTCCAGCCTCGATCGACTGGAGGTCTGGGACGAGATCGAGAGGCTCTCGTCATGAGTGACTATTCTCCCGGCAGCGCAGCGAGCCAGGGCTTGGCGGGCTGCCACGTCTGTTTCAAGACCTCGCCGGCGGAACTGCACGAATGCCCGCGTTGTGGTGCGGCTCTGCATCTGCGTGCGCACGATAGTTTGCAACGGACCATTTCACTGCTCATCACCGCCACCATTCTCTACATCCCCGCCAACGTGCTTCCCATCATGACCACTGTTCAGATGGGGAATAGCATCGACAGCACCATTCTGGGGGGTGTCATTCTGCTCGTACACCACGGATCCTACCCCATCGCTGCCGTGATCTTCATTGCAAGTGTGCTCGTGCCTGTCAGTAAACTCGTCTGCATGACCTGGTTGTGGTGGAGCGTGGAGAAAGGGCACAAGACATCTCATCGGGAGCGTGCCAGACTGTATCGGGTAACAGAATTTATCGGTCGCTGGTCCATGGTGGACGTATTTGTCGTTATGATTCTGGTGGCGCTCATTCAGATGGGCGGGTTGTTGCAGATTCTTCCAGGCAATGCGGCCATTGCCTTTGCCGGAGTGGTGATCGTGACGATGCTCGCGGCAGAGAGTTTTGATCCGAGGCTCATGTGGGACAAGCTGGGGAAGGAAGATGAGGAAAGATGACTGAAGTGGAAGCCAGGGTTTCACAACACCGACGAATTTCTCCAGTTTGGTTCATTCCCATCCTCGCGGTGCTTCTCGGTGCCTGGATGGTCTTCTATACCTGGCAGAATGAAGGGCCCACCATCGAGATCGTCTTTAATACGGCTCAGGGCATTGAGGCGGGCAAGACCAAAATCAGGTCGCGCAGTGTTCAGATCGGTTTGGTCGAGCACGTCGAGCTCAGCGAGGATTTTGAGCACGTCATCGTTTCGGCAAAAATGGAGCGCTTCGCCATGCCGCTGCTGCGCGAAGATTCGCGGCTCTGGGTCGTGACCGCGAAGATCGGCTCGGGTGGCGTAACCGGTCTTGGGACGCTTCTCTCCGGCGGCTATATCGAACTTGAGCCAGGAGCGGGCGCCGAAGGCCAGCGAAGCTACGTCGCCCTTGAGCAGGCTCCCGTCACCGCGGATGGAACACCCGGAATTCACTTCACTCTCTTCAATCGAGAGATGGGATCCGTAGATGCCGGAGACCCGATTCTCTACAAGGGTTTCAAGGTCGGTCGCATAGAGAGTAAGACCCCTGATCTCGACGCAAAGCTCATGCGCTACACCGGATTCGTCGAGGTCCCTTACGATAAGCTCGTCACCGAGGCCATCCAATTCTGGGATGTCAGCGGTATCTCCTTGAGCGCGTCGGCTGACGGAATTGAGTTTCAGACGACTTCCTTAGAGGCCATGCTTATTGGTGGCGTCGCTTTTGGTTTGCCCGACGGCATGAAGCCTGGGGCCAAGCTTGAGAGCGGGGCGAATTTTGAGATCCATCCCGACCGCCAGAGCATCAACGAGAAGCCTTACCGCCAATTCGTCGAATACGTAGTTCTCTTTGACCGCTCTGTGCGGGGGCTTCTCCCGGGCGCTCCGGTGGAGTTCCGGGGTCTGCACTCCGGCGAGGTCGTGCGGGTCATGCTCAAGGAAATGATTGCAGAGCGTGATACCGAGGCAGAACGAACCGGCACCATTGCCGTGCTTATCCGATTGCAGCCCGCCACACTTGGGATGGGAGACTCACCAGAAAGTGTCGAGATATTTAAAGACATGTTGGAGGGAGCCATCGGAAAGGGGCTGCGAGCAACGCTGGCCACGGGAAATATCGTCACCGGGAACCTGCTCGTTTCCCTCGACTACTACGATGATGCGGAGCCGGCCTCCATCGGTACCTTTGCAGATCGGCCGACGATCCCCGCTGTAGCCAGCGGGCTACAGAGTCTTGAGATTAAAATGGCGGCTCTCCTGGACAAGCTCAACGCGTTGCCACTGGAGAAGGTTATCAACACGGCGAATACGACACTGGGTTCCGCCGACACGGCCTTCGTCGACTTGCAAGACACCATTGCTGAACTGAATGCGATCCTGGCCAACGAAGACTTGCAAGCGCTGCCGCAGTCCGTGCAGAGGACTCTCGCCGAACTCGATCGCACCTTGGAGGCCTTCGGTGGTCTGGCGGGAACCCTGGAAGCGGAGCCCAGCTCCATTATTTTCTCACGTCAATACGAAGCAGACCCGGAACCACCGGCAGGAGCACCATGAGAACTCTCGCCCTCCTCACCTTACTCACTCTTCTCACGGCATGCGCCGGGAAATCCAAACTCTCGCAGCACTACTACCTCTTGCCTCTTGAGATACCTGCAGGAACCACGCGTGTTGAGGAGCCTATGAATGTCGGGCTGTCACGCCTCAAGGTCGCAGAATATCTATCACAGAAAGGAATCGTGGTGGAGACCCTGGAGGGAACGATTCGCCCCGCCCGTTATCACCAGTGGGCCGAACCGTTGAGTGAAGGGCTGCGGCATGTCCTGCGCGCACAAATCTCGACGGCGCTTGGCTATGAGATCAGCGCCGACACGGTTCAGCGATCGCGTTGGGATGTGGTCTTGGACGCGGAAATTGAACGTTTGCATGGAACGCTTTCAGGTGAAGCCGTCCTCATCGCGTTCTGGCGACTCACCCCCACATCGGCGCCGGAGAACAGCGTCGTCTATCGTTTTTCACAGACGCGACCCCTGCAGCGTGAGGGGTACTCGGGCCTCGTCGAGACTCAAGCGCAGCTCTTGAACGAACTTTCCTCCGCCATTGCCGACTCGATTCGCGAACTCCAGCCCTGAACAGATACGCGATACCATTGGACCCATGGGTCCGACGAAGCTCGTGGGTAACACACGAATTAATTTGTTAGCCAACGGTTTTGATTGTTAACGAGTGTAGAACTCATGTAAAATCGCAGGGCTTTGTTCGAAACTACTTTGTTTCTCCTACGTAACACAGAGAGGTCCGTATTATGTCTATTCGCCGTTTCCTAGGTGTTTCTATTTACTTTGCCGCTGGCCTGGCCTTTACGGCTTGTTTGACGCCCGGGCCCGCCCCTGAAGCGGTGGCTGTGGCTCCCCTGCAGCTCACCGATCAAGAAGAACAAGTCATCGATCGAGTCGTCATCGTGACGGACGCTTCCAGCTCCGTGTATGCGGAGGGGTTCTCATACGCGAAGCTCATTACTCAAAGTGTCATTTCGGGTTTGCCGGAAGATTCGGGTCCACTTGAAGTGGGAGCCATTGCCTTTGGTGGTAGTCAACGAGACATCGTGCCCATCGCAGACTTGGATCGCAGTCGCCTTGATAGCTATGCACAAAACTTGCAGCCTCTGGGAGGCGTCCCCGGTTATGGTGGCATCACTCCCACCCATGCCGTGTTGGAAGAGGTCTCCGAAGCGTTAAAGGGGCAATCGGGCAGAACCGCTGTGATCATTATCTCGGACGGACTTCCCACCTCGCCCGAGCGAACCATGGTTTCAGCCAAAGAACTCGTCAGCAGTTACAACGGTCCCATTTGCATTCACACGATTCAGACGAGCAACAGCAGTACGGGAGAGGCCTTCTCCCGCGAGTTGTCGGAACTCACTGAGTGTGGAAGCCTGCAGACTTCAGAGCAGTTGCAGACGGCTTATGACGTGACCTCCTATGAGCGTTCAGTCTTTGCGGCACAGAGGGCACCCCTGCCAGCCGTGGCCGCACCGCCGCCTTGCGAATCACGCATGGAGTTGGAGGGGGTTGAGTTTGCTTTCGACAGCGCTGAACTCACCAAGGTCGGCCAGGATGTTTTGTCCACGGTGGCGTTTCAACTCGGTGAGTGCACGGATGTGAAGATCCGCATTGGTGGGCATACCGACGGGACCGGCGGAGCAGACTACAACCAAGGACTTTCGGAACGACGAGCCAACGCGGTTCGCAGCGAATTGATCAAGGATGGTGTTTCGGAGGCTCGCTTGGACGCCACTGGATATGGAGCTAGCGAGCCCGTCGCCCCCAACGATTCCGTACAAGGCCGTGCCATGAATCGTCGTGTGGAGTTTGTGCCGGAGAAGCCATAGAAACAGGAGGCCTGTCTTACAATATAACTACAAGTAAAGAAAATTGACCGTCCTGGTCATGCCAAGGGCCCGAGATACGCTTTCTCGGGCCCTTTTGCGTTCCCCGACCTGAAACAAGCTCTTGAAAGGAATGAATTGCCAATAGCGATAATGTGTTGTCGCAGGCTTTACATTCAATCACTAGGGGTAAAATGAGGTTGTAACCAATGGTTACGAACACTTAAGACCATCCACTGTTCAATCGATAAAATAAGGGCGAGCGCGAGATCTTCATCTTTATATTGGGGATTTGCGACAGGGGTTAAACGGTTGAGCAGGGTTTTTAGACGACTGAGAACAATTCAGAGTTGGGCATTGGGCGTGCTGTTGTTGGCACTGCTTGCGGGTAGCTCCGTGGCTCATGCCGGTGCCGCCGGTGAGTACGATATGAAGGCCGCCTACCTGTTTAACTTCGCAAAGTTTATCAATTGGCCCGAGGGCAGCTTTGCCCGGGAAGATCAGCCCATTCAAATCTGCGTATTAGGTCGAGATGATTTTAACGACGCGCTCGGACATGTCTCTCGTGGTAGGAGCGTGCAGGGCCGAGAAATTGAAGTGAAGAAGTTGAGAGGTGGGGGAGGGGATGACGCCAAAGCCCGATCCTGCAACATCCTCTTTGTGAGTCGTTCTGAGAGTGGTCGAGAAACTGACTTATTGTCGTCCCTCCAGGGACAACCCGTTGTGACCGTTGGCGAGGTGGAAGGTTTCACACAATTCGGGGGAGTGTTTAATTACGTCTCCGAGGGGACGAGGATACGATTCGAACTCAATCGCAAAGCAGCCGAAGCCAAGGGCCTCAGCGTCAGTTCTCGACTGGTACGCTTAGCCCAGATTACAGATTAAGTTGTGCGCAGGGCAAAATCGCCCAGTCCGACACGCGGCCATCTTCGAGTTCCTGAGCCACCTGGTAACCCACACAGTCGAAGTCTTGATCCATGAATGCGCTGGTCGCCTCAGGCAGTTCGATGCCTGCAGCGAGGCCGGCGGCTTGGGCTTTAATGGGGATTTGGTCGATCAACCCATCGGCCTGACTCACAATAAGCAAGTTGCCCTCATCCAGTGCAGGGTGAAGTTGGAAGTGGATGCCGTTCTCGGAATCTTCTCGGCTCGTCACGGACGGTGGTGGTAGCGGGGGCCGGAGTACAATGCCCACGGCGTCTGGATCCATAAGCGGGTCGGTGGTTGACGTTCCCGTTACGAACAGTTCGAAACCCTTTAACGGAACGATTACTTGTGCAAATTCGAATTCTCCCATGGCGTTGCTTTGTCCCAGGGCGAGTCGCGCAACATCGCCGCCTTGTTTGCGCCAGAGGACGAGTTGGCGCGGGGCCGAGTAATCCATGCCCGTGACGGTGATGCTGGCTTTGTCTGTGGGCCAGTGGACGGGATCCATTTCCAGCAAGGGCAAGGGGAGTGAGTTGCCCGGTTCGTCCAAATTGGATTGCTCGGTCGGAGGCTCGGAGCTTGAGGTCGAAAGATCTCTTGTTGCCTGGCCGCGGCCGCCTCGCGAGACGAGCAAGGATGAGATGTGGGTGTCGGAGTTCTCTGTTTGCGTGAGGTTGGTCACTTTGTTGCGCAGGGCACGGATGCTCAACCGGGTATCGGCAAGCTCGACGGAATGATCGACGCTCGGGGTCATCTCGACAGTGGCTGGTTGGGTTGTTGGATCGCCCTGAGTGGGTGGGAAGAGAGTGGTCACCAGGGCCGCAACGAGAAACACGCCTGCGAAGAATCCAGATAGAAAAGGAAGGCGCGACATTAGAAGGACTCCATGCGAATTCCGCATACTGCACCCTCCGGTAGTCCTGCCAGGAAAAAAACATCAGGTCCGCTGTAGTCCACGCCCGGAATACCAGTTCGAACCATGGCATTGGCCGGTGCACGCAGCAGGCTGAGTGAGTCAACGGTTAAGGGGGCAAGGATCTTCTCGCTGCGCCCGAGGGTAAACCGATCTTGAGGTACGGGGATGGGCGGGCTGGCGGCCAGGTCGATCTCCACGACGCTCAGTGTCCCGTCACAGAAATCCGTTGCAAAGGCGCGTTGTCCTGAATAGTTCATGGCTACCGTGGTGAGTCCAGCACATTGGTCTTCAGCCGGGCCGTCTGCACGATCGGGCAGGACCAGGGGAGAGTCGGCGTAGAAGATTCGCGCGTCGGGAAAACCGGCTTTCGTTCCATCCAAGACCAAAATTTGGCCTGGATGGTTGTACAGGTCCGGGTCGTTCAGCGGCTTTAAGTCGATGGCATAGAGTTGGCGGTTGGAACTCGCGCCGAGCAGGGCAATTCGGCCGTTGGGTTCGATGGCCAAGGGGCTGAAGGAAGGTCCCGCCAAGCCCAGGGGAATGGTTGCGACGAGACGTCTGCTGCTGGCGTCGATGACGTCGACGAAGCTTTCCGTGAGCACATTGCCGATGCCCGGATTTGCGCCGATGGCTCCTGTGGAAACGACGAGAATAAGTTCGCGCCCCCCCGGAGTCTCATAGCGTGATACCGATGTCGGGTTGAAGCCCGTCGTGAAGATGACGGGTGTGTGGATGTCGGGTTGGGTCACACCCAGTGGGTTGAATGGATATACCAGGACAGTTCCCGGATTAAAGCGCAGGGCTCCAGGGTCCGCGAGATTGGAGGTAGCGACAAACAGTCTTCCTGCGGCCAAGGCTTTCCCCGACGTGTAAGTGGTGAAGTAGCTGGGCAGGGTGTCATCGCAGCGAGGCTCAAGGGCAATCGCGTTGCCCAAGGAGTCCACAGGGGTTGGTGGAAAGATGCATTTGCGCGTTGAGAGTGCGGTTCGCAGGGCGCTGGTTCCTTCGTCGGGCAGGAAGGGGTAGTCGTTCGCAACATGGTTACTGCTACTCACCGGGTTTTCGACCATCAAGCCGACCAACTCACTTGTGAGAGGGTTGATAAAGATGACTTCTTCGTAATTGCTTGCGCTTACCAGGATCAGATCATCGGAAAGAGCCATGGCCTCCCCGAGCACGGGTGACAGCGGGAAAAAGCCTTCGCTCTGACTCTTGGTGGAGTCGTTGATTCCGTCGCTATCGCTGTCGGGGGGCAGGGTTGAGATTGCTTTGGGACTGATGATGCTGGGCGGCACTGTGTTGAGGTCTAAGGCGATGACGGTTTGAGGCGAGAATTGGACGACGACGGCTCGCCCCTCTTCGGCGGCTCCAGAATTGGGGAGTGTGATGAGGCTGGGGGGAAAGGAACCGGCGAGAGACAGACAGCGATCATCGACATTGTCGATCTCGATGACGACTTTGTCGCCACTCCCTCCTCCACTGCTAAAACTGCAGTTCCCTCCCAGGACGGCCAGGGAAGTGAGCGAGAGGAGTAGGGTGAGCCAGGAATGTTTTTGTCGTCCCATGTTGTTTACCAACGTCCTTCGAGCTTGAGCGTTACGCTGCGACCGGGTTGAGGGAAGAACAACGCGTCGTAAACGCTGCGATCACTGAGGTTGGTGCCTGCCAAGGTCAACCAGAGAGGGCTGGGCATTCCTTGCATCCCTCGTGTGCTTTCCAAGAGGGAAGAGAGATCGACCGCAACGCTGGCATCATAGGTCGTTCGCGACGGGATGGTAACGTTTCCTCCTTCAGAAACGGAAATATCTCCGACCTCATGGAGTTCACCGACCAGTTTCAAGGCGGCAAAGGGGGTTAAGCTGAGTCGCAAGTTGGTCTCGTCATCGGCACGACCTGGCAACTCGGCATCGGTCTTGTCCAGGGTGGCATCGAGATTTGTGTAATTGGCCGACAAGCTTAGAAACGGGCCCAAGTCGGCTGAGAAAAGTAATTCCAACCCGTCGACCGTCGCGTCACCGGTATTGCGCGGGGAGATTGTGTTGGGATTGATGACCATCCACACAATGGACTCCTCGACCTCGTTATGAAAAACGCTTCCCGATAAACGCACGGCGCTGAGAAAAAACACCTGATCAAAATTGACTTCCACTCCCACGTCGCTGTTATGGGATTTCTCAGGTTTTAGATTCGGGTTGCCTCGCGCAAAGCCCTTGTTGGGGTAGTAGAGCTCGTCAAAGCTCGGGATGCGATAAGTGCGCGCCGAGTTGGCCTTGAAGCGAAGCCAGGACCAAGGTTCTACAACGAGGCCCACGCGTGGTAGCCACTGACCCCCATAGCCCTCGGTGTCTTCATAGCGAGCGCCAGCGACAAAGGTTAGCTGGTCGGCCCAAAAGGAAGCTTCCTCTTGAATTCCCATGGCTGCGTTGTCGCGTCGAACAGTGGGGCGATCAGAGGTGGAGAGTCGGTCCCGTCGGGCATCGGCGACGAGTGTGATGGCATTGCCCATAGAGTCGAAGTCTAAAACCCAATCACTGGATAGAGAGATGCCCAGGGTGGAATCCTTGGTTTCCACATCAATGGGATTGCCCAAGGTTGGAAATGGATCTTTAAAATGATCGCGTTCATAGCGATGAAAGACGGAGGCCTCTGCCGAGGTGCCGAACTCACCCACCCCTTGTGTGGTCCAGTCGAGTTTCGCCAGGTTTCTCGTCGTTCTTTCGTGGGCGTAGGCTTGTTGCCCCGCATTCACTCCAGAACCGGAGGCCAACCCGGGCTCGCCTCGACTCATGTACATAATATTGTCGCTGAATTGAAGGCGGCCGAAGTCAAACTCTCGCCCGATCTTGGCATCGAGTGCTTGGCGTTCACTGTCATTATTGATGCGTGTGGCACTGGATGGATCGGGCTTGATGACGATGCCACCACTTTTGAAGCTTGGCCGCTCGAAATCGTAATCTCCGTCGGTGGTAAAACCGCTGTAGCCCAGGGAGTAATCGAAGTTTTCTTTTTGGTCCGATCGGAAAAGAGAAGCACGGTAGGTGTCAAAGGAACCTCCATTCAAGGAGAAGCTGTTCACCGGTTCCGTTGAAGGTTTCTTGGTGATGATATTGACGACACCTCCCATGGCGCCGCTGCCCGTGCGGATACTGCCGCTGCCGCGAGAGACCTCAATGCGTTCGACCAACTCCACAGGGACGGTAGAAAGATCCACGCTGCCGGCTTGCCCGCCATCCAGGCGCACGCCGTCCAATAGGATGACGACCTGGGATGCGGTAGAGCCCCGAATGGAAATCTCGGAGCGTTCCCCTTCGCCACCGAATCGTCGCAGTTGTACGCCAACAGACGTGGCCAGCAGATCCGCCAGGGTCTTGTCTTCACCTTGATAGGCGTCGGTCTCGATGACGGTGACAAATGGGGAAGGGCCTTCTAATAAACTCCCCATCCGCACGCGGCGAATAATAATTTCTTCCGGTGCGTCTTTGAATTCGCCTTGGGAGGATTGCGCCGGGTCGGCGGGCGTGGCGGTGGATTCCTCCGCCAGTGCCCGTGTCTGCAAAGGCATAGCCGTGCAGCAAAGTGCAAGCGTCAGGGCCGCCAGTCGACAGGCCTTCACTATGAATGCTGAGGGTTCAGCCACGTCTTCGGGTGCTTAGCAGTCCAAGGAACCCCATGGAAAATAACAACGTGGCGCCGGGTTCAGGGACTGCCGTTGTCATGGAGTCCATGGCAAAGTAGCCGGGTGTGTTCATGCCCCAGTCACCATTGTCGCTGGAACTCAAGCTGAAGCGAAGCTCGTGCACGTTGCCGAGAATGCTCAGATCCTGGTAGGTCCATTGGTCGGTGATGTAGTCAAGGCTGTTGTCTGCGAATCGGAAATCAGCCAAGAAGAAATCGACGACACCCGTACTTCCTCCACCTTCGGCAATCCCCTCGATGGCCAACTTGAAAAAGTCGGGATCGTCGCCCGTAGGCCCGCCAAACTGTTTGGAAAAAGCGTCTCCCGATTGCATGGAGAGGAAACTGTAGGTGGTATTGGTGAAGTAGGCTCCTTCCACCACAACGCTTCCATCAAAGGTGATATTGGATCCGTAGGGTGGGTAGGAAACAGCGTAGGTTGCGCTCCCCCCCTGGCCTTCGCCGGTGATGGCGCTGTATTGATTCCCGTAACCGGGCGTGGTGTTGTCGGTGATCGTCGAAGCGGAAAAACCATCCCAGCTTCCCCAGGATTCATTGTAGTTATTATTGAAGGTGGCGCCTTGGCTGGTGAAGCCACCGGCTAGATCGGACCCGTTGTAATAACTTTCTGCGGGAATGGCCAGGTCTTCAAGATCCACCAGGGAAAGGGCAGTCGCCTGCTCAAAGGGTGCACACAGGGTTGTGATGGAAACGACTAGGCTGAGTAGAGTGTAGCGGTGTGATGCTGTCATGAGGGTCCTCCAAGGCGGAACGAAGATGCGTCTGCTGAGTTTTGTCGCTGATAAGAAATAAGGCCCAGGGTGATCAAGCTAAAGAACATGAGCATGGTTGAGCTGGGTTCGGGCACGGTGGCAAAGTGAATGGCCCCCACCGCGTTTAAGTCAAAGCCTCCGGCCAGAAAGGACGTTGCATAGGGGTCGAAGATCGGCGCACCCGTTGAATCTGTAGTGGAGCCGTCGCCAATCACGTCAATGACACGCACGTATTGGATATTGTCGAGATCGAGCAACTCCGATGTAACCAATTCGTGACTGGCTAGTTCTGCCAAATCAAAGCCTGTGCCCAGGGAGCTTCCGCCGATGGAGCCGGGTTGATCGCCAGCCAGGTTGTAGTAATTCGTCGGATCTATGGCGGCAAAGTCAGCGACGGGACTATCGCGCAGTGTGATGGCGTCAAATCGTGCGAAGTCCTGTCCATTGGTGGAGACCTCGACGAAGGCGAACTCTGCAAAGAGTCCTGAGATAGACCAGAAGCCGTTTTCGTACACGGCGAAATCAGCACCTTCCTCGTCGCCAATGCCGTATTCAAACCCCAACACGATGAAGCCGCCATCTCCCAGGGTAATCACGTCAGCGGTGTCGTTGGTGGCCGGCCCCAGCACATCTTCTTGGGCTCCTCCTGCAGCGAGTCCATCCTCCGGAGCCGCAATGTCCATGGGGCCGATGAAAACCTCTTCCACAGAGGTCGCCCAGCCGATCATGTCAGTGGGATCCCAGCCCGAATCGGTATACGGACCGGCCTTGGCGTTGCTTGTGGGAGTGATTATGAAAAGGCTTGCTCCGAGTTGGAGTGCAATGCTGAGAAGCATCGCCAGCCTGAGATTGCTCATTACTTTCCCTCTGCTGCGTTGCTACCGAACGCAAGTTGGTCGTTGCGGCACACACATAGGGTGCCGGCCATCAAGGCGCAGAGCATGGACAAGCTGGAAAGGAAAAGTGGTTGTCGAGAAAAATCCGCAGTCACCAGGTTTGGCGTTTCGTACAGCCCGACCTAAGTAATAAAGGCTCATTACGAAAGGGGCTTGCGTAACCTGTGGACACGGATGACTCGCCCCACGCTTTCGTCCCCGGAAAGTCGTAGCGCTGCGTAGAAAAGGCCGGTCTTCTGGCTTCCGGATCATCCGAAACTACAGGCCTTCCTAGCCGAGCAGGCCAGTGGCATAGATCTGTAGTTCGTCCCCGGTTACAGCGACGGGCTCGCGCCGGATTTGCACCGGCTTCCCGTAACTCCAAAGAAAACAATCGTTGGAGCCACTCGCGACTTGTTCCAGACCTATGGCTTGCTCGTGGTCTGGCTCGCCTCGCGAAACACCTTTCTACCGTGAAAGCCAGATCTGATTAGCGCAGGGCCTGAGGCTTTGCAAATTGCCGTTGCCAGCGGGGGCCGTTGGCTGGGTTTCGAATCGCTGAACCTCTTTCAGTAAGGTGGAGGATTTCCCAGCTGTGATAAGGTTCGAGCCTCTTGGTCGAGAAATGGCCCCGCGGGCAGAGAAGGCGATGATGGCATTACCCCGAAAATGGATGCTCTCCATGGCGCTCTTGTTGGGCGCGCTGTTGTTGTTGACGCTGACTTTCCTGCGTGAATTGCAACCGGCCATGCTCGGTGCCAAAGCCCTCAGTACGACACAGATTGAAGGAGCGGCCTTCCCCAAAACTCTCATAGACCCTGTTGGTTACAGCCATGTGTTGGAAGCACCTCCCCAGCGCATTGTTTCAACGGTTTTGGCGGCAGACGAGTTTTTGGCAGCTGTGGTGGATCTGCAGCGGGTCGTGGGAGTGACTTACTTAGTTGATGATGAACACATGTCGGGAGCTTACGGAGTCTTTCCGGCTTCCATTCGGCGCGTCGGCGTCGATGTGGAAGAGCTGCTCTCCCTGGAACCCGACCTGGTGATTGTCGCTACCTACACCCGTGCCGCGACAGTCCGCCTGCTCGTCGGCGCGGGAATTCCGGTGTTGCGTTTGGGGCCGTTGGGTTCCTTTGCGGAGGTGGAGGAAAATTTGCGCTTGGTGGCTGCTGTCGTGGGTGAGGAACAGCGTGCCGAGAGCGAGATTCTGTCGCTTCGGCAGCGAATCGCTTCAGTGGAAAAGCAAGTTTCTGGACAGGCGCCACCGCGCGTTCTGGTATGGGGGCGAAGTGGATTCGCCAAAGGCCCCGATACACTCATGGACGAGGTGATTGAATCTGCGGGCGGAACCAATGTGATGCGGGAGACGGGCCTGCGCGGGCCGGCCAAGATCTCGGTAGAGTTCGCCATGGGCTTGGAGCCAGACATTATTTTCATGGAAGGGGGCAGCCGGGATGGGGTGACGGATGCCGCGACGGAACTCTTGTCGGATCCGATTTGGCGCGAGGTGCAAGCAGTGCGTGCTGGAAAAGTATTTGAACACAACGACCCTTGGTCTTCATCCGTAACACAATATCGAGTATATGACCTTGAAAAGCTTGCCAGGTTGATTCATCCCGAGGTCTTTGAATGATGAGATCGATAAACCCGCAGTGGGGACTTCTGGTCACCGGAGGCTTGCTTGTGCTGGTCAGCCTTTGGGGCGTTGCTCAAGGTGCGGCAGAGATCTCTACGGCAAACGTGGTTGGAATTCTGGCCAAGGCTTGTGGCTTGTCCGTGGACGTAACCTGGCCGGCGTGGATGGAAAGTGTTGTTCTGCAAATTCGGCTGCCCCGTGTCATTACGGGAATCTTCGTTGGCAGTGCCTTGGGTTTGTCGGGTGCCACCTTGCAGGGCTTGTTTCGAAACCCTCTGGCCTCCCCCAGTATCATCGGTGTCTCCTCAGGGGCTTCGCTGGGGGCCGTGTTGGCAATTTATTTTGGCTTGGCGGCGTTAAGTGTTTGGTCGATTCCAGTCCTGGCCTTTCTAGGAGCCAGCTTGACGACCTTTGCCGTCTATAGCATTGCGACGCATCGAGGACATACACCGACGGAAACCCTGCTGCTCGCGGGTGTCGCCATCGGTGCCTTGAATACAGCGATTAGCGCTTTTGTAATGTCGCTGGCCTTGTCTCGCTGGGAGGTGGGGCAGCAGATTTTGTTCTGGAGTATGGGTGGGTTGGACGGACGAACCTGGGACCATGCGTTGCTCATTGCGCCCATGGTGTTGTTAGGCGCAGGATTGATTATGGCTTACAGCCGCGATCTCGACGCCATGCTACTGGGTGAAGTGCATGCGGCCTCCGTGGGGATCGATGTTCCGTACGTGCGAAAAGTGCTGATCGGATTGACCTCCTTGTTGACGGGTACGGCCGTAGCCGTCGCAGGGGGAGTGGCTTTTGTCGGATTGATCGTTCCACACATTTTACGCCTGCTCATCGGACCCCATCACCGCTGGTTATTGCCAGCGTCCATGTTGGGTGGAGGGTTGTTCGTCGTGGCGGCCGATCTGGCGATTCGGATGCTCTTTGCCGATAAGCCGGTGCCGCTGGGCGTGGTGACCGCCTTTGTGGGGGCGCCATTTTTCTTGTTCTTGTTGATCCGGCATCGCAAGGAGTTCCATAACTAATGGATGTTCTTCTCGAGGCCAGGGATCTTAGTTTTGATTACGGAAGCAAGCCCATCCTGCGCAATCTGCAGTTGCGTTGCCATGCGGGGGAGTCCATCGGCCTGATTGGTCCCAACGGGGCGGGAAAAACGACCTTGCTTCGCTTGTTCATGAATTTGGTGTCACCGGTAGCAGGTGAGGTTCAGTTATGTGGGGAGAATCTACGCCGCCTGCCACGCAAAGAAATCGCTCGACGAATTTCACTGGTGCCCCAAGACGTAGCGCTGTCCTATGCCTTGTCCGTGCGTGAAGTTGTCTCCATGGGTCGCAATCCCCATCTGGGCCGCTTTGAGCCGGAAGGCGAAAAGGATCTTGAGATTGTCCAGCGATCTCTGGAGGTCACCGAGATGGGAGAGCTTGCCGAGCGAACCGTTGACACACTGTCGGGAGGCGAGCGTCAGCGCGTGTTGATTGCACGCGCTCTTGCGCAAGAGACACCGGTACTCTTGCTGGATGAGCCGACAGCCAACCTGGATTTATGTCATCAATTGGAAGTTTTGCAGTTATTGCAACGGCTGACCTCGCAGGGGGTTTGTGCCATTGCTGCCATTCATGATCTTTCTTTGGCGTCTCGTTTCTTTGACCGGCTATTGCTCGTGTGCGATCAAGAAATTGTTGCCGATGGAAGTCCGCAGACCGTTTTGACGGAAGAAAACTTGTGGCGCTACTTTCGTATTCGCGCGGTGATTGAGAATGCACCTGAAGGAAAGGGTTTTAGCGTTATTCCCATGGAGTCTTCACCTCACTGAAGGCGAGCCTCCAGGAAAAAATTTTCAAGATGACTCTATGTAAACGAATCTAATTTTTTTAAATGGCTTAAGCGAAGCGATGGCGGCCCAGGCTACGTCGACGCCGGCGCGAGAGCGAGCCCTTGTATAAGGCGTGGAACCAAGCGAATACGGTCCAGCCGAAGATGATGTTATAGGCCATGAGTTTCAAGACGCGGTTGGAGCGATTCTCGTTATGACAAGCCAGCAAAGTCGGTAAGAGATAGAGCACAATCGCCAGCGCAAGGATTGCCAGCTTTTGGGCCAGGTCGATGATGAAAGGCATGCTGTCCATGTGACTCTCCTCAGGCTTAAGAGAATTCAACTGAAATTATCGGCCGGCTCACCATCGATCTTGAGCAAAATGACCTGAAGACTGGTGTTTCCCCAGACAAATCAATGGCTTAGGTGTTCAGGCACCCAAGGGTTTGGGCTGAGGGCACTCAGATTGTGAGAAGGACAGGGGGGTAGCAGGGGGGGGGCAGAAAGGCAGGTCGGATGCTACTGGGTGCCGGTGCCCAGCGCTGTCGTCGCCTGCGCAAGAAATTCATTGGCTTGGGTGAGTTGGCGCTGCAAGGCCTCCACTGGGATCTTGGTGTGGGTATCTTTTTCAAGGCCTCTCTGAACGACTTCCAAGATTTGTAAACCCGGCTCCAGGGACGCGAGTTGAGCTGTCTCCGTACCGGTTAGCGTCAACCCTTCCTCGCCTAGCTTTTTGATCGTGGCCCGTGTGACCTTGCGTTGCAGTGTGGTTTCTCTGAGCAGGTCGAGGGCGCTGTTGCGATCGCTTGCGGCCAGTCTCGCTCCTGCCGCCGTGACCTTTTCCTGTATCCATGCCAGGCCTTCGCGGGCGTATTCGGTTCGAGAAACAGGCTCCAGAATGAGTAGGCCAGCCTTTGGTTCATTGGGGACTTCGAAACGCTGAGGCAAAAATGGATTCAAGGCGTGATAGTAAATGGAAGAGATGGCCCCGGATAAGGTGACAAAGGTATTCCCGTCCAGCGACGGCATGATAAAGCCCTCACTGGTCTCAGGGAGAATCAAGGGGTCTCCGAGGGGTGCGCCCGATTCAAGATCAATGGCTACGACTGTGGAGAGCAAGGGAATGGGAACTTTCGTTCGCTCACTCTTGCTTGGAAGCAAGAGTAGATGATGACCGCAGACGATGTTCAGCCAGCCTTCCTTCGCGCTTACCGTAAGCAGGCTGTCTATAAAGGCTGCGGGTGGGCTGAAGAAAAATTTCCACAATCCGGAAACCGCTGGGATTTGATCGGCACAAAAATCTTCGTAGTTGTAATCGAAGCTCAGGGTTCCATCCGGGGAAAAAGCGAGAAGGTGATTTTGGGAAGCCGTCTAGAT
>PIVT01000323.1 GCA_003353845.1 Pseudomonadota bacterium | reverse complement strand
GATCGCAAAAGCAGCAGGCGAAAGCCTAAAGAAGAAGAAGTCGAAGACGCGGACTATGAGGACGTGGATGAAGATGAAGCGGAAGACGAGGATGAAAAACCGGCAAGGAAGTCCCGCCGTTCCTCCCGTCGCAAGCCCAAGGCTGAGGAGCCTGAAGCAGACGAGGATGAAGACGAGGAGGATGAAAAGCCTAAGCGTCGATCCTCCCGCCGTAAGTCGTCACGCACCAAGGAAAAGCTGAAAGGTGATGAAGACGAAGACGAGGATGAAGACGAAGAACCAGTGAGCAAGCGTGCGCGCAAACAGTTCGATAAGTCTGTCCAGGAACGTCTTGACGACGATGAAGAGGATGAAGACGAAGAGGAGCCAGCTCCTAAGAAGCGTCGATCACAGGGGCGTAAGTCCAAAGCCAAGGTCGAGGACGATGAAATCCCGACCGAGAACGAGGACGATCCTGTCTACTTCCGCAGCATTGACTACGACAAGCTGGCCAACGCCATTCTTGACGAGCTGGCAGCACGCCTCAGTGGTGACGGCCCTCGTAGTTGACACGGATCGCATGATCTGATAGGGAAAGGTTGTTCCAAGGGAAAATGTGAACGTCCTTCCGAAGCCCCGCAGCGAATTCGACCCTCGCTGCGGGGTTTCTTTATTTGGCGTTGCCCGTCATTTTCTCAAGCATACGGATCGTCCCCATGCCAAGCATTGCAAGGACCAGCTCCATAAGAGCGTCAGGCTTGATAGGATACTCAAGCATCTCCTGCGCAGCCCAACTCAGCCGGAACCAGAGCACTGCTCCCAACGCATACTGAGGGATGAAGTAGAGCCCAAGGCTGATAGAACAGACCCAGCCGATTGATGGACGCCAGCCAGCGACGAACAGTGTCCTGTGACCGGCCTCGATCTTGTTGATCTCCGCCTGGGCTTTGGCTGGCTCCGCTGCCATTTTGGCAATGAGTGCTTCCGCCGCGCGCTTCTCGTCGGGCGTCTCAACGAACTGGTTGATCGTGTTGGCAATGCCTGAGACAGCGTCTACAGCGCCGCTGCCCAGCAGCTTGCCGAGGAAACCTGCCATGTCACTCTCCCTCGAATTCCGGTAGCCCGTTGCGGGCACCTGTTGCGCCAATGGTCAGGACTTCTTTCCTGTTGTTGCCGTGCCGGTCGAAGCTGACGTGGACCCAGCCAGCGGTCGGATCGGTCGGCTTGTAGAACTCCAGGATGAGCTGGTCGAACTCACAGTGACGCTCAATCCACCGTGCGAGGAGCAAGTTGCGCACGCCGGGGATCTCAATGTCTGCGGCCATGCCTTTCGGGTGCTGCTTCTTTGCCAGATAGCCTGCTATCGTATTGTCAGACGTCAGGGACAGGTATCGTTTGATCGCCGGGGCACAAAGTACCTCTTCCAACTGCGTGCAGCGATAGCCAGAGCTGGGTGCGAAAGGGATACCGTAGTTCTCCCTGACCGGCTGAAGGATGGCTTGGCAAAGGTGCATGAGGTTGACGATGATTCGCGTGTCGTCGCCGCGACCCTCGACCAACGAGTTGTCGATCTCAAGACGGTCAGCCGTAGCCGACTTCGTAAGCTCTGCGAGCGTGAAGTTCTCAGATAGTTTCATGGTGGCCTCTCTATTGGCCGACGATATCCGCTGCTTGTTGCCCGGATGCGACGGCGGTTGCGAAAAGGTCAAGGATCTCAGCATCACCAAGTTCTGCTCGCCGCAG
>PIVT01000322.1 GCA_003353845.1 Pseudomonadota bacterium | reverse complement strand
CTCAACTCGGCCTGCTGAGCACCACGCTGGCGAACATCAATCCAGCGGTAACGGCGGTCGAAGGCCACGATCCAAGAAGCTCCAAGAACGCCGCATTCGTTCAGGCGGTCACTGACATGAACGTGCGCCTGACGATGAAGAAACTGAGCGACCGCAGTGTGGTGTTGCGCCAGATGATCGACAGTGGCGAGATCAAGCTGGTTGGGGCGATGTACGACGTCAGCACAGGCAAGGTGACGTTCTTCGAGGACTAGCCTGTCCGTGCCCGGCGAACGGTTTTGAACAACTCCATGGCGAAAGAAAGGAAGACGGACATGCATACGCGATCGATTCGGAGACAGAAATCACTTCCCATACTCTTGACGGCTGCAGCCCTGGTACTTTCGCTGGCACTGGCTGGTCCCGCGAGTGCGCAGCTTACTGTTGACGCTCCTGGTCATGTCGAGAAAACCGTTGATATTCCCGTTACGGTTGACAACTTCGTTCGAGCGGCGAGCGATTTCGAGTTTCGAAAGTATGCGCAGTTGGCTCGGGGGGTGAACAAGTTCTTCCATTTCAGGGAACCTACCCCCATTGATAACCAGCCCACGATCAGAATGAACCGCGATACGCTCTATAGCATCGCGATCGTCGACATCAGCGGGGGGGCGACATTAACCCTGCCCGACACGGACGGGCGATACATGACGGCAATGATCGTCAACCAGGATCATTACATCAACGCGGTATTCTCTGGCGGCGGGACCTATACGCTGGATGTCGAGACGTTCGACACGCCCTACGTGATGGTCGCCCTGCGCACGCTGGTGGATTCCGCCGATCCCGCTGATATTGCCGCGGTCAACGCCCTTCAGGACAAGGTGACCATGAAGACGCAATCCTCACAACACGTGATCCCGCCGAACTACGATGAGGAAAGCTTCGAGGCGGTTCTGAGGCCTGCCCTCGGACTGTCCAGGTCCCTCCCTGACACAAGGCGAATGTTCGGCAAAAAGGAAGACGTGGATCCGATCCGCCATTTTTTGGGAACTGCCTTGGGATGGGGTGGCTTGCCCGAGAGCGAGGCGTTTTACCTCAATATCGATCCCGGGTTCCCGGTCGCAAAATACAAGATCGAGGTGCCAGCGGATACTCCGGTCGGCGCATTCTGGTCGATCAGTCTCTATAACGCGGACGGGTTCTTCCAGCCGAACGATCGCGATTCCTACACCGTGAACAGCGTGACAGGTGAGCACAACGGCGACGACAGCATGACTGTGCACTTCGGTGGTTGTGACGATGACCGGGTGAATTGCCTGCCGATCATGCCGGGCTGGAACTATATGGTCAGGCTTTATCGTCCTGGGAGCAGCATTCTCGACGGTTCATGGAGTTTTCCGTCCAGTGAGCGGGCTGAATGATGGCAGCGTGTGATTCCAAGAGGTTTGCCGATGGCGATCAAAGATATTTCTATGCTCGAGAGGGCGCATACAGAAAGAACATCCTAGGGTTCTTGATTCTGCTAGAGAGCACTGGTGCCAAAGCGCAATAACCAGTTGGGGCAAGGGAAATATGCGCCGTCAGCCGTTCGCTACCGCAAAACGGCCTCCGCTGCATTAACCGAACAAGGCGTTAGCGACAATTGCATGCGCTGACGAACAGAACAGCTTTAAGCCTAAGGAAGAAACATGACAAACAAACTTAAGCTCCATACCCTGATGATAAGTGTAATCTTCACTCTACC
>PIVT01000321.1 GCA_003353845.1 Pseudomonadota bacterium | reverse complement strand
GGCGACGGGCTCCGAAATGCTCGCCACAGCACCATATTTCGCGAGGTTCGGGGGGAATAGATCGGCAGAGAAGATCCAAGCACGGACATCCGCTTTCTTCCTGCCGAAGCTGTGTCCCAGGCGCATCGTCTCCCAGACCTTCTGCAATTGGGCAGTGCTATACTCCGCGCCAGAGGCTGCGCCAATTGCTGGCAACGCCACGAAATTGACGCTCTTTCTGCGAAGGTTCATGATCATGTCCTGTACTTTCTTGAGGTCTTCTTGGTCCGTCTCCGCAAGTTCTGAGGAGCCCAGTCCCGCCAACATCGCGCCAGAGGCTGCGGAGTCAGCGCAGATGGGGCCTCCTGTGCTTGTGGCGAGGAACGAGCGGTACATCGCGCCCAACTCCTTCGGACTCTCTGTGAAATGGCGGTGCCAGAGGAAGGTTCCAGATTGGCCAGCCAAACGACCCATGTCCTCGACGCACAACTCCAGAATCTCCACGTCGACAACGCCCGACCAGACAGCCCACAAGAGGTCCATCAGCACTTGCACCTTCGCATCCTTCGAGAACTCATTACGCATTTGAGCAACTTGCAAGGCGAACAAGGTCTCGAACGTTTCGCCGCTTGAGGTCTCGCCAGAGGCTGAGCGAAAGGAGGCCACGAGCCCCGTCTCGCTAGTGGCTGAGAAATGCCTCATCAAAGCCCATGGCGATCGGAATATGCGAACCTTGTTCGGCAGATTCTTGTGGAGTAACTCCGCTTCGTGCAACATGAACTCCACCAGGTCCTGCTTTTTGAAGAGAATGTGAACCAATGCGGGGGTCTTCTTCTCCTGGCCAGTAATCTTGGAGACGGTCAGTGCTTCCGCCTTGGGACAATCACCTGTCAATCTTGCGACGCGCAAGCAATCGAAGATGAAAATCAGCGACTCGCGAGCGCCTGCCTCGCCAGAGGCTGAGACCCCAGTTCTCCCAGCGCTCAACTGCGCGAGGCGCATGAGCACGGTCGCCTCGCGAAGCTCTGGGCATACCGCTTCCACCAGCGAGAATGCCAAACGGCACTGAGGGTCCACGACGAACGGGGCTAAACACTTCAGAGCCTTCGCATTGGCATCAGAGACTGCCTTGCCTTTAAATGTGAGGCTGTAACCTCGGAGCACTGTCAATATTTTTGAGATGGGCAAATTCCCGTTCTGGTAAGCAGACAACTGGCTCACCCTTTCAGCGAACTTCCAGAAAGACTCCGCGCCAGAGGCTGCAGACATAGCAAACGAATTCTCCGAGAACAGCAGGGCTGCCAACGCGACAGTGTCTGCGTGAGGGGACAGGCGCAAACGGATCGGGACGCTAAGCGCAGCCTCCAACAACTTCATGGCGCGCGCCGAATTCTGCTCCTGAAGTGCCTTCGACATCGCGCCGTACCAGGCCAGTACGTGAGCGTGCCCTGCAATCATGGGCAAGGGGTGCGCCATGAGGACAGCGGGCTTGTCAGGGCTCGCCCGCTGCGCCACATCTGCGTTGATAACTGTTGCGGGTAGCGGCACGTCGAAGGAGAAGCGCCTCGACTGTGGCTCCACGGACGACATGGCGAATGCCTCATCCGACCACAAACACATTGCGCTCTCGAGCTGGCCGATGGTGACTGGGTCCTGCCCGCCAGAAGCTGGGCCGCAATCGCCAAGGGCGTCTAAAATGCAGACCGTCCGTGCCGCCTCGTATTGCCCGTTTTTTGCGAAGCTC
>PIVT01000320.1 GCA_003353845.1 Pseudomonadota bacterium | reverse complement strand
AATACTGTTTCGTGGCATGATGCGCAGACGTTTATTCATTTAGGTGTAACTCACTATGCGGTAGCGCTGTAAGTTTTGGATTTCTCGAAAGTTAACTGCCCGTAAATCCGTTCTCTTTCCGCCTGCGTATGATGATTCCAAAAATGCGCCCAATCGCCATTGAGATAGGTGCTCCTCAAATCGAGGATGGCTTGTGCACCTTCTACCGTCCAGCGCATCCCGGTGCGCTCCATCCGATCTTTGACCAGATGGCGACAGGCGCCTTCAGCTACCCCACTGCCGATGGGATAACCGGCAGCCAGATATTCGTCATAGCGCATCCGGGTACGATTGTTGTGAAAGTAGGTGATGATACTTTCCACCGTCTTCCGATAGACGCCCTTCAGCGCGTGTTTGGTCACCCTCTGTTTGAGTCCTCCGATGACATAGCCGACTTTCCCTTCCAGCAACATCTGCAGGCGTTGACTCACCCACGCTTCAGCAGCGGAGCTGCCTTCGGCGTGGAAGACATGGGCGCCTTTCCACAGATATTCCATCACATGCCACAGATCCAGAATAGCGATCGCTTCGGGCAGGTATCGTTGTTGCAGGGAGCGCAAAACTCGCTCTCCGTCACTGAGAAACAGCACCGGTTTGGGATCGTCGCTCTGTCGTTGATGAACCTGCTGAGCCAGCGATTCAAACAGGCTGGCTTTGTCATCGAGCAATTCGGCTTGGACTCGTTTTTGATAGGGGATCGGACGGTTGACCGCCACCGCTTTCCGTTGCACCTCATCGAGAATCTGCTCGGGGGTGCGCTCAAACGGATCGATACTATAGACGGCGCCAACACAGGCCATCTTTTTTTGCGTTTTCTTTTCTCCCTTTGTGCGCCGCTTTCCCTGCTTGGAGACCGCCCCTTTCTCCCGCGTCAACGGCACCCCTTTGCAGTCGACGGTAGCCACCACAAAGGCGGCTTCTTCCTCCGGCTTGGGCAACGGCTGATCCTGACGGAAGGGAGATACGTCTACCGCGGATTTCTTCGACAGCCGTTCCAGGGTGCCCACCGCCAAACCCTCTCCCAGAATCTGCTCCAGCGTCTGACCCGCTTCCGAATACGCTTCTTTGCAGGCAAAAGACAACCCCCACTCCTGCAGAAGATACGAATATTTCCACTCCGGAAGATTCAACTCCGCGTCCAACGGCGCCACCCCTTCCTCCGAACTACCATACAGGTATCGGTCGATGGACACCTCGCCAAAAATAGATCGATACGGACGCGAGGCCACCTCCCCGCGCAACAGAAGCAGACCGTCGTCCAAGGTCAGAGATCGACCGCAGTCGCCCAACCCTTTTTCCGCAAGAAAATGCACCAACAAGGTCCGACCCAACGCCAGCAGCGATCGAAACAAGGAACGCTCCACCTCATGCACCGCCGTCTCTTCCTGCGCCGCCTGCTCCACCCAGTCCAGCAACCCTTCGAATTGATCTCTGGCGTTCACCACCGTCCAATCCATATCTTTCATCTTCGGCCTCCGTTCCTGGGAAAAGGGATAGTCCCTTTTGAATGGTTTTTAATGGTCCAGGAAATGTGAGGCCACTTCTTTGTCAACGCAAAACCATAACCTTTGTATTTTCAAATCCTTCAAGTGATTAGCAGGGGTAAGTTACCCCTTAATAATTAAGGAGTACATCAACCATAAGATTCATCCATACAACAATTCTACGCAGACACGCTGGGACCGCG
>PIVT01000319.1 GCA_003353845.1 Pseudomonadota bacterium | reverse complement strand
AGGAGGATATTGACATGGGAATATCGTGCGAGCCGGAAGAAATTACGGTTGAGGATTACGAAGAAGAAATGAGGGTATCCCAGGAAGTTGGGGCCTGTTGTGAATGCGGGTACGCTATCCCGATCGGGGAGACTTATGAACATCGGTCATGGACGGGTAGCACATTCACAACGTGTGCTCGGTGTTCGGACCTCTACGCAGCCTTTGTTGAGGGGCTTGGCTATACCAGGACGGACGAAAACAATCTATTCGGGGCACTGTCCAGCTACTATTTCGATGAATTCTATGACGATGATAAGGGTACGACCGACGGATTCGCAGAGAAATGCGACGACCGGGCCGAAGCAGTTCAGGAGAAACACCGGACCTGGAGGCCGGACGGGGCAACCAACAGAGAGGGCGAGGAGTAAGGACATGGCGGAAATAATCAAATTCGATGTGCATGGGCTCAGTTGCCGGGTGGAATGGACAATGCACTCAGGGTGGCGTGGGTATGTGGAGATTAAGGAATATCATCCTTTGTATGGCGTCAGACACCAGGACCTGCCGGAATGGGCTGTTGATGAGCTTCCCATGGTGGAGTCGGAACGCCCCGGAGAAGCTGGGGAATGGTTCAGCACGGAAGGCTCTAATGATCAAAACAAAGGTGTCGAAGACGCCATGCACCTTGCGTGGAAACTCGCAAAGTACAAAGGCCCGGATGGGGGCCTCACGACATTCAGGGGATGGGCGAAGTGCCCTGGGATTTTCCTCAGTACGTCCTACGGAGTGGAAAACCTGGACAAGAACATCGAGGATGTAAACCGGCTCACGTCGGAGTACGGAGACGATGGTCTGCTTGAAGAACTACAAGGCGGAATGAGCCAGAATCCAGGACTGTTCCGATTGCTGGTTCGGATCAGTCGGGCTCAGGTAGAGTTCGAGGTATTTGGGCTTCGGTGTATTGTGGAATGGAACGAATGGGATGGGTGGATTGGGCATGTGAGGACCAAAGGGCATCCTTTGCATGGCCTTCTGTCCCAGGATATTCCGGATTGGGCAAATGAAAGACTCCTTACCGTGGGGGCAGAGCGCCATGAAAAGGAATGGTGGTTCAGGACGGAAGGGAACGATGACCAAGACAAAAGCGTTGATGCCACTACGAGCCTGGCATGGAGGCTAGCCAGCTATCAAGGGGACCTCAAGACGTTTCAGGGATGGAAGAAGTGGCCGGGAGACATATGAGCATCGGTCATGGGATCTTTCTCGATGAGGACATGGATAAGTGCATCGAGAGGTCGCTCGCTCTACGTGCTTCCTCGCACGAGAAACTACAGAAGTGGTACCTGGACGCCGTCAATTGTCGGCAGGATAAGGATAGAGCGTTCGCAAAGGCATGTGCCTTAGCGCTTCCAGAAAAATATGAGAAGGAGATAAGTCATGAGTGAGGACATGAGTACGTACAGCATCGTATGGATCGATAAGTCAGTGGGTTTCGTGGCACTCAGTTCTCCGCTGACCGGGAATGAGGTGAAGATAGCCAAGCAATGGGCGGAAAAGCTCTACCCTAGCCTGGATGTGATCCTTCTGCCCGAGGGCAGAGAGGTGAAGAGATACTTCAACGTTGAAGCGGCACAAACGCTCTACCTCGCCAAGCTGGCTAGGAAGGAACAGGCCGACAGGAAATTCGCTCAAAGATGTGCGGGCGCCTTGGGGAGGGCGCCATGGATGTAGAAACCATAAAGCCGT
>PIVT01000318.1 GCA_003353845.1 Pseudomonadota bacterium | reverse complement strand
CCCAATCAAGATGCTCGAACTCGCCATCAAGTTGTCCAAAAAAAAGTTTGCAATTTTCTCGTGTGTAGAACTCATATCCCCCTATGATTCCATATACGAAAACAGAAGTTTTGTAGAAGCGAATAGGTTTACAGGCCGCGGTACGCCAATCGGGCATTTCCAGAAAACCCCCTGTATCTCGCGAAATACGCCTCGGACATAAAAAATAATTAGATTTTTTCATATCAGCGCATGTCCTCTGAGTTCGATAGGTACTTCGGTTTCTTGATTTGGGGGCTTCTTTGTTACTTTTCCAGCCGCTATATGCCATTTGCTGCGATGCAAATCGGGCATTTCAGCATAGGGCCGGGCCTGTGGCGGCCCCGCGCGGCAATGGTCGCCATTCGGAAAATTAACCCAGCCCCCCCGGCCAGGAGGGACTCTCATATCTCTCTTTGACTAGTGTTGGTGTTTTTTGGGTTGTAAACCAACTTAACGTGCGGCGATCTAAGTGACTATATAGTATACAAGTACAAGACCACTAGCTACTCCTCGTTAGCAACCGAGCCCCCCTCAACTGCCGCCGCCAGCTCGGCCTCGGCTTGAGCCGCCGCTCTACACGCGCCCACACGGCACGCCCGCTTCTTCAGGGTGTCACAATAAGGACACAACACCAGACCCGCCACAGGGCACCCCCCCTCAGCCCCCTCTGCCTGGCAGACACAAACAAGCCGACAAGCCTGCCACGCCTCGAGCTGCGCCCTCGCTTCCTCACTCGCCGCCGCCTTCTTCACAGCGCGCTCCTGCGCCGCGTTGAACTTGCGCACCGTCTCTGCTTCCTCCTTCTGCCGGGCCTCCACGCGCAGCTCGAGCAGCTTCGAGAGGACGACCGAACCGTGCCCATCCGTGATGCGCTTGCACTTGGCGCTCTTCGTGCGCTGCACGATCTCGGGCTCGAGGACGCCCGCCTCCGTGGGACCGACCTCCGTGTCGATGATCTCGCCGGTGAGCTCGACCTGGGCCTCGTACTTGGCCTTCCAGTAGTGCACGGTGCCCTTCGCGAGCCGGAAGGGAGATTCGGCCACCCGCCTGACAGGCACGGTGTCGACGGGGGGCGGCAGCGGCATGACGAACTTGGACCGGTCCACCTCCGAGGAGTCGATGCGGTTCTGCAGGATGCCGACGCGGCGAAAAGCGGTCCGCCGGTCCGAGGGCGTCCACCACGTGTTCCACATCTCCGAGTTGATGATGAGGAAGTCAGCAAGGGAAAGGTGCGGGTCCTTCCGGCCCATGCGCTTGAGGTCCTCCTTGTAGCGCCGCTTCTCCTTCTCGTAGGCCATATGGTACTTCTTGTTGAACTGGCCGAGCGCCTGCAGGAACCCACTGGTGTTTGGCGAGCTCGAAAAAAAGGCGGGTGCCCTTCTCCTTACAGAAAGCGAGCAGCTTCTCGTCCTTGCGGGAGGCGTGGTTGTCCGAGCACATGACAACGGGGCGGGGGATGCCCCGGAGGGTCAGCTCCTCGTCGAGCATCTTCATGCACTCGAGCAGGGTCTCGGCCGTCTGCACCCCAGTCTCATTGCACGAGATGAGCGCGTAGGCCGAGCACATCATGAAGGGCTCTTCGTATATCTTGCCCTTGTCGTTGGCCTTGCACCAGGCGACCGCCTCGTTGAACTGCTTGGTCTTCTCCTCCGAGGTGTCTTTGAGGTTGACGTAGTGCTCGAAGTTGCGCGTACGAGGAGCATCACCAGGAAAGG
>PIVT01000317.1 GCA_003353845.1 Pseudomonadota bacterium | reverse complement strand
TGGAGCGGCCCAAATCACCTGGAAGGTGATTTGGGCCGCTCCACTTTCCCATTCCACTACTACTATTATTACTACTACCACCACCACTACTACTACTACTACTGGTCTGGGTCTGGTCTGTGTGTGGTGAGGTCTGGGTCAACTCTGGACAAGCTTGGCTCTTGCCCAGGTTTGGGTTTCGGGGTTGGTGATCAGGTTTTGGTCTGGGTCTGGTCTGGGCCTTGGTGTGGCTCTGGTCTGATTCAGGCCGGGATCAAAATCTGAACCTCAGAGCGGGCATCAAAAAACGATGGAGTTGTCTCGGTGCTTTGGCCTCTCACCGTTGGGATCTGGTTCATGGGCTCATTTTTGGACCCAGATTTCGGGTCCCGAAATGGTGCCGCTTCGGGGGTCCTCCACAGTTACTTGCGATGTCTCTGTCTTGACATATCCAGTACCCATCATCGGAAACAACATCATGCCTGAGAGGGAACATCACGAAGCCAATCAAGAAAGGGTCGAGTAGCCCGACCGAGGGCCATAGCAGCGATTTGCATAAAGCGAGGTGGTCCATGTCTGTGGCTTGATTCGAGGTCACTTCCAGTGGCCCCGAGTTGCGCGCGCTCGTTGCCATCACCGTCGCCATCTTGCAGGCTTGCATCCAGGCCTCTTTGTGGGGCTCGTTTTGGGGTCCCTTCTGGGCCCGGCTTGGAGCTCCTTCGTGGGCTCGTTTTTTGCCACGGGCCAGAATTATTTCGGACCCCCGCGCGTTTTTTGTAAAATCTTAGTCCAAAAATGGTCCCGAAATTCGGGTCCAAAAACTGGCCCGCCCAGAGATCCAAAACAATGGCCTGCCAGTTCGCGGGCGAAAAGTGGACCCGAAATTCGGGTCCAAAAATGGACCCGAAATTCTGGCCTGAGCCGTGGTCGCTGTTGTCATTTTAGAGCTTATCTTGGCTTTGGGAAACTGGGCTTATTCAGACGCGGCCGGTTGGGCCCGGAGCATCGGTGGGCGCTGAGTGAGCATGCCGCTTCATGTCTGCATTGCCCTACGGATTACGGCGTGTTGGTGAATTGCTCCACCCATGATTCGCTATGGCATACTACCGGCGGGTGAACGGGTGAAGGCAGGATGCTTCTCGCCACCAATCTGGATGCAACTTCGTTGTCATACACAACAGTATTATGTTGGACAGGGGAGGGCCTTGCTGACGGCGCCGTTTTGGAGCCCAGATTTCGGGTCCATTTTTGGACCCGAGTTTCGGCGAGTTTCTCGCCAAACAGCGATAACGATTTGAGCAGCGTGCGCGTGGCCTCGCGCCGTGGCGCGGGTGTGTTGAAAAACTGCTCGCGCGCAGCCGGAGGTTGATTCTCCCCCGTCCCGCGCGCTGGAGGTGCCCCGACCGGAAGCGGGACGACCTCCGCTGCGCAAGGGCGGCCCCGGCCCCGAAACCTCGGTTCTCGCTTGAGGTAACGACGAAACGTAGCGAAAACGCAGAAATCCGCGTTTTAGCGTCGTTTGGCGTCAGACGTAGTGAATAATGGCGTTTCTCACGGAGGGGCTATTTAAATCTAGGAACTGAACGGAACTACTATAGGAGTCACTTGGGTAGTGAATAGTTTTAATATTCGCTGCGTCGTCGTCGTCGTTGCCGCTTCGCGACGGGTCAGAGACGACAGGCGTCAAGCGGCAGATCTTGCCTGCCCTCGTTCTGGCGACTGGTAAATACCCAGACGTCTAAGTGGCACCGTTGGGCC
>PIVT01000118.1 GCA_003353845.1 Pseudomonadota bacterium | reverse complement strand
AGATGATCCGTACGCGGCGCCTCGCCGTCGTGCGACAGCGTGTAAGGCACGGCATTGGCATCATTGGCACGAGAAGGGCGGCGTCTAATCTGTTGATTTGCGTACCGCATAGCGTAAGTCCAGTAATCAGTGCCGAGCCACGGGGCAGAGTGAACATGGATGGTGGTGAGGGGGTTAAGGCGAGCCCACAGCGCTTCGGCCACGCCATTTTGGTGTTGATGGTAGGCAGCCGAGAACGATTTCGGTATGTGCACCTGAGGGGACGCCAGATACGCCGCAAGTTCAGCAGATTTGAATGACGGGTCATCATCCATGCGAAGATGTTTTACCGGGGCGTTATGTAAATGATTGACGCGCCAGTCGTTCAGCGCGCGCACGATATCTGCGCTGGTTTTGTCTTCCAGTGCAAACACCCACGAGTCGTTAGTGAACGAATCAACGAGTCCGAGCGCATATACGCGATTGTTTTTGTCTGGAACAGAGGAGACTTTAATATCCATGTACACCAGATCAAGATACGAGTCAGCTTTAGGCACACTCTGTTTGTTCATGGGACTGCGTCTAGCTTTGCCAATAGGGCACCACGGACAACTACCGTTGTACGCTTTGTAGCCCATTGCGCGCATGACAGGCGGCGGAGCACACCCCAGGCGACGATGACGATCGTACGCGGAGACATAGTTGCAGCACGGTGATTGTAGCAGCAGGTCATCGTCAGGGTCGAGGAAGTCGGTGTCACGAAGTGGCGGGCGCGACGTAGAGGCAACGTCGTCGTCAGGATCTGCGGAGCGAACACGTGCAGACGCAGACTGGAACCTTGAGGAGGAGACAAAATCATCTGGCGGGTTGAATACGACGGGGAATTTATACCTAACATCGAGCGGGACGGGAATCGAGACGTCATTAATCACAGCAGTGCCAACGCCACGTTGGAAGTTGAAGAACACATTATCTTTCATGGTGTTGGTACCGAAGATAGGGACGTCTTGAGTGGGAATGACATACGCGAAGGACTCGGCAACAGCGCGAGCTCCGGTGCGGGTGTCTTCCACGCCGTAACGAATTTTTCCGAAGTGAGTAGCGCGCGCATCAGATCGCGACGCAGTGTTGATGGGCGTGGACCGCCGCGAGATGACAGAGTGCAAGTACGATACATGAGGGACGACAGTGACATTGGCCTGTGTATCAGGATATCCATAGGATTGAAAAGAGGCACCAGCGATTGTCGGACCCACAGTGGAGTGCACGTGAGGCCGTACCGCGGCGGTCGTCGCAGGCGTAGACAGCAAACATCCAGTCATGAAAAACAGCATAGATCGTAGGCAGGATGCACGGCGATTGTACGGCACGGACAGCAGTTTGACAGATGCCGCAACAAAACCGATAAAGAACACAAGTTCGAACAGAAGCATGGCTGCGACACGGGTGCGGCCACCAAGCAGACAGTGGCCGTACACCGGAGCCGACAGCAAAACAGCTGGCACACGATAGCGTCGAGCGACGTTCCACGTATTAGGATGAACAGCTGCTTTGGACGAATGTAAGGCGCCGCCAACGGCGGCGAATATGCTTCCCCACATAGCACGAACACCACGCAGCGGAAGACGCACCAGTGCCGTGCCGAGCATGCATCTCGAGCTTGCATTTTGACGGCGAGAGTACGCCAGGTACACGATGGCTTCGAGCATGAAGAACACCGCCGCATACTGCCGCACTGCACTAGCCGAAGTAAGAGGAGCGGAGACAGACGTGACGAGCGCAGGCGCCGAGGGCACCGGAGATCGGAAAGCAGTTGTGGGGGTGGCACCGGCGAACGCGAAGAGCTGGAGCAACGCGACGGGGCCGGTGAACATCAGGTAGAACATGGTGGTGACGATCGACCGCAGCACGACAAGGGTACGTCCGGGAACAACAGGACAAGGGATTTCGACTTCTCGCACTTGACGACGCAGCCAATTATCATACACGCGAGGCTTCATCTTTTCGAAACGCCAGTCGGGTTTGCCATCAAGCATGCGCTTGCCGGTGCGCTTAAACTCCGCACGTCGCGCGCACATCGCTTCTTCGATGGGGTGGTAGTCCGCATAGGCAACCTCTTCTTCAGATTCAGATTCCGAAGCATGAGGATAGGAAGACTTCCACGGAGCAGTAAGGTCAAAGTTATTATCGACCAACCACGTCATGATGTCAGGATGAGTATCGTCGGTACCATGCCACACCTCCCACCAGTATCGAGGACGTCCGAACCACGCGCTAGGTACCATGACGTCATGGCCTCGGAAGCTAAACAACGTAGGCAGATGGCTGACGAGCATAAACACATAAAGCGCCGCGTCACGAGCGGTGAGGGCGGCCTCTTCAGCCGCGACCATGGCATCCAGGTAATCCCAATCAAGCGGCTGCGTGCGCCAATGGCCGTCGGGTATGGAGTCGTATGCGATCGACGCAGCGCGGCTGGCAAGCTGAGCGGCACCAGCAGCACGCTGCGAGACGAGGCGCACGCACCATTGCGCACGCGGAAGGCGTAAGAACGCGCGCGTCGCATCGAGCGCTGCGCGCGCGGACATGAGCGCAGCGGCGCGCGCGGCCACTTCGCGAGGAAGTATAGAGAGCACGTGCGCCGCATCGATTGCTGCTAGGGCAGCCATGCGCGCGGCAGAGCGCGCTGCGGCATCACGCGCGCGCTTGGACAGTGGTTGGCATGCGCGCGCGGCTGCGCGCGCTGCCGCCGCAGACACTTGCGCGGCTGCGCGCGCAGCAGCAGACGGTGCACGCGCAAGGTGATCAAAGTAATGCAGGAGCACCAACAGTGCAGGGAACGCCACGAAGACGGTAAGAGACAGCACGGCGGTAGTGACAGCGCCACTAGGCTGCGCGCGACCGCTTTCGAGTTCAGAGACGGGCACCATGGCTGCTGACGCTACTTGCCACATGCAAGCCGGACCAAGCCCGGACACAATCGTCGCGCGAGCGCCAAAGGCGCCGACAGACGGAAGTGCAAGCGCCAACATTGCGCCGAGAAGCACGACGACGGCAACCACAGTGGCTACGGCATCGAAATCGAACACTGCGGGAGAGGAAGCGGTGGAGTAGTGCTTCATTTCCGCACGCAAGTCTTCCAGATGAGGATGTTGTAGCTGCGTGACCTGCAGCGCCAAGCGCCAGTCGCAATCGGGAGTCGAGTGATTTTGTGACTGGCACTGTACAAACGAACCATTTTCCTCGCGGCCCATACGGCAAGACCCTTTAGCGGGATCAATACCAGGAGTGCCAGTGCTGACCAGGTACTTGGTAAAAGCCATGTCACGATCCACCGTACTGAGTTTCTCGAATTCAGTTTTTGGCATACCGTACTTGACTTTAGCAGTCGTCGCTTGCGCTGGAGGCGGAGGCGAAGGCGAAGGAGCCGCTGCAGCTTTGTCGCCACCGCGCGGCACACGACTGCGCGCGGGCGCCGGAGACGGAGCGGGAGCAGGTGCCGGCAGCACTGGTACTTGAACGAGCGCGCCATCTTGCAAAACAAAAGCGGACGCCGGCACAGCAGCATGCATTTGTGTGGCATTCACCACCGGAGCAATTTGCGGAAGGATGCCAGACGCTCGCAAATCCTTTTCGGCTGCAAGCAATTGGTTTTTAAAACCACGAATCATTGCAAACGTGACACTACCGCCAGCAGCTCTGATGTCGGTGTTTATGAGCGCCATTTCGTGTCGAAAAGCAACAAAACCTTCTGCGGGATTAGGGGCAACTTGAGTCGTCAAATTGATGACCAATTGATCCCAGTAATTGTCGGCATCAAGCTTCATATCGTTTTGCGCTTGATGATCAGCGACAAGGTCATGATAGTCGCGAAAAAATTCAGACAACTTCTGCATTTTTGTCCAACGCTGCGCAGCCCAAAGTGATTGAGCGCGTAGCATGGATTGTCGATCAAAAGTGAAGTAGAAATCATCCAAGTCGCGGAGAAATGAAAGGATTGGTCGATCAGGAGACAGGTCCTCGAGATCGTCGCGCCAAGAGCAATTATCAGGAAGGAAAGCCAAAATAATATTCTGCACACGAAATCGAACATCGAGTTGTCTCAAAGCCGGAGCCGTCGACAAACGACATTTGTTTCCCAATCCTTTTCGAGTTATGAGTTTGGAGAAGCGATGGGTGGCATCAAAAACACCTGATCCAGTATCGGCAGACGCAAAACCAAGGCAGAGATCCCAGAGATTTGGGCCAACCATTTGCAGTCGAAGAATCACTAGTTTCCGAAAGGCATCGTAGAGCGGGCGGCCGACATCTTTGTCGTCCAAGTCTACATGCGCCAAAACCGGATTAGGAGTGATCCCGACAATGTCTTTGGTCCAAGTTGCGGGAGAACTGAAAGGAGCAGCTTCGGTAGAAGAATCAGGCATCTCGGTACTTGTTGCCGAGGTAGCAAATAGGGCACAGAGGAGGAGCGCTACTGGGCGCATAACCTCATGTTTGGGGCAACAGCTTATGGAGGGCCCAGGAAGGGCATATAGATATATAATGCTATGACCCCCCCTCAAACTAACAAACACAGCTACACAGAAGCAGTATTGGAAGTTTGTGAAAATTGGGGAGAAATATAGTCAGTCTTGAAGTTCTTGGAAAAAGCCGTTTTGTGAGAAATAACACCGATTTTTCGTCTAAGGTCTTCATGAGCTGGAGTAGGCAGACATTTAGTAAAAAGATCAGCTCGCTGTTCTTTGGTAGGGACAAACAGTAAGCTAAGTTGGCCACTATTGCATTGCTGACGGAGAAAATGAGCGCGTTGGCCAATATGGCGCGAATTCTTTTGGTCGACAGCATTCACGGATTGTTTGATTGTGGATTGGTTGTCACATCTGAGAGAGATAGCACCATGTATGGGTATGGACAAATCATTAAACATGTGTCGGAAGTGCACAGCTTCTTTTGCTGCATCAGCTGCAGCATACCATTCAGATTCAGTCGACGACTGAGCGACGACAGGTTGACGGTGCGAGCACCAGTTGACGACATTTTGTCCGACCGATACCATCCAGCCAGTTGTAGAGCGATAATTGTCATAGACATCGCCGTAATCAGGAGCCCAAGTTGCATCTGACCACGCGACAGGTTTCCATTGACCTGGAGTTGTGTCATAAACAGGATCACGAACATATGTGAGTCCATAATCCGAAGTGTGGTGAAGATATCTGATGAGGTACGTAGAGGCATCCCAGTGCGCTTTGCCCGGATTATGGGCGACACGTGCGAGCGCATTCACCTGGTACGCGATGTCAGGACGAGTTGAGCGTGCAATCCACAGAAGCTGCCCAACGCGTTTGCGATAGGGCTTCGATTTCATGAACTCAATTTGGTCTTTATCGTCCGGAGACGGGCAGTCTAATGACGAGACCAGCACGTTTGGCATGCCAGGAGTAAATTGTGGTCGGCATAGAGAGAGACCGGAGGAGTCGAACAGTTGTTGCAGTTTAAGAGGTTGAGTGATATGGCAGACAGAGCGATCAGAGTTAAATTCGAAGTGCAAGCCCACAAAATCAACACAATCCTGCATACCGTCATCGCGCAGCTCGTATTTGGACTTGAGCATGTTGATGAAGGTGCGGTAAAGATCAGTGCCATCAACAGTGTCAGGGTACGTGGACATGAAGTCGTCAGTATACACTAACACAGACAAGTCACCAAGTGTGTACAGTGACTGATCAGACGTACGTTGCCGAAATCCAAATTGAATCATGGAATTGTGTAGTTCAATATTCCATTGACGAGGAGCTGTAGGAGACCCATAGCAATTCTTGGTGATCTCGTAGACATACGGCTCGCCAGTTTGATCGTCGTAGTCGCGTACTCGACCAGGCGGGGCCTGGACGAACACGCGTCGCTCCGCCTGACCATTGGTAAAGGCCTGTTTTGCATCGCATGCCTTGATGCATTTTCGATGCTGGACAGCGTCAGCTACCATCATTCTGGCGGTGCGAATCTGCGCACAAGGAGCATAAGTGTTATCGCCAAAGTCAATGCCGGGTCGATAGTCATTTCCAAGCAGCACTGCACGCGCTTTAACTCTCTCTTCAGTGCCATCAGGTAGCATTTTTACCTTGATCAGAAGCATCATTTTGTGTAATTTTGCACCATCAGGGAGAAGTGTAAGCTTCCATACCCCCCGTTGATCGAAGGACTCGTATTCGCTGGCGATGGCATGTAGAATATCCTGTTTGCGATCATGATCATCGATAGCACGCAGGAGATGTTTGTGAGACATGAACGTGGTGTCTTTGTCAGAAAGCTTGAACGTAGACGCCACCACAGGGCGATCGGGGGACAAATCGCGTTCAATAGCATAGTGCTGCACCTGTCCGTCGAGGTCCAGACGCACGACCCACGGATCATTGTCGAAGAGCGGGTCAGTGTACGCGTTATCGCGGATGGCGGCGCCAGCCGACGTAGAGAAGTACGACGAATCAAAAGTTGACGAGGTGACTCCATCAACGTGCGAGACGGCAGGCGTGTCCGGCAGTGTTGAGAAGGTAGCATTAACGACGTCCGCTGAGATGGACGGCATAGACACAGTCAAGCTTCTAGCTCGAACATCATAATTAAGATCACTGTTCAGATATCGACAACGTTTTCCAGTGTTGTCGATGTACGTTGTTTGAAGCGCTTGTTGTATTGTTTTATTGTTCAGAGCAACGCAGCGTCGCTGCACCACCGCACCTTTGCGCGACAGATCACCAGTAGTAACGACAGCGTTTAACGGGTAGCGAGACTTTCGCGTCATCACAGGCACCACGGATTCGGTAGGAGGATTTTGGGTTGGGTGATCGCACCCGTCGCCCACATCGACGCTGGGAGAATCAGGGTCGGGAATAGCAATGGGTGTGAGGGGGCGCATGTTGAACAATAATTCATCAGGCATATCAGGAGGAGATACGTCAGGCATTTGGTGAAAGACAACATTCATGGAATGACGAACGGTGAGTGTGTCAGCCATCAGCACTTCATACACGCCGTCGGCATGATTGTCAGACAGACCAAGCAAGTAAGCTTTACG
>PIVT01000316.1 GCA_003353845.1 Pseudomonadota bacterium | reverse complement strand
ATCTTTGTTGTAACTGGTGTTGGCTTTAAGCACGTATGGGGACGATCAAGGATAGAGTTGATCGGCAGGGCGTTCGACATTGAAAGCCATGTGCCTGTGCAGTATCTGACCTTAGGAGACCCAAGCAACTACAAGGTTTTGACGCCGAAGGCTATCAAAAAACTGAATAACAGGAGGCGGAAATGACCGTCTTAGATAGACAATTCACATACGATACGGACGGGGTCTGTGACGGATCTTGGGTCTTGTCCAAATTGGAAGACGTGCTTAGCGAAGAAAAGTTTATCGTAAGGCACAGCCCTCTTTCTATCATTGGCACTTCCTCCGACTGCATCCAGTCGTTCGTAAATCTTAAAGAAGCCAGGGCCAACTTTAAAGAGCGCCGGGACTTTCCGTCTCCGCTGGAGGTAACTGTCCGGAGCGTATATGTCCAAGAGATCAAGCACCTTCAAGTCAGGATAGCTTACAAGATGGACATGGCTCAAGGGGCCGGTGTCGATATGATTGCCTTGCACCGGGAGACCGACCAATGACGGAACAGAAGAACGAGTCAACGGCAATGGCCGTGCGTATCGACGGCGAGAGAATCATCCTGATCTTTAATGAGGACACGATTCCAGTGGGCTGTTCCGGCTGGCCACGCAGGTTTAGCGATAAGGGTGGAAAATGGCGCTTTTGCCAAAACGTGCATGTTGACGATTGAAAAAAGGACACGGCGGCATGACCAAAAAAACACCCAACCAAACCCGTGAGGAATGGTTACACGCGGTTTCAGAAAAAATGGCTCCGGCCTTTGCCCATCATGGTCACCCGATACCCGACCGGGTGCGGTTCCGGAGTGTGGATATAACGTCCGCGTTGCGGTTAGCGATAGGTCACACGTCTCGCGGCCCGCGCGGTGCGGATGAAAGTTTCGAGATTTTCATTGATCCGCGGAGCGATGATCCCGTGATCGTCGCGTCGATCTTAACTCACGAGCTTATACATGCCGCCGTGGGCTTGAAGGCCGGGCACAATGGTGCATTCAAAGACTTGGCGCTTACCCTTGGCCTCGCGGGAAAAATGACGGCGACGGTCCCGGGCCAGAAGTTCGAGGCTTGGATTGGGCCTATTATCGAGGCAGTGGGACCACTCCCCCACGCCCGGCTTATCCCAGGTTCTCCGAATTCACTCCCGAAAAAACAAAAAGCCCGGCTCATCAAAGCCTCGTGCCCGGAGTGTGGATATGACGTCCGCGTTACGGCCAAATGGATTGATGAGGTTGGCCCCCCCCGGTGCGGCGATTTGGATCACGGGGAATTAGAGGTTGAAGGAGCGCAAACCAATGAGTGAAAAAGAGCCCACACACGCCCTCAAAGTAGGGGACATTTTGGTTGAGGTTTGGGGATGCTATGTAGATTTCTGGCAAGTGACAAGGCTGGCAGGGAAAACCATGGTTGAAATCAGGCAGGTGGAAAAGGAGCGGTCCTACACAACCGATTTCACCGGTACCTGCACCCCACGTACTGGCGTTTTCCTCAGCGATGAGGTTCTCCGGCGCCGGGTCTTGGACGGCAACACCGTCCGAATTGGGTCATTTTCAGTGGCCCGGCTCTGGGGCGGAGAGCCGATGAATTGGACCGGTCTCGATTCCCCCCGCCATTTAATATGACTAGAGTGTACCCCATGGCCAAATCCCGCACCAGTTCGCCCTATGGCCCCGAAACCCGTGTCAGCGTGCTTCTGCCGCTGCCGCTGGA
>PIVT01000314.1 GCA_003353845.1 Pseudomonadota bacterium | reverse complement strand
ACTTTATGCCGAATGTTCTTCATGGCTCGAAGGTTCACCCGCAGCAACTCTTTACGTTCATTATCCAAATTCACAATCCCCCGTGCTGTGCTTGTTGAAATGACAGAACCGACACTTCCAGCTCTGCCTTGGCGGGAAACGCTCCGTAGTCAGCATTTCATTCCCGCGCTCCGTGAAGTCGTCAATAAACTCCATAGCCTCTTCCCTGCTGTACTCCGCGATCAGCTCGTTCGCTTCCGGGTCGCGCGGGTCGTCCTCGATATCGAGATACCAGTTGCGCACCGTAATGTGCTCCATCTTCGGAAACATCATCATGGTAGCGCCTGCAAACAGTTGGAGCTGGCTTCCGTGGTCGTCGTATTTCTTGCCGGTCTTGAGGTCCACCAGGTCGCCAGTGTTGTCTTTGTATTCAATGTTGAAATCGACAATGACGCGGACCCAACAGTCCTCGGCGAGGTAGCCAGTCGGCTTCCAGCGATTGTTGAACGCCCACTTCTGCTCGACCACAGGCTTGAACGTCTTAGCGTGACGCATTTCGCTTTCGAAGTTCTTGCAGCTATCAGGGAAGACGTCAGTCGATCCTTCCAGAAACTTCTGCGCCTCGTTGTGTATCTTGTTGCCGCGTGCCATCGCCGGGCCTTGTGGCTCGTACTTCTTATCAATGTAGCGGAACTTGGCCAGCCGTGGACATTGTTCGTACACGTTCAATCGGCTGTAGCTCCAAGCGGTCAATGGGTTCTCTGTCATAGGTGCTCCAAGGGAAAAAGGGTTACATGCGTTGCTTGGACGGATCGCCAGCAACTTTGGACGGGGACGGAATTTTAGAGCCTGTCTTCGGGTTATCCCCGCCGCCAGACGTTCCGCTACCGCTTCCCTTACGTTGGGCGCTTGGATTGCCCATCACTTTGACAGAGCCGGGGCTGCGTGTGCCCTTTGGGTTAGCGCCTCCGCTTCCGAAAGCTCTGCTCGCTTCGCCCGCGTTGATCGGGGCAGGATTACCGTTCTTGCTCATCGTTCTTCTCCTAATCGCATTTCTCAAGAGCGCCCCAACGCAAGCCCATCTTGCCTGATGACGTCATAAGTAGGTCCAACTCTATACTTTCCATGCTTTCTTTCAAGACTTTCATCTGGTGCTTGGCTTGCTTCTTCGCCGCTGAGACGTTGATCTCATCGTAAACCGTAACAAGGAAGCGGGCGTCACGCTCCGGGTGCTCATACCAGCGGATGATCGCTTCCTTCGTAATGTCAGCGGCTGAGCCCTGACAAAGATAGTTAATCAGCTTGTAGAGGAAGCTCTGCATACGTCCTGCTACCACACGCGGCGTCTCGACAAAGTAGGCTCTGTTGCCCCATGTGCGGATCGGCTCGCCCATTTTAATCAGCTCACTGATTGCATCGTTGACGTCTTTGCGGCCCGGCAGAGCTTGGTCATGGAAGGTCTTATATTGCTTCGCCTTCGCAGTTGAGCAGCCGATAGCTTTCGCCGCAGCGGGAACGCCGCCGCCATAGAGCGCCTGGAAGTTCAGGATTTTTACCGGCGTACGCTCCAAAGCCATCCCAACAAGTTCGAAAATCTCGTCCTTAACCCAGCCGTGCGGATCAAGGTCCGGGTTATCAAGATAGGCTTGGAGTAGTGCCCCGTCTTCGTAATGGGCGAACACTCGCATTTCCTGACCATCGAAATCTCGGTGCAGGAACATGTCCCCCACGTCGGGCAGAATATAATTTCTGACGAATGGCAGGCTTTCAAA
>PIVT01000313.1 GCA_003353845.1 Pseudomonadota bacterium | reverse complement strand
CCAGTTGAGCCAGTCCCGGCACTGACACCCAAAACAATTGGGCTCATGCGCGGGTTTGTCGAGCTGTGCAGTCGCGCTCCTATCGAGCTGGGACCACCTGACACCATGAGCGAGGCGCGCACCATGTTCGCAGCCATGGCCAAACAAACCAAATCGGCACGGGTAATCATGGCAATGATTGAGAGCGATGAAGCGGTGAAGCAATGAGATACGAGATTGAACACCGCGCGCCAAATCGCAGCAACGGCAGAATGGCGAACAATAGAACGACGTTCGAAGCGGACAGCGATAAGAAAGCGCTCAAAGCGTTCAATAGGGCTGCGTCCTATGACAAACGAGGCTCGCTAATCCTTAGACGGATTGACGGCGCGCGCATGGTGCGCATACAGGAAAGGAACTTTGACTAATGGCCAGCAATATCAGCGCGGTTTTGACAGTGGTCACGACCATGACAATCCTTGTGATCTGTCTAGTGGGGTTGAGCACATGAGACAGAACCTTGACCAGATACTAGCGCAGCCAATGCGCACCTTTGACCAGGCATGTAAGGACACCGGCTACAATCCGACCATGTTCAATTGCTGCAAGGGCTGGCGCAAGCCCGATCCCGACACCTACGCAGCCTTTGAGATCCGGCCATGCTATGACGATAACGGATACACTCAATCATGTGAGCATGAGCCATGGCTGGCCCAATTCTGGACCGTGTACGGAGCACGGGACAGGGAGTGGACCGAATGGGAGGCAATCACCGACGTCTCGACTAAGAAACTGGCTTGGCAGATCCTGCTCAAGCTGTATTTTTCACGTAACTACATATGGAGAAAGAGCGCATGACAAACGACAACAAGGCAGCGCGGACCACAAAGGAGCGCCAGTTACTAATCGCACAGCTACGAGTGGAGCAGAAGCAAGCGCGCGACGCAGGCAACACAACTTTAGCGAGTAAACTGGCGCTTCAAATCAGACGGCTCCAAAACTAAAACCGATCTCAATAGACCAGAGCCCGGCTGGGATTTTGGAAAACATTTGGAAACTTTTAAGAGGAAAACATGACATACATTAGCAAAGTAGCGACGCTGGCCACACAACAGGCCAAGCTGAGTAAAAAGGACGTATTCACCATAGTTGAGGATATGTGCCGGGACAAAAACCCGACGTTGAACATGGAGCAGCAAGCCAAGCTCTACAAATTCTTTATGACAGCAGCGAAGCCAGCCAACACGGCGTTCAATTGGGTATCCCTCGCCAAAAGTAACGAGGTGACGCGGCCCTATCTGCATTACGTCTACTGCGACCATGAGCACCGCGACGGGCCTATGATGGTAGCAACGGACGGACACCGGCTGCACATTTGCCCGGCAATTGAGGGAATGAAGCATGGCTTTTACGACGCCAATTGCGAATGGGTTGATCTTGACTGGACCTACCCGGACTATCAACGGATCATTCCAATGGGCGGGCGTAGCATTTTGTGGGAAGCTGGCGAGGCCAAGGTTGTGACGGTGCCGGGACAGGGGACGCCAAAGGGACGCTATGAATTCCAGACGGCGAACGGCCCGATGTACTGCGAACAAACCTACTTCGATGCGGCTCGACAAAAGCAGGAATGCGTGACAGTCCATCACTCGGATCAATTGAGCGCGATGCGGCTTGAGCTAGATGAACAGAGAACTGCTGTAGTTATGCCAGTACGCATGTATGGAGGTGTGGAATGAAAAAGGTAGAGCTGGCCGACGAGGATCGGCAATACGTT
>PIVT01000312.1 GCA_003353845.1 Pseudomonadota bacterium | reverse complement strand
AGGAGTGCGCCCCCGAATTCCGCAACGGCGAAGGAGTGAAGCTGAGAAGCCGCAGTGTCGTCGCAAAGAAAAGGGGTAGGGTTCTATCTACGCCTCTCGACAAAACACTCTTTCTGCGATAGATTGACATTAGTGTTATGGAAAACGGTCCATAACATTTGATTTACCAAACGACTCGGCGGATATTCGTTGATAGCCAATCACAAATTCCCACCTTTGGAGAATCATCATGAACTCACAATGCGCTGTTCGATCAATGTTATTTTTGGCTGCTACTTCGATCATGCTGCTCATTTCGCCCGCCGCATACACCGCAGAGCAATTGCCCAACCACGACGGCAAGCCGGCCGACATGTCCAAGCCCGTGAAGGTGTACATCCTCATGGGCCAGTCCAACATGCTGGCTTTCGGAAACCTCAGCAAACTGACTGCGGCCGTGAAGGAGAAGAAGAAATATCAATACCTGGTCGACGACGCCGGCAATTGGATCGAGCGCAAAGACGTCCGCTACGTCTGGGTGGGGGGCAGTGGTGGGCCCGCCAAACCCAAACCCACAACGCTGAAGAAGAACGAATGGATGACCATCAGTGGCAATGTCGGTGTGGAGATGGGCATCGGTCACCACGTGGGCAACGTGGTTGACGCACCGGTCCTGATTCTCAAAAGCGCCACCGGCAACCGTAGCCTCGGCTGGGATCTGCTTCCGCCGGGCAGCAAACAGTACGAATTTGAAGAGAAGGGCAAGACCTGGGTCTACGCCGGCTTCGGCGACTCGCCTTCGCGTTGGGAGAAGGGGACGAAGCCGAGAAGGATCGGTTGGTCGGCCGGGATTCAATATGCCGGCGACGTGGCTCGAGCGAAGGATGTGCTGAAAGACCTGGGTACGTACTACCCTGGTGCCACCAAGTACGAAGTCGCCGGTTTCTTCTACTGGCAGGGCGACAAGGATCGGTACAACGCCGGTCACGCCACCCGCTATGAGTTGAATCTCGTGGCCCTCATCAAATCGTTGCGCAAAGACTTCAACGCACCGAATGCAAAGTTCGTCTGTGCCACGCTCGGCCAGACCGATAAAAGCGCCGGTGGCAATGAAGGGCACATTCTCAGGGCTCAACTCGCGGTCGACGGCAGAACCGGCAAGTACCCTGATTTCAAGGGCAACGTTGCTTCGGTCTATTCGAAGCCGTTTACCCACGGCGGCAGTTCCGGCGGTCACTACGGCGGCAACCCCGAGACCTACATGGATGTTGGTCAGGCCATGGGCCGAGCCATGGTCATGCTTCTGGAGGCGAACAAGGCGGCGTCGGGTCCTTCTCGACGAGGTCAACAAAGGAACTTGAAACCAGAGCAATCCCGTCGTAAGTGAATTGGGCAACACGAGTGTGTTGAGCAACCGAGAATTATCCGAACTCGCTTTTCACGAGGAGAGACCCATGCGCACGCGAAGTTGTAGGAAGAGTGTTTTGATGGTCGCCACGATCATGCTGCTCACGCTACCGGCGGATGCTGCGGAAGTTTCGAAGCAACTGCCTGATCCAGATGGCAAGGCCGCGGACATGAGCAAGCCCGTTCAGGTGTACATCCTGCTGGGGCAGTCGAACATGCTTGGAGCTGGCAAGCCAAGTAAGTTGCAGGGGATCGCCGCGGAAAAATACCCCTACCTGGTGGACGATGCCGGTAAGTGGACGGTGCGCAAGGACGTCCGTAACGTCTTTGTCTTGTGCTCCGGCAATTCTCCAGCCAAGGATTATAAGAAT
>PIVT01000117.1 GCA_003353845.1 Pseudomonadota bacterium | reverse complement strand
TCCATCATGGCAGGCCAGGCAGAGTTTCGAGCTACCACCCGACGAGGCGCTGATGGCAGTAATGTCCGTCGCGTCAATAGAGCTGGAGGTGTAAGGCGTATACGTCTCGCCTGAAAGATTGCGATTCCACAGAGGCGCCAAAGGCATCACGGCACCGTGCGGTGTATGACAGAACACACACACCTCGTCCTCGGAGACGGCCTTTACAGTGCCCGGTCCCGAGCTGGAAAGGTTGTGCTTCGTATTTCGAATGTCCGAAACACGCGCAGCCCGCGCCGGCGCGGAAAGGCAGGCCGACAAAACCAAGAGGAGGAGGAGAACCTGGAGTTTCATTCTAAACCTCCCAGGAACTGAAAGACGCAGATTCGGCCGTTGAACATGTCGGCTACATAAATAAGTCCACGGCTGTCGGTCCAGACCCCGGCAGGCAAATAGAACTGCCCGGGGTTGTGGCCCGTGCCTCCGATGGGCAGGAGGAATTTTCCTTCGGGATCAAAGATCAACAGGTGATCGTAGTAGGACTCCACCACGAAAATATTCCCTTGATCGTCGACGCCAATTCCTTTGGGCAAAGAGAAATTGCCGACGTACAAACCACGCTCGCCTATACTATTTACAAGGTCTCCCTCTTCGTTAAAAACTTGAACACGGGCATTCAAGGTGTCCGTCACATAGATTCGCCCCTCGTGCCAGGCGAGGTAGGTGGGGGAATTCAAGACCTCCTCGGTCTCCCCGTCTCCACCAAAGCGATCGACCAGATTACCCTCATCATCAAACACCTTGATATCATCGCTCTGCGTGTCCGCAACGTAGACTCGCCCCCCCTCCGCGTCGCGCACGATCCCGGTTGGACGCTGAACAATGCCTTCGCTAAAGATGCCTAGAGGAGATCCATCAGGTCCCAGGCGCACGATCACCCCCAATTCAGCATCGCTCACCAGGAATTCGCCATTGGCGCCGATGGCGATACCGATGGGCGCGATAAATCGAGTGTCCGGCAACGCGAATTCCCAAACCAGGAAGTCGCCTTCGAGAACATCAAAAACGTACACAGCCCGGCGACTGACATCGGTGACATAAATGCGCCCCTGCTCGTCGACGACGCCTCCTTGCGGGCGTTGCAACACCACGGGAGACTTGCTCCGGAACGTCAGTCCAACGATGGCCGAGAAGACCCTGTAGCCGAGGCTCTGTTTCGTCTCTTCCGCAGGACTGAAGTTGTCCTCTCCGGTGAGTTGCCCGACAAAGAGGAAGCGCGGGACCTCTGGCGCCTTGGGCCAGACGGGAAGGCGATCCGCATCCATCCCCGCCGTGATGTCGAAACGCATGACTTCAGGCTGCATGGCGCAACCTGTTACCAACAATAACCCGATCAACAGGGAGGCTCGCCAGGGCGAAGCTACCATATCCCCGGCCCTCCTGTTTCGTGACTTCCTTTAATCTGGCTCTCCAAACCCGGCTTGCCCGAATGACATAGATCACAATTCTCTACAGACCACGCGACTTCACCATTGTGGCACATTCCACAAAATCGTCCTTCGATGATATCCGCCATGGTCACCTCGTTGGCACCGGCTCGCATCTTGAATGCCAGTTCCGAGTGGCACACTTTGCAACGAAATCGGATGCGATGGAACCAATGTGAGAAGATGACGGGACGCATGCCTTCTTTCTCTGCACGCTTATTCAAAACCACATCGGCGTATTCTGCAGCGACCGGAGAAGAGAGGACCAACCAAACCGACAGGATTCCGAACAATACGGATGAGGCGATAAGGTGCTTCTTCTCTGGATTCGTAAGCATGGTTCTCACTCCGCCATTTTCGGTGCACCGGTGGGCGGCCAGGCTTGAGTCGCCAATCCGTAACCGGTGGAGTGAGGGTGCTTGCTGTGGCAACGAGCGCATTCAGAAAGAGGAAAGGACACGGCGCCATGACAGCGCCCGCAATAACGACCTTCCAAAATCGCCATCATGGTCACCGGCGTTGTCCCAGCCTTTGAAGCGAAAATTTCCTCATGACAATTGCTACAGTCCAGCCATTCAGTGTGTTGCTTGTGGGGAAAAATCACGTACCCCTGGTCTCCAACGCGGGTCATCAAGATATCCAGGTCAAGAACACGAATTTCACTGCCAGGATAAATATTCGTTCGCGGGTTGATAAACCCCTCCTCCAGCGCCCTGACCCAATTGACTTGATTCCCCGGGTAATCAAAAGGGAGTTCTGACAGTGCCTCCCTCGGCTCCTGTAAGAGTTTGATCGCAGGGTTATCGGGGTCGTGGAGGTCATCCTCGGCAAGGGGAACCCACTGACCCGTAGCATATACGGCACCGGCAAAAAGAACCGGCAACCCCACAGCAACACAGAACGAGTACACTCGTCGGCGCCAACCGCATCCTTTACGATTCAAACCCTTGCTCATGACACTTCCTGCCCAACCCCCGGCTCGCTTCTTACCCTGGAATATAAACTCCCGCGCTTCGTATCGCGCGCACCAACTCTTTGGTGGATCTATCCAAGGTGGCGATTGCAGTCTCGTAATCGCCCTTTGCCGCTTGCGCTTCAGCCTCCTTCCGCAACGATTCCGACTGAGTCACAAACTTACTCACCATATTATCGATGGATTCTGTCTTACGTTTTTCTTTCAGCAAAACATCAATCAACATGCGATGGGTATCATTTCGATCAATTTCGTAATCATACTCTTCTTCTTTGGTCGCAAACTCCAGTGATCGTATAAGTGTGTCACCTCCGCGCAATTCTTCAATGGAAACCTTGACCAATTCGTAGGCCTCATCCAGCTCACGGCGCGCCTCCTCTATCTTCTCTTCTTCCAAGAGGGTTTTCGACAGAGCCACTTTCGCTTCAATGGCATCCTTCTGCGTTTCGACCTCCCTTCCCGATTTCTTTTCCGTACTGATGCGCTCTAGCGCTTCAAGCAAAATATTCACACTCGCCGCGCGCCGGTTGTAATCGTCCAGTTTCTTTTCCTTGCTCACGTTGCCCGTCCCAACCATGCGCACGGCCTCAAACATGAGTGTTGTGGCCTGTCCAAGAAATTCATTCGACTCCTTGTAGTCCTTGGACTTAAAGCTCTCCTCCGCCAATACCATTGCCGCGATGGCTTCCTCTCGCTTCGCGATGGCATCAGCATTTCCACTGGCCTTCACACGGTCAGCGCCTGAAGAGACCTCCAAGAGCCTCTTCACATTTTCCAAACGACTTTCCACACCCGCCTTCTTCGGCTTCAACACCGGCGGCGCTTTCGGCTCCTCCTCAGCGAAGGCCTTGGGCACCGGTGCTGAAACAGAGAGAAATGCCAGAACTGCAAACAAAATCATGAACCATCGTGTCATGCCGTTACTCCTGATCTTTCGTGTAGCCTTTCGGGAAGTCATTTAATTTTTCGCCTCTGCTGTCTTATTTTGAGAATGGCACTTGCGGCATTCAGATACCGGGAATGCCACTTTTCCGTGACACACACCGCACATCTCTCCCATCAATATAGAAGCCATACTAATTTGATTCGCTCCCTTTTGAGGAATAAAAATCGCGGGATGGCAATTGGAGCAATCCAGCCATTCGGTGTGTTGTTTGTGGGGATACACCACATCGGGCATCGAACCCTTTACTTCGCGTACGATATTAAGATCGAATACCATTGGTTTCTTCTCTGGGTCAAATCGATCAAATCTCGGTTCGATATATTTTTCTTCCAGGGCCTTCACCCAATCCACACGATTGCCCGAATTACTCTTCGGCAAGGAGTCAAACGCTTCCCGAGGCGATTGAAGTAAATAGGTGCCTTCGCTCGTCGGATCGTGAATCCCATCTTCTGCCGGAGGGAGGTTGCGTTCCGAGGGTGGCTTCAAGAGACGATTGAAGGTATTGACCTTCGCAGCCCGCTGAATCTGAGGTGTCGAATCCTCCGCCTCGGCTCGAGCCAGATCTCCTACCCCGGACAACCCGTAGAGGGTTGCCAACATAATCATGAGCATTATTCGTAGAGCCCGCATTTTCATACTCATCCCAACCTCACTTCTCACTCGTCGTTGCCGCTGCCGGTTCGGCGGGCTTTTTCGTTGATACAGGCTCGCTTGAGTCCGGCGAAACCAGTTTCTGCAAGGTGCTCTCGTGCACTTGAGTCGGCGTTCCGGGAGGGGCGGAATGACAAAGTGCGCAGTTTTCCACTGGCCATGCAATATCACCGTTGTGACATGCTCCGCAGAACTCACCGTCGATGATCTTCAACATCGTAATGTCGTTGCCACCCGCTTTAAACTGGAAGCCGATGTCTGCGTGACACACCTTGCAGCGGAAGCGAACGCGGTGAAACCAGTGAGGGAAGACCACGGGCCTCATCCCGGCAGTATCCGAATAATTATTGATGACGACGTCGCCGTATTCTGCGTGCGCACCAGTAGCGACCAACGTCGTCAACAAACTGACGAACGCTGCGCATAGCGCTACTGTGCGTACCTTTCTATGCCACATTTCTATTCTCCTTCAACACCCGATCAGAACCATCTCGTTTCTAAAAACTTCGTCGCACACTCAAATACAGCGAATTCGCATTTCTTCCATTCGATCGCTGAAAGTTATGGGTTGTACTCACCGTCACCCGGCCGATGACATAGTCTAGACGGTTCTCCCAGGTCACTATATCGCCCTCATCCTCGGCCAGACTGGTGGGGTAGAATTCCTCAGCCTCCACCTCAAGCTGTGAACGGAAACGCAAGCGTCGCACCCCGAGCAAGCGCTGATCCCGGTAGATGACTTCGAATCGAAACCTCCGTTCATCGTCATCGCTTCCTTCCGAGTTATTTGAATCATCGCCCATATTCGCATTCAGGTGCATTCTCGCCTCGAAGGAGTTGTAACGTGACAGGCTTCGATTCATCATCAATTCAAGACTCGCCACCTGGTTGACCGTGTCACCCTCGTCTGTGTCCAACCGAGTATCCAAGACGTAGAAGCGCAGGGAAGAAACACCTCGCCTCGTACTCTTCACCATGCTGAGTGACCCGCGATGGGAAAGACCAATGGTCCCGCTCCCAATGGCTGGCTCTGTGACATACAAGGTCTGACCCACGTCAAAGGAAAAGGTGACAGGCCGACCCTTGAGAGTAGTGCGTTTACTCAGACCATGATCAAAACTTCCATCCCCTCCAGGCCCTCCATCCTCGTCACGTTGTTCTTCATAAGTCAGCCTGCCTCTCACATGCCAGTTGTAGTCCATGCTGTAGAAGGGGATCCTCTCGGGCGAGTAGGTTGAATTCACCGACCCTCGCTTGAGTGGCTCGTCTCCTTCCTCGAATTCAAAATCCAGATCCGCACCTGCGTGAAGGAATTGTGTAATGTCGTACTGCGCCCCACCGGAAATCGTACCTGCAAGATCATCGGCCGTCTCTTCCCCTTCGACCTCATTGTCTTGCACCAATCCTCGAACAACCCCTCTTACGATCAGAGGCCGATTGGGATCTCGCCAAGCCGTGGAACTGCTGAAGGTCCCTCCTCGTGCTTCACTTTGAACACCGGCGCCTTCATTGTTTAAAATGTTGAAATTCGCTGCGTTCTCAACAGAAAAGTTGACATTGGGACGAAACACGTGATCAAAATCAAACACCAACTCGTCTTCCTTGTAATTGAACTCCTGGTTACGCCGATTCTCAAAAAGAACCATGGATTGAAAGCTATGCAATTCCGTTTTCTTTTCTGTTCGGAAATGCGCCAGGTTATGAATCGTTTCATATCCCTGATTCAAATCCTTTTCTACATCTCTTTCGAACTGCAAAGTCGAATTATCCATCCCCAAGAGGCCTCGATATTGCTGGTTTGCCCCAAAACGCATAAACCGCTTATCGCCCGAATCGTTATTAAAACTATCATCGCGACTGATCCGTGTGTCAGTCACACTGGCATAGGCCGTGAGCGGGAATGAGCTCTGTGGAAACAACAGCAAGACCCCGTTCCCATCAACGCTATTACTTTCACTCTCACCATCATGGTTAAAATGAGAGGCCCCGAATTTTCCTGTCCATGACCCGAGCCAGGGACGCCAGATATAGTTTCCTCCAGTGAGGTATCCCGAATAGGAACTTTGCAGTACGTGATCATTCCCATCCACTTTTGTCACTCGCTGGGTCATTTCAACTTCACCTGAGGGCCGAGCTGAAGCCACAGAGGCGACAAGAGTCGGAAAAACACCATAGAGTGTAATTGCTACGAACACGACTCTGCATGAGAGCAACCGGGCGGCGCGAGTCCGCCCCGATTCCCATGCCCTCACCGTCATTAGTCCACATTACCAGAACCGACACTCACGCCGTGGGGCGTGATGGGCATCGGACTTCTCCCCTCTTCCTCAGCCCATGCCGACTCACCCTGTTCGAGCAAGGCGAGATAGGTTTTGTCGTTCACTACCAGATCCGCATTCGCTCGGAGCTCGGCAATGGTCTTCTCATAGGCATTCTCTTTCTCGCGACGGATCCACAACTGCTCGGCGCGCACTTTCACCTTGGTCAAGGGATTCAACACCGCAGGCCGTCGATCTTCGAGCCTGACAATCACAACTCCTTCCAAGACAATGATAATGTCGCTCACGTCTCCCTGAGCCAGGTCATCGACTACCAACTGAACAGGCTCACTCAACATTCCACGGTGCAGGTACCCCATGTCACCACCTTCTCCGGTGGTTGCATCTTCGGAATGCAGCTCGGCCAGCTCGGCGAAGTCTGCCCCTTCCTTGATCTCTTCCAAGAGCTTCCTCATCTCCTCCCGCCTGGCTTCCCATACCTCTTCACCGGCCCAGGGCTCTACCCTCATCAAAATCGTGAACAATCGGATCTGTTCGGGCGACGTGAACTTATCTGGGTTTTCCTCGTAGTAGGCTTGCAGCTGCGCAGCTGTAGGCGGGGCAACATCCCGCAACTGCTCTTCGAGAACCCTCACACGGCTTTCTGTGCGGTATTCTTCCGCTTTCTCTTTAAGGGCACGCTTGGACTCTTCGGTGAGTACCCCGTTCTCCGATCGCCTCGCATACTTCCCCTCAAAATAGTCGAGTCGCTTTTGAACCCATTCGTGATCGGGCTCGACGCCTCGGCGCTTGGCTTCCTGACGAAGCAGCGCACCATCGATGAGTTCC
>PIVT01000311.1 GCA_003353845.1 Pseudomonadota bacterium | reverse complement strand
TATGGTCGTGCGAAAGCAGAACAGAGCTTGAAAAACACTGCGAGGGCAGGCGGAGCGAACCGCAGGCTTCTAGAGTCTTAGTTGGGAAGCGGTGATCCATGGGTAGAAACTGAGTGTCATTGAGTTTAGATATTTGTCTAAAACATAACTAGTGGGTCACTTGGCATGCAGACCGCCATTTTTCTATGATAGTTTTGCGGCGGCGGATAGGGCGGCGAATACAAGCGCCCGAGCCACCCAAAGCTAGTAAAGCCTGTCTCCGCTGACGCTGGCGGACGCGACGGGCCGCCCGTTTGCCACCCCATTCAAATGGGGTGGGGTCACGATTCCAACTACACCCGGCAGTTTCGAGCCAATCAATGATCTGCGTCGGGGTGGTTGGATGTTGGCCGTCCAAAGCCCGCCGTTCGAGAATACGTTGGATCGATTCGGCCATATTCAACCAAGATCCACCCAAAGGGGTGTACAAAGGAATGATGCCTTGACTGAAAAACCATCGCACCAGACTATCAGATTTGTGACCGGCCAGATTATCGATAACCAACAACAGCCGCACAGGAGGCAAGTCAGGTGGTAGTTCAGGCCGTTTGGACAGACCCTCGAACCACATCTCCCAGCGGGCCCGGTTCTCGGACGGGTCCAGAACCTCGGCTGGCTGGGGTAAACGGGTCAAAATCTCGGTCAACGCCTGCTTCAGCCAGGGATGCAACACCGTATTGGGGCAACGGGTCACCCCCTTCACCCGCACCTGCCCGTCAGCCGGGTGAAACAAGGTCAATAGCTTGGCCGTGCCATTGCGGATATACTGGTGCGCTTGCCGCTGGGGCTGACCGCTTGGTTGCCAACTGTAGCCCGGATAGGGCTTGGTTTGAAAAGGACCGGCTTGATCGGTGGTCCAGACCGCCAAACCCATCTTTTCACCCTGGGTGTAGGCTTGCTCAATCAACTTTTTTTCGGGGTCGCATCCGGGTCGATGACCTCAACCACCCCTGCTTTCCGCTTGCGCAGAACTTTACCGGTTTCGCACCAACTGCCGTCCTTCTGCCAACTGAAGCCGTTAGCCTGCAAAACTACCCAGATGGTGTAGGTGCTCACTTCCGACAAACCGTCCTCCGCCTGTCGCAACGACCGCTGCAACGTACTGAGCGACCAGGTCGCCGTCCCGTCTCGCTCCAAGTCCGGTTTACGCCGCACTTCGGCCAAAATGCGGGCCTGCTCAGCAGCCCCATACTTGATCGCCGGACCACCGCCGTGCCGTGGTTCCAAGGCCGCCAACCCTTCTTGGTTGAACCGAGAAACCAACTGCGACACGGCATCATTCGAACGACGTCCAGCCGCTTGGGCGGCGGCCCCATAACTTTTTCCAGCGGCGACAGCCAGCAACTCCTTGGCTCGAGCCACGTGGCTGGCCGGCTCACTGTCAGCCCGAGCAATCTGTTCAAGTATCTCTCGTTCCTCTTGCGTCAGAGGACGAAGTGGGTCTTTTCGGCGGCGGGTCATTGGTTAACCTCCTTATGGGTTATGTCAACCTATTCTACCTCAACCTCCCTATCTCGTAAAATGGCTATACCCGTGCCAAGTGACCCACTAGAGGTGTCATAGTGAAAACAGCAAAAGCAGCCAAATACTTGCTGCTGGCATTTGTTACACTGATAGCGTGCCGGTTGAATCTGGTTCAAGAGAATCCTCCCACAGCGCTGCCGGCAGATACGCCGAAAAAGGTTCCTACGGATTGCCTCCCGGCTTGTAACGGCGCCGATT
>PIVT01000116.1 GCA_003353845.1 Pseudomonadota bacterium | reverse complement strand
GCGATCTTCTGGATAGATTTCCAATAGCTGTCGGTATTGATCCAAGGCTGCTTCCGTTCGGCCCTGCCGGGCGAGCAAGCGGGCGAGGTTGAACATGGAATCGGTATCGTCGGGTTGGTCCACAAGCGCACGTCGATAATGGTGCAGGGCAAGCGTCTCCCGCCCGAGACGCGAGTAGGCGTTGGCAAGATTGTAATGCCCATTTCCGTAATTGCCGTCGAGAGCCAGGGCTTGGTGATAATAAGGCAGTGCCTCTTCCAGGTCACCGCTGCGAACGAGAGCAATCGCTAGATTGTTGTATGCCTTGGTGTAGAGAGGATCTGCAGCGATGACACCGCGATACTGCGTGATGGCCTCGACCCATGAGCCTCGAGCAAAAGCCTCCGAAGCGACAATAAATAAACTCTCTTCGTCACCCGGCAACAAGGCAAGCGCTTGCCTGGCGATCCGTGCAGCATCTTCGTCCTTGCCGGCCCAACTCAGCACTTTGGCCAGGTTGCGCAGGGCAATTCCCGACTTTTTCTCATCGACAGCCGCCAGAATTTTTTTCTCGACGCTTGCCAGAATGGCGTCATCTATGGGTTTTAGGGGAAGATCACCGCGAACCATGAGTTGCTCCACCAAAGCCAGCGCCAGAATGCGGTGACCTTCGATGGTGGGGTGCACATGATCAAGGAAGAATTCTTCTCCCGGAATAGGTTGGTGCCAGCGCGCTTGCATCTCCTGTCGAATCAGCTCTTGAAAATCGATTGTCGCAATGGACCGCTCTGTTGCAAAGGATAAGAATGCACGATCGAGAGCCGTTGTCGCCCGCAAGGGCACAATGTCCTCATCGCGCGCTGTGACAAAAGCCTGTGTCGCCAGATCCAATTGCCCGAGCCGAAACCGGCTCTCCCCCAAACGGTACCAGGTCTCGGCATGCCGTGGATTCAGGGCAGCGGCGTGCTCGAAGTGCTCCGAGGCCGCCCGCATGTCGCTCGCGCGTTGCGCCCGCAGCCCCTCTTCAAAGGCGCTCTCCCAGATTCCTCGTTGAGTCTCGGTGATTCCCGGCGTGTCTTCGCTCTTGAAAGGTTTGCACTCTTTCAAGCTTGAGGCGGGACGAACCAGAAGCAAGGATGTACCCGTCTTCTGGCTGATGTCCGCCATACGCAAGAGATTTTGTGCATAGTGGTCTACGATTTTCCCCGCCTGTGCGTCATCGCGCCGGTAGGCCGCCGGGCCAATGGTTCCGAGCACGGTGCTCACCTCGCCAGAAAGTTCCTGCGTCGAGGTTTCACTTGATTGTCGCCATCGCTCAGCACCGAGCAGCATCGCGCTGTACATTCGGGTATGCGCCAATAGGACATCAAGTTCTCGAAGTGCGGCAGGCTGTTCGAGAATCTCTGCGTAAGTTCGGCGCTCTAGAAATTCGTTGTGTCCAGAGTAAACCACAAACGCGTCGGGCTCGTACTCGGAAAGCTCCTCCATGACCCGCACCACGCGGTAGCTGGCATAGCTAATGCCTCCAGCGTTGATCACTTCGATTTTTCGCTCTGGGTACAGCGCTTCCAAGTAACCCCGCAACCATCCGCAGAACGACGTAGCATCGTTGTAGGGCCTGCCATACGTTGTGGATCCACCCAAGCAGAACACGCGAAAGCCTCCCGCTGGTTTGATGCGGGAAAACTGCTGGGCATTGAACCAGCGGCGTTTATGCGGTGCGGTGATGAGTTGCTGCCCATCGCCACCTTCTTCAACAATAAACGTGGGCTCGGAACGCGTGAATCCAACTTGACGGTCTTCGCTCAGACCGCGCGGATCGACACCGACAGCAAAGAGAACCAACTCGATCAAGCCCAGCAAAAGCGCCGAGGTCAACAAGCCCAAGGCGGGGGCCCATGCTGACTTGCGCTTGCTGTCTTGATTTTCGTTGCTCATACAATATCGGCTCACTTCTCGGAAAGATTATGGATTCAAGGTCCAATTCAGCTGCAAACCTGCGTTGAAGTCCGGGCTGCCATCGGTAAATCCCGTCGCACCGTAACCCGTTACTGAAAAAGAGGGATTTAACCGATGGCTTACGTACCCGAAAACCTCACTGCCATCGTCGGCGGTCGCAGAAGACGCTTCGCGGTAGTCATACAGAATGCCCGCCGTGGTGCTGCGCGTGAAGCGGAAATCGGTTCCGATGGATCCGTACATGACATCATCGAGATCCGCACCCGAAGGTTCTCCAACGAAGCGGTAACCTCCCGTGATCAACGGAGTAAAACGACCGAAGGTCTTGGCCAGGTCGAGCTGGACATAGTAGTCGTTCTCACCAGTCCCCAACCCCTTGTCCTCATCGGCGGTTCCAAATTTAACCTTGCCCGTAAAATCGATGAAGGTGCCATTTCTAGCAGGTCCTGGGAGTGTATAAGTGATGGCCGTGACCACGTCCCCAAGGCCCGATTCGGTTTTAGTTTCGCCAGAAACACCGCCAACCACGATCCCTCCGTCACCAGCACCGACAACATTGCCGGGACCATCGGTGTGCAGGTAGGGCACCGTGACCTTGAAGGTCCAGGCATCGGTGGAGTAACGCAGACCAACCGGCACGTAGAGAATATCCGTGTCTTCACTTTCTCCATAATCTCCTGAGCTGTAATCAACTCCCGTACTCATTCGCCATTCTCCTTGATCCAAGCGCCACCATGGCAGTTGCTCTTCTAGATCGTTGGCGTTGGCCCATGGACTGAGCAGGAGTGCAATGGCGACCGTCAAACCAGGATAAATCCATTTCTTAAGTTCCATGCTTCTTGCCTCCTACCCAGGCAGTCCATCCGGTTCGAGCGCTCACCGGATGGACTGCAAAGTTGAATTATCGATTAGCTCTTTCAACACGCTCGGGTCGTTCAACACGCTCAGGTCTTTCAACACGCTCGGGTCGTTCAACACGCTCGGGTCTTTCAGCACGCTCGGATCTTTCAGCACGTTCAGGTCGCTCGGCCCGCTCAGATCGCTCAGCGCGAGCTTCTTTTTCTCGTAGACGCGTACGCGTTCCGACGAGGTTCCCATCTACGTCGAAGAACAGTTCTTCGCGTGCGCGCACCTCGGACCCATCAGACGAGCGCTCGCGCGTATCCGTTCGCTGGCGAGTGATCCCTGTCGTCGGGTTTGTCGTCGTTTTACTCACTTCCTTGGTTCGTGACCCATCCGGATTGCGGGTCTCGGTTTTACTGATCTCCACAGGCAAGCCCGAGTCTGAATCACTGCCGCTGATTTCAAGTCTCTTGACCAACGTACCATCTTCAAGGGTCTCGCGGCTACGTTCGCGAATCCGCCCCGTCGCCGATGCCACGGAACTTGCCGCGTCCGACCCAGGCTGCGAATCATCAATGGAGCCATCCCCTCGGCGCTTCAGGCCATCAGGGCCGATATCGTCATTTGCGCCATCGGGTACTCCAGGTTGACTATCGTCGATGGACCCGTCCCCTCGCAGCTTGAGGCCGTCGGGACCCAGGTCATCGTTAAGAGCTTCGATTTCAACGGATTCGTCCTCAACAGAACCTGCCCTGGCCACGTCACTTGCCATCGGGCTGACGAACAGGGCGCAGCCCACCGCCCATACTATCGTGTAAGTTATTGGTTTCATGATGTTTCTCCTTTTCCTATTCGGTTTTTCCGGATTGCTGCCAAACTTCAAATTCTTCATCTGGCTCCCAATCCCTTATAAATGGAACTTTATTCCATTTGGACAAAGAATATGTGGAACTTTATCCCACGTCAAGCTAAAATATAAAAAATCGCGATCCATGACGGAATCTCGGTCGTGAAGAGGAAACCTGTGACCCCTTTGAGGACGGAATGAGCGAGAAGACCACCGCAGCGCGCCTTAGCGCAGCCATTGCCCGATTGATCCGGCCACTGGTTCGCCTGATGCTTCAGCACGGGGTGACCTACCCCCATTTCATCCATTTGGTGCGCCGGGTATACGTGGAGGTCGCGGAAAAAGAGTTTCGACTTCCAAACCAAAAGCAAACCGACAGCCGGGTCACACTGCTCACCGGAATTCATCGACGCTACGTGAAGGAGTTGCGCAAAGCCCCTGCTGATAAAGAAGCGATCCCCGTCAACGTTTCCCTCGGTGGGCAACTGGTGGCGACCTGGCTGAGCGATGAGCGTTTCATCGACGCAGAAGGCAACCCCTTGGCGCTCTCGCGTTTTCCCTCGGAGCATGCCCCCGACTTCGAGAGCCTGGTACTCAGTGTGACCACGGACCTGCGACCGAGGGCCCTTCTCGATGAACTACTTCGCTTGGGCGTCGTACGATCAGAAGATGGTGACATGATTGTGTTGGAGCGAAGTGCATTCGTTCCCGATGCGGGCACGGACGAAAATCTCTTCTTCTTTGGTCGGAATTTGCACGATCACATCGCCGCCAGCGCATATAATATCGACGGTGGCAAACCTCCCTTCATGGATCGGAGCGCTTACAACAGCAAGTTGACTGAAGCTTCCGCTAAAGCGTTGGCATCTTATGCAGAGGAGCAAGGAATGCTCGCCTTGCGGGCCGTACACCAGCACGCCGAGGCCTTGCGAACACAGGACGAAGAACAATCCGACGCCGTGTATCGGGTGAATTTTGGAACCTATTTCTATTCCGTCTCCGAGGAGGAAGGGAAATCAGAAAGGTCGGATCATGCGAAGTAGTACCTTCTCTCCTATCTTGATTGCATTATTGATGCTGTTTGGAATGGGCTCAGCACCGACAAATCAGGTCGCTGCTTCCCCCTGCGCAACGGCTAGCAGTGGAATTGGCGGCACAGGCCTCAGCGCAGATCCCGGTGGAATTGGCGGCACAGGCCTTGAGTCCGACCCCGGCGGCGTCGGAGGAACCGGACTCCAAGCCCAAACAGGCGATACCCAGATTGACGGAATTACCTTGGGTGCTGATGAGGAAATCGCCGTTCGCGGTGTCGTCACCGGCTTCGGCAGCGTTTGCGTCAACGGCTTACGAATCCAATACAGCGAAGAAACTCCGGTAATGCGCGGTCAAGCCCCCAGCACCCCCTCCGACCTGGCGGTGGGACAAGTGGTCTCCATCCGCGTACGCCAGGACGGAGAAAACCTGCGCGCCCGGCAAATTGCCATCAACGATGTGGTCGCCGGTCGCCTTGACCGCGTAGATTCCGAAACCAACGAACTTCATGTACTGGGTCAAACCATTCGACTGGGCCAGATGACACGGGTGCGTGACTCACAGGGTCAGCCCTTGCCGCTATCCAAGGTAACCGCAGGCCAGCCGGTGCAGATCGGTGGATTCTATCGCGCCGACGGAGTCATCGTGGCAACGCGCGTAGACGTAAAGGATACACCTCTCCGTGTCACTCATCTTACCGGCCATGTCACAGAGGTGGATGCAAACCAGTTGCAGGTTAACGGCTTGCGCGTCATCGCCAAGGATCCCCAAGTACGCGCGGGAGACGTTGTCTCCGTTCAAGGGGAATGGGTCGATGGCGCACTTCGCGCAACGCGGATTGATTCCCGCTCCCAGAACCCATTTACAGAATCAGATCGGGTTCAGTTGCAGGGCTTTGCCCATCGCGGCGACGATGGGAAACTATGGGTCGACCATGTACCTGTGGGTCTGGACCCGAGAACCCAGGTTCGCGGCGGACACCTGGACACCTTGTCCCCAAATTCATTGGTTACCGTGAGCGCCAAACACAACGCAAAGGGTGACCTCGTCGCGGAGCAGGTGATTATCGGAACCCCTTTCAAACCAGCAGATTTATACTTGGGAGTTGAAGAGCACGAGGATCGTTCAGATAAGGAAGATCGGGAAGATCGGGAAGATCGAGAGGACCGGGAAGACCGAGTGGATCGGGAAAGCGGAGTTGAGCGAGCAGATCGACCTGAACGTGCTGATAGGCCGGAGAGGGTTGAGCGCCCCGAACGCGTGGAGAGACCGGAGAGAGCCGAGCGCCCCGAACGCGCGAACCGCTGATGACCTGATCGCCCGGTCACCCTGACATCAATCACTGAGCCCTTCCCTATACGGTGTTTCAGAGGGGGGCGGCATGGGAGTATTGGAGCAATTGATTTTGATGCCCCTCGTGTTTCATCAAAGATCGAGTTCATCTCCTTCGTTGCTCCAACAACCGGCCCGGAACCCTTCATTCCATTGGGTCACCCTCTTCTCCCTGAGCGTCTTTGTGCTGATCATCCCCATCAGTGCTAGCGCCGGCGATAAGTTTCAACCCCAAACCCCCATGCCCCCCACTGAACACCACACGACCTTCGAGAAATTTTCTGCACGGGCCCGCGCGGGGAGACCCGGATGCCCAGAACTTCATCGGGTACATGCTCTTCTACGGAGAGGGTGTCGAACAAGATTATGATCTTGCCCATGAATGGTTTCACAGTGCAGCGGATCAAGGTCACCTGCAAGCGCAGCGGAACCTTGGTTTTATGCACTCCTTAGCCATCCCCGGCATCCCAGCGCATTGGCAAGATGCCGAGGAAGCCAACCTGTGGCTATCCCTGGCTTCAACAGGGGATCCTACACAAACCAACTCTGCCCTCGTCACAAAGAGACTTCAAGGTGTACTGAGCCCGATTGGGGAAGAGTCGGAATCAACCGGGACAGAATTTGACAGAGGAGAGCGTATCTTCATGCGGCATTGTGCGGGTTGCCACGGATTTGACGGCATCGCCGCTTACCCTGACGCCCCTTCCTTCGCCGCGGGTGAAAGGCTGGGCAAGAAGGACGCGGAACTTCTTGAGAGTATTCGTGAGGGTAAGGACCTCATGCCTGCTTGGGGGGAGACACTGGGTAACAATTTCACGAAAGACGCCCTGGTATTTATTCGGACTCAATTTGGCAGCATATCGTCCTTTCAGGCCGAAAAGAAAACCCGATCAACCACAACCAGAGACCCACAAATTGCTGATGACGGCGAATACATTTTCCTGGCCTTTTGTAGCGGGTGCCACGGAAGGAATGGCGTTTCGTACTACGTAAACTCCCCATCCTTCGCGCTGGGCGAGAGACTTCACAAAACAGACTCCACGCTCATGGACAGTATCTTAAACGGACTCGGCGCCATGCCGAGTTGGGGGGAGATCATCACTCGACAACAAGCACATGAAATCCTCACTTTCATTCGCACCCTTCAACCCACATTCGAAAAAGGCAT
>PIVT01000115.1 GCA_003353845.1 Pseudomonadota bacterium | reverse complement strand
TCTTCGAAGCCCGCTGCAGCACATCCACGCGAACGAGGACGTTCTTGTACTTGAAAGCGGGCTCGTAAAAAGAAGGCGTTTCTTTCCGGGCCAACGCGGCAACGGTTTGTTCCAGGGCGCGGTCCGGTTCGCGATAGCCCGCATCAATAAGCAGCCCCCCCGGATAACGACCTTGGGCAACTTCGCCAACTTTCGTGCCCTGGTCGAAGATGTGTTGAAGAGATTCAGGAACAGGTGTAGCGAGGTCTCGTTGATAGCACTCGTACCAGAGCTTAAGGAAGCATTGCGCACCGGATTGGACACGGGACTTAGAGAGCCGGGGTGGGGGCAGACGAAAGGACATGTGGTGCAATGTAGCGAATTAATACGTATCAACTCATTGAAGGGATTCCCACTACTCCTTGACTGCCCACTCATAGGCCAAATCAAACCGGTCAAAAATTCTTATCCTCCAAGAGCAGCCTTTCATCTTATCAATGAATAGTTCGACAAGTTCCCTGTAGCTCACTTGATGCACGACAAAAGCCATCTTTAAATTGGGGGCCAGCCCCGAAGCCTCTTTCTCATAATCCACGAGGTTGTCCAGCTCGACCTCGGACAATTCAATACCCGTTACACCCTGAAAATCGTGGATCAGGTACTCCGCTTTGCGAAAGCGGCAATGTAAATTCCGGTTGAGGATCAAGCGCAGCACATCGTCAAATTTCAATGTACCGGTAAGCTTCCACACCCCTCCCCCATTCTTCCAAATTTGTTTGCACTGCATCTTGCGATACCTCGAACGCCGTAAAAGGCAAAGTGGGCCGGCAGGAGCGCGCGACCCCTCCCCTGAGAGACCGCAGAACAGCTCCCGCTGACAACACCAATCAACCTACACCAGGGCCTGTTGCCTCTACATCCGATGAACCCCGAAGTTGATCTTATTAAAACCCGAACTCGATCCGTAGAGCGATGTCCGACCGCTAGAGGCATTAAACTTTTGTAACAATAAAATGGGAATAGAAATGGTGACCCGGGCGCGATTCGAACGAGTAACTTCCGCCCTCGGAGAGAGAGGGGGGGGTGAATTATTTTTCACTGGCTCTATCCGACCAACGTGATCAAAACTGAAAACAATCAGGTATTCCTGGCACATCCTCTCCCTTGTGACCTCATTTGACACGGCCCTGCGCGATCATCGCGTAGTAACCAATGAGGAGGCCGTGAACCCATGGCAATCTACGAGGCTTTCCTTGCGGGAGTTCCCTATACAAATCGGAATGGGAGCAGCAGGAAGCAAATCGCACACAATTGCGAAGAGGGGAACCCTCTCTTCCTGATGCGGGAGCATGACAATCCATTCGATGCCAACGCCATTGCGGTGCTAAGGAATGATTTTGAGCAGTTGGGCTACGTGGAGGCGTCAGTGGCCAAAGTGCTAGGGCCGCAGATGGATGAAGGGACTCTCTTTTGGTGTGAGATTGAATCGATTAGAGACCAATCCGATCTGCAAGCACCACCTCCTCGGATATTTCTCTCGGTCAAGACCTCGCTGGGAACAGAGTTTCTTTTTGTGGCGGGAACTGCTTTTTCAGATGAAACCTTTGAAGGAGAGTGGATGAGCCGAGCGGAAGTCGCACGCGACTGCGAGGCGGGAGAGCCCATGCTGCTGGCGCGCGAATCTAATAATTCTTTCGATCACAAGGCCATCGCGGTCCACACTCAAGCCGGATGGAAGGTGGGCTATCTCGAGCGCAGCGCTGCCCGCTGGATTGCACCCCTCATGGATGCTGACGAAGAAGTCACCGCGTGTATTGAACACCTTGAGGGGGGGCGGCAAGCACCCCGAATCCTCCTGACCATTTTCACAGAAGAAGAAATAGATGAATGGTTCGATGAAGAAGCGGACTGTTCACAACTTTGGACAATTTCCAGTCAGGGCTCACACGTTGACGCCTGACCAAGTTTCAATTTTATTGCTTTCTGGGCACTTTCAGGCCACCCCGGCCTCTCGGTCCCGGCGAGAGCAACGTCATGCACCACCTTACCAACCAGATTGACTATATCCCCATATGGGTATATTATTTATCAAAGACTGGCCGTGGCTGACAAACCCTTGGTGTTCCTTGGAGACGTCATCAAGACACCGCCAATGTCTGCGGATGCACGGCGTGAAGCAGGCTATTTGCTCCACTGCTTGCAAAAAGGAGATTCGCTTGCAATGCCCGCGTCGCGACCCATGCCCAGCGTGGGGAAACATTGCCACGAGCTTCGCATCGATGATGGGGTTACTACATGGCGGATCATCTATCGAGTCGAACCACAGGCGATCCTGGTCGCGAAGATCTTCAAGAAGAAGACACGCGCAACGCCAAAACGGGTTTTGCGTGAGTCCAAAGCTCGCTTAACCCGGTTCGATGGTCTTGGTATCGATGCTAGAGAGAAAGAGAAACCCCAGGAGTAGTTATGGCCCTTAGCAAGAGAGAGAAAAAACAAATTAAAGATGCAGGCTTTCGCCTCACCACCCCCCAAGAACTTTTGGGGCTGTCCGATGCTGAAGTGCAGTTGATCGAGTTGCGCTACCAACTCGCCTGCAAGCTCCGCGAAACTCGCCAGGAGCAGCAACTTACCCAGGCCGAACTCGCCAAGCTGATTCGCTCCACCCAACCCAAGATCGCCAAAGCCGAAGCGGGTAAATCCACCACAGACTTCATGCTGAAGTCACTGCTGGCCATGGGCCTTACCTCACGGCGAATCGGAGAGCTATTGGCTGCGAAACCTAAAAGGAGGGGCCTGAAAAAAACGGGGTAGCTGGCACCGCGCACAACAACCCGTGGGTGCATATGGTGACCCGGGCGCGATTCGAACGCGCGACTTCCGCCTTCGGAGGGCGACGCTCTATCCAGCTGAGCTACCGGGCCCCATAACACGTGAACACGTGGAGAAACACGTGGGGGAGGATGTGACTCACATCCTGAAAACCAAAAAAGAAGATGGTGGGGCGTGCTGGGCTCGAACCAGCGACCTCTGCCGTGTGAAGGCAGCGCTCTCCCAGCTGAGCTAACGTCCCGTGCCTCTTCTTTTAGGGAAGGTCCCCTCACCTGGCAAGGCAGTGGGGAATTCTCTCTGTGCGATCCTCTTTCTACTTCATCTCAATCGTCAACCGGTGTCTGGCCCGCCACGGTTGCACCGATGAAATCATTGAAGAGCGGATGGGGCTCAAAGGGCCTGGATTTGAACTCCGGATGGAACTGGCTGGCTACGAACCAGGGGTGATCAGCAATTTCGACGATCTCCACCAAGCGACCATCGGGGGAGGTTCCTGACATGACCAGCCCCGCCTTCTCCAAGCGCTCGCGGTACTCGGGGTTGAACTCATAGCGATGTCGATGTCGCTCGGAGATCTCCGTGGTGCCGTAGGCCGCGTGAGCTTTGGTGCCGGGTGTGAGAACACAGGGATAAGCACCCAAGCGCATATTGGCGCCCTTGCTTTCCAAGCCGCGCTGTTCGGGCATGAGGTCGATGACCGGATGCGGCGTGTCCTCGTTCACTTCCACGGCGCTGGCATCTTCGAGGCCGGCGACATGACGCGCGAATTCAATGGTGGCGATTTGCATACCAAAGCAGATGCCCAGGAAAGGAACGCCTTGGGTTCGGGCATACTCCACGGCACATACCTTGCCTTCGACGCCGCGCGAACCAAAACCGTGGGGCACCAGGATGCCGTCCATCTTGGCCAAGACCGAAGGGTCATCCAGTTTCTCGGAGTCGAAGTAGGTGATGTTCACCTTGGCGTCGTGCGCGTAACCGGCGTGGTACAAGGCTTCGTTCATGCTCTTGTAAGATTCAGTGAGGTCGACGTACTTGCCCACCATGGCGATGCTGATCTCGCGCTTGGGGTTGCGCACCTTGCGCACGAGTTCTTCCCACTTGCCCAGTTCGGGCTGCCCCGTCCACATGTTCAAGCGGCGCACGATCTTGTCGTCCAAGCCCTCCTTGTGAAGACACAAAGGCACTTCATAAATAGTGTCCACGTCGCGCGCGGTGATGACGGCGTCTTCGTCCACATTGCAGAAGAGCGAGATCTTGGCTTTGAGTGATTTCGGCAAGGCGCGGTCGGCGCGGCACAGAATGATATCGGGGGCGATACCCACGGTGCGCAGCTCTTTGACGCTGTGCTGCACAGGCTTGGATTTCAGTTCGCCCGCCGTGGCGATATGAGGCACCAGGGCCACGTGCACGTAACAAATATTCTCGGAGCCCACATCACTGCGGAACTGACGAATGGCCTCCAAAAAGGGCAAGGACTCGATGTCGCCCACGGTGCCGCCAATTTCCACCAGGCACACATCCGCGTCGCCCGAGGCGCCGTGAATCCGAGCCTTGATCTCATCGGTTACGTGGGGAATCACCTGCACGGTACCGCCCAGGTAATCGCCGCGGCGCTCGTTGCCAATGACGGTGTCGTAGATCTGGCCGGCGGTGGCGTTATTGGGTTTGCCCATGACGGCGTGGGAGAAGCGTTCGTAGTGACCGAGGTCGAGGTCGGTTTCAGCGCCGTCTTCGGTGACGAAGACCTCGCCATGCTGGAAGGGGTTCATGGTGCCAGGATCGACGTTTAAGTAGGGATCGAGCTTTAGGAAGGTCACTTTCAACCCTCGCGCTTCGAGCAGTGCTCCCAGCGATGCCGACGCCAATCCCTTGCCCAGCGAGGAGAGTACCCCGCCCGTGATCATGATGAACTTCTTCGCTCTCGTCGTCATACGTTCCCTAACGCTCGTCTTCAGTCACTCGAAACAAGTCACTCGAAAAAGCTGTCTGAAAAATTTGAACCCGCGACTACAAGAACCAAAATACCCGATCGAGAAAAATTCCTCTGCACTCATCTGGAACTCTTCTGATATTTTTTCCGAAGGCTCACCGAGAGTGCCGCCCAAAATGGTTCTGCGGAACCTGCGAACCACAAAATACAGGATGGAGACAACCCCTAGGGAACAAGAGGTGCTTCCAACAAACCCGTATTTTCCGGCAAGTCCAACATGAGATTTGCACATTGGACCGCTTGGCCGCCTGAGCCCTTCACCAAATTGTCGATGGCCGACAACAACAAGAGCGTTCCGGTGCGCGCATCAACCACAGCCGCCACGTCGCAGAAGTTACTGCCGCGCACGGCCGCCAGCGACGGCGTCTGTCCCTGCGGCAAAACGCGCACAAACTCTTCGTCGCCATAGGCTTCGTTTAAAATGGCCTCGGCTTGCGCCTGGTCGAAGCCCGCTTGCGGTGTCAAGTAAATGCTCGTCACGATACCGCGAATGGTGGGCAATAAGTGAGGCGTGAACACCATGGAAACGTCCGCTCCCGCTGCAACGCTGGCCTCTTGTTCCATTTCTGGCAGGTGTCGATGCTTGCCACCCACGGCGTAGGTCGAACAATTGGAAGCGGCTTCGCTAAACAACAGGTTGGCCGCCAGCTTCTTGCCCGCACCCGAGGTGCCTGATTTTGAATCCACAAAAACTGGCCCCGGCGCGATCACACCCGCGCGCAAGAAGGGCAGTAAGGGCAGTAGCACCGATGTGGGATAACAGCCGGGTGCTGCCACCAATTGTGCTTTGCGCACCTCCTCACGGTACACCTCGGGCAAGCCGTACACGGCCGTCGAAAGCAACTCGGGTGCCGGATGCGGCGCATACCAACTCTCGTAGGTAGCCAGCTCGCGCAAGCGGAAGTCGGCGCTCAAATCCACCACGGGCAAACCGGCGGCGCGGAAGCCCTTGACCACCGGCGCAGCGGTGGCGTGTGGTAGGGCTGTAAAAACAAAGTCCACCCGCTTGGCGATGGAAGCCACGTCCACGGCTTCGAAGGTCAAGTCTGTCAAACCCGCCAGGCCGGGCGCGTACTCACCCAAGGGGGTGCCTGCGTTTTGCTCCGAAGTGACGACAGCCAGCTCAAAGCCGGGATGACGCAATAGGATTCGAACCAATTCGAGACCGGTGTATCCGCTGGCTCCCACGACGGCTGCGCGCATCTTCATCCCTTTGCTTTGTCATTCTCGTCGACGAACTTCATCGTACAGAATCGGGTCTAAATAAAAAGAATGGGAGGCCAAAAGGCCTCCCAGTCAAGCTTGCTGCATTTGGCAATTGCCCGTTCTCGACTAGCGCTTGGAGAACTGGAACCTTGCACGCGCACCGCGCTGACCGTACTTCTTTCGCTCTTTCACACGCGCATCGCGAGTGAGAAAGCCACCGCGCTTGAGCTTGGGGCGATTCCCCACGTCAAAGCGCTCAAGGCAACGTGAAATACCGTGGCGCAAGGCACCGGCCTGGCCGGCAATGCCACCGCCATGGACACTGGCCACGATGTCGTAGCGATCCAGCAGTTCCAGAGCTTCAAAGGGTTGGTTTACTTTCAGCATCAACACGGCTGAGCAGAAGTAGGCTGGGGCCTCCTGACCGTTGACGGTGATCTTCCCAGAACCGGGCTTGAGTCGCACACGTGCGACGGCTGACTTTCGCTTACCGGTTGCGTAAATGAATTCTTCAGGCAAAGGGGAACTCCTGGGGTTGTTGTGCCGCATGGGGGTGATCGGGTCCTGAGTAGACCTTGAGTTTGGAATACATCTGACGACCCAACGAGTTCTTGGGCAGCATGCCCTTCACGGCCGACTTCAAAACGCGATCAGAATGCGCAGATTCCAAGAGTTTCTCCGCAGTGATCTCTTTCAAGTGACCGGTGTAACCCGTGTGTCGGTAATACGTCTTCTGCGCCAGCTTATTGCCCGTCAGCTTCACCTTGTCTGCATTGATCACAACGACAAAATCGCCGGTATCCACGTGAGGGGTGAAACTGGGCTTGTGCTTCCCGCGCAAAACCTTGGCGATCTCACTGGCCAGGCGACCTAGCACCTTGTCCTGTGCATCCACCACAAACCAGGCGTGTACTACGTCGGCTGGCTTCGTGCTCTGTGTTGCGGCGTGGGCATTCGCTCCCATGCGCCTCTCCTTTTCTTCTCTGTCTACCTTTTTGCTTCCTCGGTTGAGAGCAAAAAGGTTTTAAAAACCAAGCGTTGGACGTACGGGACTCCGTCGCCTTTCGCCAAAAAAGCCGCTGAGGGATACCTCACACCCCCTGTTGGGTCAAGGGCTAGCTCCAGGGAATCGACAGTGTTTTCCATAGCTTCGCGGATGGCT
>PIVT01000310.1 GCA_003353845.1 Pseudomonadota bacterium | reverse complement strand
ATCTGCTCGTGAGCAGGCATTGCGACAAGTTTCTTGGCTAGTGCCAGGTCCCCTGCGATTTGGTAGAGCACATGATGCCCTACTGGACTGTTTACGCCCATGAACGCCATTGCTGGCGAGAGTGGCAGCTTACCTTCGTCTACTGCCTTGACGACGACGTCTTCAAAATCTTCGTAGGCTCCTGCGCCCACAGCGATTGTATCATCCATCGCGGTTTGGAGTTCCACAGCTTCTTGCTGTTCGGCCTCCGCTTGCCGGGTTTCTTCGTTAGCTGCGCTGGTTTTCTCCTCGCGGAGATCCATACGATAGTCGGTGAAGGCTGCGATGTATGCCGGGTCCATCTCCCCGTAGTCGAAGTCGTCGGGGTTCGGTGCCGTGAGAGCGCTGCCTTGATCGGCTCCTTCCTCACTACCACCATCAGCATTTGCTGGCAAGCCCTTTTCAAGTGCGTCCAGACGTGCGGTAACAGCGGCCAGAGCATTCTCAGCGGTATCGGCGCGGGCGTTGGCAGTTTCAGTGGCGCGTTCTGCGGTTCTGCGAGCCTTCGTAACTTCGCCTATACGTTCGCGGACGGACTTTTTCTTTGGCTTTCCTTCGCCATCTCCATCTTCGCCCTCGTTATCATCTCCGCTGTCAGCGGCTTCCCCCTCTGCCTCGCTTTCGCCAGGATCGCCCTCTCCTTCGGAGTGATCGTCATCCGCGTCGGCGTCGGTATCTTCACTACCGGCGTCCTCACCGAGTTCAGAGCTGTCCAGTTCATCATGTGCGCCTTCGTCTGCGCCCGCGTCAGATTGCCCGTCATCGGAGCCTGCCTCAGATTGTTCGCCGCCATCGGTAGTTACTCCTGTGTTCTGTGTACCCTCACTTGAGCTGGCTTCCTTACCATCTACTTCGTGAGTGGTGAAGCCTGCAAATGGGCTTTCACCTTCGTTACCGTTTTCGTCCGCCATCTTATATTCCTCTTACGTTACGGGTTCGTCTACTTCGCTGTCGTTAGTTACGTCTGCAAAGAACTTGGCCCCCTCCAGGACGTTCTTTACACGGTCGGACTCAACGTCCGCTACTGCTTTGAATTGGTCAATATCAATGCTGGCCAGAGCCTTCGCTGCCAATGCTTCAGCCTGTGTTGCACGGGCCTGCATCTCAGTGACGCTTGCCTGCTTCTCAGCCAGTTCGAGCTGGAACAGCGCGTCCTCTTTCTGCGCCTGAATACCTTGCTGCTCTGCCGCTGCCGCCATCTGCTGCTGTTGTTCCGGCGTCATGTCGGCTTCCTTCAGCATACCGGGCGGAAGGTTGAGGCGAAGACGACGGGCAATTTCGGACGCGCCGGGCCAGTCTTGCGCTTCAATAATCTTGTCAGCCGCGACCGCGAGCGTATCAGGCATGGCGTTAACCATGTTCAGCATACTGTCTGCGGCTTCGACGCGCTGCGTCACGTAACTCGGTCCAGTTGACGATGATACGGAATACTTGCCAGCCGTGATATCGACGCTGTCCTTGTTGGTCGTGTCATTGATAACCTGCTGCGTAAGCTCCTCGTCCTCCGCGCCCATGACTTTGATCGTGCGGATCGTGTCGTAAGCGAAAGGAATGAGCTGGTCACACACCCTGCCACAAGCCTCAATCGCAATGTCGAGGTTGTCCTGGTAAATGACCGTACCTGTCTCACCAACGCGCTGCCGGGCGAGGATCGCCTTGCCGGAAACCTCGTTTGATTGCTGGCCAAGGCTGGCCTCATGCAGATTTGAGATATCACGAAGATCCTG
>PIVT01000309.1 GCA_003353845.1 Pseudomonadota bacterium | reverse complement strand
TATGATGAAGATTAAGGGTCATGCGAAGGCTTGATAATCAGGCCTGCCACACAATTGGCTTTTTCTCTGCATGCCATCCGTCAGTCAGCGGGCCATATATTTCTTCAAGCTTGGCCCGTTTAAGTTTCATGGTCGGTGTGAGAAAGCCGTTTTCCGGCAGCCATTCGTCCTTGACCACAGCAAAGAACGCCAGCTTCTCGTGGTGCGGCAGCAAGCTGTTTACACGGTTGAGGTGCTCCGTAAGCGCGCTTTCGATGGCTGCCTTATCACCTTGATCCAACACACTCCGAGCTTCCTCCGATAGCATCACCACCCCATGCGGTTGTGGGTAACCCAACCCGGTGACACAGCAGGCCTCGACCCGTGGATGGCTGGAAAGCAGGTTTTCGATGGGAGCCGGTGCAACGTACTTGCCCTTCGAGGTTTTGAACAGCTCTTTGATCCGGCCGGTGATCTTCAGACGCCCTTTATCGTCGACTTCTCCCAAGTCGCCCGTCTTGAAAAAACCGTCCTCGGTGAAATCCCCTTTGGTCTTCTCCGACATCTTGTAGTAACCCATCATGTTGCCCGGACTCTTGACGAGGACCTCACCTTCCGCGCTGATTCTCTGCTGTACGTCAGGATATGGCGGACCCACATATCCCGGGCGCACCCAGCCGGGTTTGCTGCAGTGTGAATAGGCAAAGTTCTCGGTCATCGCGTAACCCTCGAGCAGCTCGAGCCCCAGGCTGCGATACCACTCGATGATCTCTTTGGGGATCGGGGCTGAGCCTGAACCTGCAAATCGAACGCAATCAAGTCCCAGCTGTGTGAGGATCTTCTTTTTTACGATGCCTTTCAGAATAGGAATCTTCAGCAGGCGTTCAAGTTTTTTCGGAGGTACTTTTTGGAAAACACCGAGCTGAAATTTGAGCCACAGCCGCGGCACCGAAGTGAACAACGTGGGGCGAGCTCGCTGCAGATCATGGACAAAGGTATCGAGGCTATCGGCAAAATACAGTGGAAAGCCGGCATAAAGAGATTGTGACTCGGCAGCCCACCGCTCGAAGGCGTGCGATAACGGCAGATAGGACAGCATCCGATCGCCTTCATGGGTGTTGAGATACTCCGATATGCCTTTGGCGCTCCGGTACATGGCGCTAAAACTATGCATGGCCCCTTTGGGATTTCCCGTGCTTCCGGACGTGTAAATGATGGTCGCCATCTCGTCGGGGGAGCGTTGCGCCGGCTCGGCCAGCGGTTCGTGCTTGGCGACGATGCCGTCCCACTTTTCAACTTCACTCTCAGGGGCAAGGGGCAAGGCGATCAGGGGCAGGTCCGCGGGCACTCCCTTTTTCATTTCATCCCAGACCGGATCGAGCTTGCCCAAAAAAAGAAGTTTCGACTCTGAGTGCTCAAGCATGTATTTGACGATGTCGGCCGGCAGAATCGGGAAGATCGGAATGCTGACATGCCCCGCCATCCAGATGGCCAAATCCGCCATTATCCAGTGCGCACAGTTCTTTGAGCACAGTGCGATGTGGCTGCGCTCGGGCAGATCGAGGCCCTTGAGATAGGCTGCCATGCGACGTGCCTCAACAACCGCCTCTTGCCAGGTCCAGGTCTTGATGTTGTCTTCCCCGCCACCCATCGGCTGGGTTAAGTACATGCGATCCGGGGCATTTTTCTCCCAGTAGTAAGCACATTCCAGCAGGTTTTTACAGTCAGCGGCAGGTCCCATAGGTTACCTCCTCGTAAGTTTAAAACGTTGCATGGTGTATGTATAGGACT
>PIVT01000047.1 GCA_003353845.1 Pseudomonadota bacterium | reverse complement strand
GTGCAATGGCAACGACGCCACAGGTGACACCGATGAAGACGGTTACTGTGACGATGTCGATCTGTGTCAAGGCAACGACGACACAGGCAATGACGACGGCGATGCCTACTGCAACGACACTGATACCTGTATCGGTGACGACGACAGCGGCAACGACGACGGTGACGCCTACTGCAACGATGTAGATGAATGTGCTGGCGACGATGACGGAGACAATGTATGCAATGAGGTAGACATCTGTCCCGGCCTTGACGACAACCTGGATGACGAGGCCAATGGCGTGCCCGATTGTCTGGAACTGGCTTGTCTGGTCGGAGACGAGACGCTGAATCAGGGGGCTAGTACCAACATACAGTGGCCCTATGGCTATACGGTGTCGACCCTGGCGCCGCTCGGCCAGGAATTTGTACCCCAGCAGCCGACGTTGAGGGCCATCAAATTCTGGCTTTATGATGCCGATCCCACTTTGGCAAACGATCCCATGCAGATCATTTTACATGAAGGCGCGATAGACGGTCCGGTGGTTGCGACGAGTGTCGACGTGGCGCCCTTCGATGGTGTCTTTACTTCCGGAATAGTGCGGTTCGACTTCCCGACAGACATCGATGTTGCCATTGGCAACATGTATGTCTTTGAGGTGGTCGCACCCAACGGTCGTGCGCGCCCGAGCGCCTGGAGTCAGACCTACGCTGCAGGTGCCGGGTACTATTGGGGCACGATGTCCAACGGCGGTGACTTTGGTTTCGAAACCATCTCTGCACGGGAAGGTTTAACCCGCGGTGGGGACACCGATCAAGACAGCGTCTGTGACGATTTGGATCAGTGCCTCGGCGAGGACGATACCATTGACCTTAACGTAAATGGCATTCCGGACTGTACCGACCCTTGTGATCACTTTGGTGGCGACGCCGATGATGATGGGTTCTGTGATGGTGACGAGGACTTGTGCCTCGACATCTACAATACCGATAACACCGATACCAACCTTGATGGCATCGGTGACGCTTGTCAGTGTGGGGATGTCAACGGTGATGGCGACACCAATAACGATGATGTGACGGAGATCATATTGACGCTATGGGGTTACGAAGCATACACCCAACCTGGCAACAACTGGGCTATCTGTGACATCACAGGCGACGGCGAGTGCAACAACGACGATGTTACTGAGATTCTGCTGCCACTCTGGGGCTATAGCGCCCACAGCATGCCCGGAGCCCGCTGGAGTTGCCCAGAGGATTCCAATCCACCTTCAGCATTACCGTAGCGAAGGGCGGTGAGCCTTAAGTCGCAGGTGACTGCCACACCGGTGACATCTCTAGCGTATGGAACCCTATTCCCATTAGTCTGGTGATAGGGTTCCGTCACGTGTCCCTCGCAAAAACCTCATCGGCACCGATCTTGGCGAAAATCTGACAGACTAAGTGGAGACACTTACTTATTATTTGTCGTTGTGGCACACCAGGCAAAGTTCTGAGCCTACCATGGTCACACGAAGCAAATTGGGAAGTGATTTGTCATTGTGGACATCATGACAGGATGCACACTCGATTCGCCTGTCGCGAGAGACTCCATAAAACTCGACTTTGCCTGTGGGACCACCGGGGCCGCCGGGGCCTGCGGGGATATGGCAATTCCAACATAAACCAGCCGCACTGGTTTGATGGTTCCAGCGCATGCCGATTGGATGGTCGTCCGACAGATCGATGCCAAGACGCGCTGTTCCACTAATCATCTCGGTTCCCACTTGGCCTCCGAAGGAGTCCAAGGCAATCGTACCATCGTGGCAGGACAAACAAACCTTCGAGATCGGGCCCGGCTGGCCTGTGGTCTCATCCATCGTAGAACTTGTATAGGTTGTATAGGTAGCGGCGGTCTCCTCGTGATTCCAAAGAGGTGCTGCCGTGATCGAGTTGGCGTTATGTGGAGTATGACAAGGGATGCAGATCTCATCACCTGACCATCCAGAACTTGAAAAGTCATGTGCGCTACCCGTAATTTCCGCATGCGCGTAGGGCCCGACGGAGCTCATCAATAGAATGACAAGCAGAGCGGGAAAGAGCATCGGCACCCACCTAATGACAGACTGAAACAAGCTTTCTTTCGCGCGTAACCAGCTAACTAACACAGCTTCTATCAACATCCTGCGGTCAGGTCCGTAATCTTCCGCGAAACAGCTTCGGAGAGAGACACCCGCTGAAACGAATTCCCCTGAGCACATATTCCGCAGCTCAGTAGAGACGCAAAATCGGTGCCATCGACAGCCCCAGACTGGCCACCGTAAAAGTGCTTTTACATCAGATAGTTACAAATTCAGCGGGGTCGGTTCCGCCCTTGAGCCCGGTTGCACCTGTCGCATTATGAACCACGTTCAAAGTTCAGGCAGGGCGATATGCCCCATCTTGCACACCCGTCAACCCAACACCGACCATTCAAAGTAGCTTTCATTGCGGAGAGTGAACTCCCCGTACCCTTCTTCAGTGACGAGGCGAATTGCGTCCTGGATGAATGAGTTGCTCGTTGACGCCCTGTCATACGACAGTTATAAACTGTCATGCGACAGATTCGAGTTTTCTTGTGATCCTTGAATTTTCCTTTGCCCTGGGAGTAGCAGCTCATGCAACGCGACTTCGTGACTCGCTCTAATGAGAGCTTCGCCGTCATCGCCGGTTGGTCCTACGACCATCGCTGGTGGGTGGTTCTTTTTTCCGTGTTTTTGTTGGGCGGGAGCCTGGTCTTGGCAGGTGGCGCGCACGTCGACGCGAGCTACGAGGCCTACTTCGACCCGCGCGACCCCACCTATCAGTATTACGAGCAGTTTCGCGATGACTTCGGCTCGGACGAGATCTCCTACATCCTCTACGAGGCGCAGGACAAGGAACACGGGGTCTTCGACTACGAGGTGATGCGCATGATCGCGCGCCTCACCGAGGTGTTGGAAGAGGAGGTGCCCTTCGTCTACGAAGTAACCAGCCTGGCCAGCGCCGAGCGCATGGACGGGGTGGAAGAAGGCATTGAGATTCGCGCCCTGCGCGATGACTTTCCGAAGAGCCAAGAAGAATTACTCGAGCTGCGCGAGCGCTATGTGGGCGAGCCTCTCTTCGTCGGTGGGATCGTGAGCGAGGATGCGCGCTTTGGCGCGATCATCCTCGAGATGGATCGCTCGAGCACCGACCCCCTCGACATGATTCGCCTCGACCCCGAGGGTGGGGACGGGCTTCAGAACCTCTACCCGCAAGTCACGGATAACGCGATTCGCGACATCCTGGCGCGTCCCGAATTCGAGGCGCTCACGTTCCACCACTCGGGCGACATCCCCTTGAACGCCATCTACAACGTGGTGATCGCCGAGGAGAGCGTGGTGCTGGGGTTGGCGACGGCCGGTGTGGTCGCGTTGGTGTTGCTCTTCTTCTTCCGCTCTTTCGTGGGTGTGATGGCGCCCACGGTCGTGGTGCAGATGAGCGTGATCGCCGTGGTCGCCTTCATCGCGGCCGTTGGTTGGAAGCTGGATCTGAGCTTCAGCGGCGTCCCCACCTTGATTACGGCCATCGGCGTGGCCCACGCAGTGCACATCTTGTCGGAGTTCCGCGCCCGCTTCGTGGAAATCGGCGACCGACGCGAGGCCCTCGTGCAGACCTTGTATCTCGTAGGTACACCCTGCATGCTCACCAGCGTCACCACGTCCGTCGGCTTTGCCTCCATGAGCTTCGTCCCCATCAAGAGCATCGCGCATATGGGGGTGTACAGCGGCTTCGGGGTGCTCTTCTGCTTCTTCCTTTCGCTCACCTTACTTCTTTCCTTCCTGTCCTTCGGGCGGAAAACACCGAAGATGAAGAACTCCGAGAAGGCGGCGCTCCAAGCGAAGGGAGGGCGGGTGATGAGCGCCTTTCTCGCGGGCGTCGTACGCTTGGTGATCCGTCGTCGCCGGGCGATCCTCGCGGTGAGCGCGGCCGTCGTCGTTTTCTCGGTGGTGGGAATCACGAAGCTCAATGTAGACGCCAATTGGCTGAACGACTTCCGCGATACGCTGCCGCTCAAGCAATCAACGATCTACGTGGACGAGATCATGGGCGGGGTCACGAACATCGTGCTGCTCTTCGACGCCGGAGAGGAAGAGGGGATCAAGGAGCCTGCGGCCCTGGCCGAGGTGGAGCGCCTGCAGGCCTGGGCGAATACCCAGGACCTCGTGCGCAAGACCTATTCGGTGGTGGACATCCTCAAGGACTTGAACCAGACCTTCCACGCGGAAGATCCAGCCTATTATAAGCTGCCCGAGTCCCGGGACCTGGTGGCACAGTATCTCTTGCTCTATGAGAGCGCAGGGGGAAGCGAGGCGCAGGAATACCTCTCCTCGGATTATCAGCGCGCGCGTCTCGAGCTGCGCCTGCGCCTGGATCAGTCCAGCGAAACGGTGAAGCTGGTGGAGTCCTTGAATGCGGAGCTGGCCGCTCGCCCTCTCGAGGCCACGACCATGAGCGTCACCGGTATCGGCAAGCTCTGGCTCAAGCTGCTCGATCACATCGTGACGAGCCAGGTCCAAGGTTTCCTGTTGGCCTTCAGCATCATCTGTGTGTTGATGTGTCTGGTGTTTCGATCCGTGCCGGTGGGCATGATCTCCATGCTACCCAACCTGTCACCCATCCTGCTCACCCTGGGCGTCATGGGCTGGGCAGCCATTGACCTCGATTACTCCAAGGCGGCCATCGCCGCCGTCGCCTTGGGCATCGCCGTGGACGACACCATCCATCTGGTCTCGCGCTTCCGCTACGAGTTCGGCCTCTCGGGCAACTACGAACAAGCTCTTAATGCGGCGTTTGCGGACGTCGGGCGCGCCTTGCTGATCACCTCCATTGCGCTGGTGCTCGGCTTCCTGGTATTGCTGGGTTCGATCCTCGTCAGTCAGGCTACCCAGGGCTTGTTATTGGCCACCACCATCGTCACGGCCCTGGTGGCCGACTTCCTGCTGATGCCCGCGCTGGTGCTCACCTTTCAGCCCTTCGGGCCCGAAGGCACGAAACGGGCAGGGTGAGGAAGCGCTGCCCGAAGCGGCGTGTACGTGCTACGAATAGGTAGAATAAGCACCCTTTCTGCGTCCGGTAACGTCCATTATGACCAATATTATGACCAATAGAGGTGACTGAGTCTCAAGTCATCCACTTGAAAACTGCCCTCCCCGCTCTATTCTCTTGATTTGGGATCAGTTGTCTGGCCTCTGGGCGGATCAACTTGATTCCAGTCAAAGTGATTAAGGCCGAGCCCAATAGTAGCGCCGAAATAGGTTCCGGAACCTGGGTAGGATCGGTGGACGCCCCAGTGGCTTTGGTGCCTTCATCCATACCACTAATCGTCCCTAAATCGGTGGCAGCACCAGTCTCCAAGTCAATGCTATAGACACTCTGTCCGGAAAAACCGTACATGGTGTCGTCTACATAGGCGAGCCCGTGCATGTCATGAACCCCAAACCAGCCAATAAGTGCGCCGCCCACTGTTGATGAGGTCCCCGTTACCATAATCAGCTGATCACCACCAGATACACCACCATAACCGGACATATATAAATTACCCGATGAATCAAACTCCAAATCTCCAGATGATTTCTTCGGGAGAACTCCCGGCAGCTGTGAGTTGGTCCCGTCGTCCACATTGATACTGAATACGTGTTGCCAAATTTCGGCGGCATAGAGGTCACCGCTCGGGCTGAAGGTAAGGGCATTCCCGCCGGCAATTGATCCTGTGCCGATGCGAGTGGATTCTGTATTTTGTGTGTCTATGGAATAGAGCCCCGCGGACGACCCGCCAAGGCCGTATAGATTCCCAGACGAATCAAAAGCGATGTCCGTCATGGTAATCGAGGTTTGTCCGCTCTTTACTGCCTCCCATGTTGATGTATCCACGACGTATAGGTTAAGCCAATCGTCTGTAATATGGACTGTAGACGCATTCGCAAAAAAAGCGCCTGTGAAGAGAATCGCGCTACAAAACACCGATACAAAATACTTATATTTCATGAGCTCATATGCCTCCACTTGCGGAATCTCGAATCGAGATGCGGGATGATAGATGATAGGTAAGCGCTTTTCTAGTAAAATAGATTCCTAGAAAGATGCAACAGCACTGGGCCTCATGGGCGTGACAACTCTTTGCCGACTTTTAGAGGTTCTTCTGCCAGCTCATTGGGTCAGGCCACTGAATTCCAGTGGGACTGCCCTGCGCACATCTCACCAGGGGCAGGTCCTGAATCCCCCCTGATGTCGACGTCGCTCATCGCTCCACCTCGACCTTCGCCGTGCCTAGCTATATACCGGGGATGACTCCGGTATTGTCTTCACCTTGGACGACGCCTCTGTGGGAACGTCAAGGATAAGGGAAAAGGAAGCCGAGCTAGCCTATCTTCCGAATATCGGTTTTAAGGATAAGTAGGATAAGCGGCCTTTTCTGTTAAGCACCCGGTAACAATCATTATGGCAACTAGAAGTGGGAGTCTCAATTCATCCGCTTGAACCGTGCGGTAGAGAACACCCTGTTCGGGTCGATGTCGTTGGTAGCGATGCGCGGTAGAAACTCCGCGGGACGCAGTGCATCAAGGCGAGATCAAGCAGTCTACTTCAAGCAAGGCCGTGTTCAAATGTGATACATCTCCACCAAACTCGTCTCGCTGGGGAGTCCCGCGCGGCGGGCCTGTTCGCACAAGTCTTCCAGGTTCAGTCCGGCCAACATGGCGATGAACTGTTCCGTGAGCCAGGGGCCGAGGAAGGTGGGTTGGTAGGCAGTCACCCCCCTGCCCTCTTCTTCCGAATCGTTTTCCGTTCTAGCAAACACACCATTGCGTAGGCCTTCCACGGCATCAAAGATATCGTTCAAGGAGATTCTGCGCGGCGACATGGCCAGCATGAAGCCGCCCTTGGGGCCGCGCTTGGCGGTCACCAACCCCGCCTTGCGCAGGTGTTGGAAAATTTGCTCCAGGTATCGGGTGGGGATTCCCTGACGCTCCCCGATCACCCGCACTTGAACAGCACAACCTTCCTGGCCGTTGTAGGCCAGGTCAAACATTCCGCGCAGCGCGTATTCTTCCTGAGCAGTAAATCGCATGGTCCAGCGATGGTGCTGGGCAGACGAGAGAGCGTCAAGCGCTGATCCGGATTCCCTGGTGCTGCCGTGCCGTCGGGTCCATCCCAAGATCGGCACTGCCCGCATCACTGGGGTAATCTCAGCACACCATGACAGATGCCAAGAAGCCCCGAAATCTGGAACGAGAGCGCGCACTGCGGGTTCTCAGGAGTTTCTCTTCGGGCTCAGAGATTCTGAGCCTGGCCACGGCGGTGCAAGAATCCATTGGCTACGTCCCCCCCCACGTCATTCCTGAACTCGCGCAAGTTGCGGAGCTGACTTCCGAACAGGCGCTCACCCGCATCGAGCAGCATCCAGCCTTGCGGCTCAGCCCTCCAGGTCGCCACCAAGTCACCATTTGCACCGGAAAAACCTGTGCAGGTGCAGGCGGCGCAAGACTGGTTCGAATCGCCCGGCAAATACTGGATATCAATCTATTCCGCACGACCTCCGATGAAGCCATTCGCATTGAGCCCTTCAAGTGCATTGGGAAGTGCGCCATGGCGCCGAATATTCGCATCAACGGCGACGCGCGCGGCGCCATGAACGAGGAGCGCTTCAAGCTGCTGCTGGCGGCCTTGGCGAAGAAACCCTGAACGGGTTTGAGAATCTTGAAAGTCCAAATGCTTCTTCAATCAAAATATTTGTTTTTGAATTCGTGCTAGAACTTGAAGCGCATCAACTCTGCGCGCAGATCGAGCGCCTGTTGATTGAGGCGCTCCATGACGTTGCGCATGGCATCCACAGAAACCTCATTGGATGTCGTGAGGCCCTGGATCGCCTCGGTGGAGCTTAAAATTTCCTGACTGGCCCTGGATTGTTCTTGCAGGGCTTCGTTGATTTCATCCACGCTCTCGCGCACCTGACCCATATTGCCGCGAATTTTTCCGGTGCCCGTGGTTTGGTCTTCCGCCGCTTGTTGCAATTCTTTGGCGATCCCCCCCACAACCAAGGCCGCCTGCAGATTCGACTCGCTGCCCGTCACTTGTTTTTCACCGGTGTGGCGGATCTCTTCCACTTGCAACGTGACATGGGCCATCAGATCTCTCACTGCATCTGCGGAGATCGCCTGCGCGCGCATGGCGTCTACAATCTGAGAAGTACGCTCGCCGCTGAGACGAGCCGCCTCGGTGATCTCTTGCAAGGACACACCCGCTTCGGCGGCCACTTCCACACCGACACGCACACTCTCCGAGCCGCGATCCATGGTTTCAACAGCCTTGACCGTGCCCTCTTGAAGACCTTGAATCAGCCCGGTGATTTCCTGCGTACTCTTGAGCACACGATCCGCCAGTTCTTTGATTTGATTGGCCACTACAGCAAAGGCCTTGCCATGGGTTCCCGCCTGGGCCGCAATGATGGACGCATTCAAAGCCAAAAGGTTCGTTTCATCTGCTACATCGCTAATGACATCGATGATGGCCCCGATCTCCTGGCCTCGTTCACCTAGCTTGCCAATGACCATGTTGGCCTCAGTGGTGTTCGCGCGAATCACTTCGATACCTTCAATGGTCTGCTGCACACGTTCCTGGCCGTGATCCGCAATTTCGATCACACGAGTAGAGAAGTTGGCGCTCTCCGAAGCGCTACTTTCCACTTGGGTGATGGCCGAAGCCAGGCCCTGAACATTGGTCGAGGCCTCCAACATGGATTGGTCGAGTTGTTTTGTGTTTTCAATGACTAGACGAATGCTGCTTGACATCTCTTCCAGGGAACTCGAAGACTCATCGGCGCGCTGACCCAAGGCTGTCGCGCTGTGATTCAACTCCGAACCCGACTCCTCCAGCTTGATGACCGCCTCCGTGGAATCTTGAATCGACTCCCCCAAATCCAGGGACGAGCGGGTGATGCCCGCCACTTGCATACTGATCATCTCCATGGAGTACGTGGTGCGCCCTACCGCGGAAACCTGCTCTGAAGTTACATGCGTAATATCGGTCATGGCCGAATCAATTTCTCGCGTGGTGCCTTCCACATTGGTGGCTGCGCGCACCATTCCCAGCAAAATATTCCGCAGAGAGCTCGAGGTGCGATCCATGGAGCGCGACAACTCGCCGAATTCATCTTCTGACTCGAAGACGGTAGAACGCAATAGGTCCCCTTCGGCAATGCGGCGCAGGTTCCCGTCGAGGATGGCGGCTGATCGCCCGAAATCCCTTGAAACAAAGAAGGCTGCCAACAACGCAACCGCAATGGAAAATATCGCCATGATCGGAATGGCCTTGTCTGTCGTGATCCCTGCGGTCTCAATCCATTCGGGATCCGTTACCGCCAATACATAGGGCCCTTCTTCGGAAAATCTCGACCAGGCGAAGCTTCGTTCCGAACGGAAATCCATCGCATCGCCGGATGCCGCTCCGGTACTGAGGAAGGTCGCCAGATCCTCAGCGGGGAGCAGGTCCGTCGATCCATACAAGGTCTCGCCCTCAGGATCGACAGCAATCAAATGAATCCCACTGCGATCGTAACGACGCGCCGTCTCCTCCAAGATGTACGGCAACGGGCCATCTTCGTAATGCTCTCCGACAAATTCCAACATCTGCAATCGCGCCTGCTGAGAGAATCGCTCCGTGCTGTTGTAGGCGTGCCCATAACCCATGCTCAGCATGATGAAGGCGGTCACAAAAGAAATCCCCGCAATAATCGAGAACATCTTGGTTCGCAAGGACAGATGTGATGCCGCCTGCTGGCGCAAGTCGGGATCTTCAATTTCAATGGCCAACTGATTTCGCAGGGGTTCAAAAGCGTTGCGCAGGAAAGTATACGAAAGCAACTGTGCGAGAAAACCTACACTCACGGAGCCAACAATCATGTAGGCCGAGGCGAGCAAATCAAAGGAATCAAATTTCCAGTTCATCATGAACACGACAAAACAACATCCGCCGAAGTAACATTGCATCATGAACAGGACCATGAATTTGGGGTAGTCCGTGACCAGGTTGAAGACTCTCAGACGTTCTGCTTCCGGTACGTCCCTGGTTTTGCGTGTCTTCAGCCAATGAAGCATGGGGTCCAGTCGGCTGCGTTGCTGGAAAATGAACGATAAGAGGCCGAGCCCGACTACCAGAATTCCAGCCAAGACGAGTAAGAATCGGAGTTGATCCGGAGTGAATTTAACCACGGGATGGACCACGAGGAAAATCAAGAGGCCCATGAGCATCCCGATTCCTTGATCAATTCGCAGAACTTGCATTCGGAAGCGCATTGCACTCGGCAAATTGACTTCCGTTTTATCTTCGGCCAATTCTCTCTGCCCCTCTCCAAAACCTATGAGCGCGCCAGGTTTCCTCATCGGACGAATACCCTATGAACTTTTGTGCGAGGCAACACAATTGTGTTTATTCCACGCCTGGCTGCGGAGACTCTTGCGGGGAAATCACATGCTGAGTTCCAGTAGATATTCAATCCTGGAAATGCTCACACCGGACACCCTCTTGGATTCCATCTAATTAGTTGTATTCAAAAGCCTTTTTAGATTGATAAATTCAAGCAGGTGATCGCTCTTTTAAGTAGTAAACCCTTTAAAAATGAAATGACTTTGGAATCTACCACCCCCCTGAAGCGCAGCCTCAATCTGCCCCTGCTCGTCTTGTACGGGCTGGGAACCATGATCGGAGCGGGCATTTACGCGCTGACGGGCAAGATGGCCGGAAGGGATCTAATGCAGCAGGGGTTCCTGCTTGCGCAGCCGGCCTTCGATGACTTCGAAGTAGAGCAGCACCATGACGTATCTCATTTCGGCTGGCAGGCTGTCGATAAAATCACGACCTCGGCGAACGGAGGGCTGTGCAAGCATGTGGTGAACCATCTCATGAACTTCTTCGAGCCGTTCCTCAACGATGTCCAGCAAGTGGTCCACGTCCTGGGAAAAGGCCCGCTGAATCGTCGCCGTGTCGAAAAGCACGTGCACGCCCTGGGTACCGCTTTGAAAAATCCATTCCGAGTTCATGGCTCTTGCCTCATCCATGCGCGACCTTCCCTCTAAGGCTGCCGTCAATTAATCTATATATCGGCGACATGACCCCCGTAGTTAAGTCTGCGTAGCGATTTATGGAGGAATGCCAAGCATGCCCTGGCAGGCAACAAGAGAACTTTTTCCCGTTACACGGTCCTTGATTTATATGAATCATGCGGGCGTAGCGCCTATATCCACGCGTGTTAGCGAGGCTCTTGCGCATTACTCGCAGCTATCTAGCGAGGAAGGTGCGTATCGCTATAACCGCAGTTTCCTGCCCGAAATCAGGCGCACTCGAGTTGCCGCCTCGCGTCTAGTAGGGGCAACTCCCGAGGAAATTGCCTTTATCAAGAACACCACCGAGGGGCTGGGGATCGTGGCCAATGGGCTGGATTGGCAAGAAGGCGACAAGGTGATTACAGGCGACTTGGAGTACCCCTCCAATGTCTATCCCTGGTGGCATCTGAAATCCAAAGGGGTTGAAACCCTCATGCTTCAAGGCGCCGAGGGGCGCTACAGCCTGGACGAAATCAAGCGAAGCCTCAGCGACCCTCGGGTGCGTTTACTGTCACTGTCCAGTGTTGAATTTGGCAGCGGTGCACGCAACGACTTGGACGTCATTGGAAAGCTCTGTCGGGAACACGACGTTCTGTTCTGTGTCGATGCCATCCAAAGCCTGGGCTGTCTCTCTTTGGACGTAAGCCAAACGCCCATCGACTTCCTGGCCGCCGACGGACACAAGTGGATGCTGGGCTGCGAAGGCTGCGGAATTTTTTACTGTCGTCGGGAGCGCATCCCGCTGTTGCGACCCACCACCGTGGGCTGGGGCAACGTGGTTAATTCCTCTGATTTCGACAATTACAAGCTCGAGTTGCCTGACGACGCCAACCGTTTCGAAGAAGGCACTCTCAACCTGCCAGGGATTTTTGCCCTCGGTGCAGCCTTGGAACTGCTGCTTGAGTTGGAGATTGACGCCATCGAAAAGCGGGTGTTGTCCCTCACGGATCAGCTCGAACAAGGCGTGTGCGCGCTGGGGGCCGAGGTCCTGAGCCCGCGTTCAGAAGGCGAAAAATCGGGAATCTTGAGTTTTCAATTGCCGGGCGAAGATCCGGAAACCACCGTAGATCGCCTGCGCGCGAAGAACGTCTTCAGCATCGTACGCCGCGGCGGCGTTCGGCTCTCCCCACATTTCTACAATAATGAGTCCGAAATCGACCTGCTGCTCGACGCCTTGAAGAGCTAGCATCCCCCGCCATGCTGCTGCGAGTATCGAACATCTCGAAATATTTTGGCGCGCGTTGCCTTTTCCAGGGCGTGAATTTTGACGTGCGCCCGGGCGACCGCCTGGGACTCGTCGGCCCCAATGGTGCGGGGAAAACCAGTCTTTTACGCATTTTGGCCGGAGATGACACGCCCGACGACGGCGAGGTCATCGCGCCCAGACACGTGCGCATTGGCATGCTGCGCCAGGAGATCGATCCCACCCAAGATCACAGCGTGCGCGAGGAAGCCAGCAAGGCCTTGGCGCATTTAAGCGCCATGGAAACGGAACTGCGCGAGTCGGAACACGAGATGGCGCGTTTGGGGGAATTAAATCAGGAAGTCCCCGACTCCATTGCCGACCATTATCACGCCCTTTCCACACGCTTTGAACACGCCGGTGGTTTCGAACGCGAGGCGCGCGTCGATCGCATCCTGGCCGGGCTGGGCTTTTCCGAAGACGAGCGGCATGCGCCCCTGTCTTCCTTCAGCGGTGGCTGGCTCATGCGTGTGGAACTGGCCAAGCTCTTATTGAGCAATCCAGATGTCCTTTTGTTAGACGAGCCCACCAACCACTTGGATTTACCCAGTATCGAATGGCTCGAAAACCTGCTGGCTGAGTTCCGCGGTGCCATCGTGTTGATTTCACACGACCGCACCTTCTTGAGCAAACATGTCGAGCGCGTCATCGAACTGCAGTCTGGCCAGCTCACGCTCTACGAAGCAAATTTCACGGGCTACTTACGGCAACGCGAAGAACGCCACGAGCAGCGGGTGGCGGCCAAGGCCAATCAGGACAAGAAAATTGCTGAGCAAGAGGCCTTTATTACACGCTTTCGCGCCAAGGCCACCAAGGCCAAGCAAGTACAAAGCCGCATCAAAGCCCTGGAAAAGATAGAGCGAATCGAAGTGAACCAGGCTCCGAGTCGCGCCCTGCGCCTCACGCTGCCCGAACCTACGCGTTGTGGCGATGTCCCGCTGCACTTGACCGATATCCACAAAAGCTACGGCGAGCTTCAGGTGTACCGCGGCGCGTCACTGTCTATAAAACGCGGCGATCGAGTGGCGCTGGTGGGACCCAACGGTGCCGGGAAATCGACCTTGTTGAAAATCGCCGCGGGCATTCTTGAAACGGATCAAGGGGAGTGCCACCTCGGACACAAGGTGAAAATCGGTCACTATGCCCAACACCAGATGGAATCCCTTTCACCCGACAACAGCGTCCTAGAAGAGATCGCCGTCGGTGCGAAACTTGAGGACATGTCGCGCCTGCGCGGCCAGCTAGGCGCCTTCTTGTTTAGCGGTGACGACGTAAAAAAGAAGGTGAGTATTCTTTCGGGCGGTGAGAAAGCTCGTCTGGCTCTGGCCAAGATGCTTTTGCGACCGCCCAATGTGCTGATCTTGGACGAGCCTACCAATCATCTAGACATCACCGCCTGCGAAGTACTGGAACAGGCCCTGTCCAATTTCAAGGGCACGGTACTTTTCATCTCCCATGACCGCGCCTTCATCAACGCCGTAGCAACGCGCGTCGTCGAAATTCTTCAAGGTGCGCTGTTTGAGTTCCCCGGCAATTACAATGCCTACCTGGCCAAAGCCAAGGAGCGTGATTCATCGAGCCCCAATCGTCCGGGTCAAAGTCGCCTGGCCCCCTCCCAGGCTGGTGAAACCCAGAAATCCACGGCAAGTAAAACCGAGCGCATGGCGGCTCGAAAGGCCGATCGTGAGGAAAAGAAACGGCGCGAGAAGAGCGTGCGTGAACTGAGCAAACTGGAAGTGTCCATCGCCAAGCTGGAAGAAGAGTTGGAGGCCTTGGGCTTGCTGCTGGCCGACCCCGCTATCTGGAATGATCCCGAGCAGGCCCGGCCCATTGAAGCCGAGCGAGCAGACAAGCAAGAATCCCTGGACGGCCTCTACGACCAATGGGAAGAGCTGAGCGCCTTGTGTGAGGACTTGTGCGAGGAATAGCGGCACCAAAGCGCAGCCGATTCCCCTCCTGTGCCTTTCCACGCTTGACGCACCTCCGCCTGCCCCGTACTTTCGGCGGTCCCGTGTGCCCGGGTGGCGGAATTGGTAGACGCGCTAGACTCAGAATCTAGTGGGGGTTACCCCGTGATGGTTCGACTCCATTCCCGGGCACCACTATTTCTCTAAACCCTTTGTTCACAAGGGCTTTCACGCTCGCTCAGCCAAATGTACCCAAGGTGTACCACCTCGGTGCATCACCTTCTAATTCATGTTCTTCATAGCGGCTCTGTCCCTTGATTAAGGATATCCAGATAGCCGCTATAGACAAACAATCGATCTCGCTGCTTGCCTGTTGTCTCTCGCACGATGCCCAAATCAATTAAATGATTGATGGACTTGCGAACAGTCGGTGCAGAAAGATTTAAAGCATTAACTGCTATAGGTACTGATAGAATTGGTTTTGACTGCAAGTGTTGATGCACACGCAATGCTGAGGTTGCCGGACGACCCAAACCCTCAATCTTCTGTTGATCTGTCTTGAATAGTTCCAATATCTGCTTGGCGGTATCAGCGGCTTGATCAGAAGTTTCTTTGACGCCTTCCAGGAAAAATTCCAACCAGGCTTCCCAATCGCCCTTCTCGCGGACACGCTGAAGCAGTTCGTAGTAATACTGACGATGTTTCTTAAAGTACAAACTCAAATACAAGATCGGTTCTTTCAACGCTCCTTCCATGCAGAGCAGGAAAGTTATAAGAAGCCGTCCTGATCTACCGTTACCATCCAGAAACGGGTGGATACTCTCAAACTGCACATGCACCAAGGCGGCCTTTATGAGAACGGGTAGATCAACCTCTTCACTATGGATGAATGCCTCAAGATCACCCATGCAATCTTCAAGCATGTTGTGTGGTGGCGGCACGTAAGTAGCGTTACCAGGGCGAGAGCCACCTATCCAATTCTGTGAACGGCGAAACTCGCCGGGCTGCTTGGTACTGCCTCTACCTTTGGCTAACAAAACTTCATGAATTTCACGAATGAGCCTGTTCGACAGCGGCATGTCGTCGCGCAACCGCTCAAGGCCAAAATTCATGGCTGCGACATAGTTAGAAACTTCCTGCACATCGTCGAGCGGGACGCCCGGAGCTTCATCACTCTCAAACAACAACAAGTCCGATAGCGAGGACTGCGTTCCCTCAATCTGAGATGACAGCAGCGCCTCCTTGCGAACGTACATGTAGAGAAACAACGGGGTGTCCGGCAGGATCGACGTTACGCCATCGAGCCGCCCAAGCGCCCGGTTGGCCTGATCCAGGAGGCCATAGAGCTTGTCCAGCTTCAAAGGCGGTGTTGGCGGCAATGCGGGCGGTACGAATGCACGAACCGCCTCGCCGCCTACAGTGGTCTCGACGAATTCACCCAGGCGACCAGCCTGATCTGTACCTTTCTTTGCTTTAGCCACTGAGAATCAATCCTTTCCTAGCGAATCCCACTAAGAAAGGATATTCTATTTTCGTTTCTTTGTGAAGTGCCTTCTGAACCTGCCTCAGGGGTGACAATCAGGTGGTACACTTTTCGGGGTTCTTGAACCGTTAAGAATTTTTTATTATATACTTTTCAACAACTTATGCGCCGACTGCGCGAGTATTGAAATTGTGGTCCGACTCCATTCCCGGGCACCAACTTTTTTTCAAGCGACTTTTCACGAACCACAGGGGTCTTCCAAGCCCATCGCTGATCTTTGAGGGAGGTTCGTTCGTGGCAGCTCTTGTTCCAGAGACCGCCTGTTCCGCCCCTCATGACCCCTTGATCACCTGCCGCCAGGTTCAGGTGTCCCTGGGCAATCGCTCCGTCTTGGAAGACGTCAACCTGTCCATTGTGAGCGGACATATCCATGCCCTGGTCGGCCCCAATGGTGGAGGCAAAACCACACTGCTGCGTGTCTTGCTCGGTCTGGTCAAACCCCAACAGGGTCAAGTGCACTGGACAGCCCCCCTCGGAAACGAGAGCCACCTCCCCTTCCCCATTGGCTTTGTCTCACAGCGCAGTAGCGCCGATTTTCGTTTCCCTGTCACCGTGCGCGACGTGGTGAGCATGGTGCGCCGCGGACGGCGCGCCACGGCCCGAGACCGAGAACTCGTGGACCAGTGCTTGTCGCGTGTTCGCATGCTCGAGCTGGCCAATCGACCCATTGGCGAACTTTCGGGAGGCCAACAACAACGCGTGCTCATCGCCCGCGCCCTGGCCTTGGAATCTCCCGTGCTGATGATGGACGAACCCAGCACTGGAATGGATCGAGCCAGCCAAGAGGAACTGCTCAACCTCATGCGTGAGCTCAAAGAACAGGGCACGGCCATTGTTTTCAGTACCCATCACCCAGGCGATGCCTTGGCCGTTGTGGATTTCGGATTTCGCGTCGCGCACACGGTCGAGTCCGTGCCCGTGAACAGCCTGGAAGAACCACACGCCTGCGCCGCACACCCGCCTCATTCCAGTCTCGATGAGGTACCTCGATGAGCGAGTTCTGGTCGGCACTGTCCCATCCTTTCGCCCTGCGCGCCTTGCTGGCCTCCCTGGCTGTGGCCATCCTGTGTTCGGTGATGTCCTTCTTTATCGTGCTGCGGCGCATGGCCTTCTTGGGCGCGGGGATTGCTCATATCGCCTTTGCCGGTGTGGCACTGGCGTTGGTCTTGGAACTGCCGCCCATTCTGGGCGCGGGGGTGGTCGCCTTGTTGGCGGCGGGTTGGATTGCCCGGGTTCGTCGAGACCGTCAACTCTCGGACGACACCGCCATCGGTATTGCTTTTGCGGCGGCCATGGGCTTTGGCGTGATCTGCGCCTCCATGGGGGGCGCGCGCAACGCCGATCTGTTGACCTATCTGTTTGGCAACGTTCTAACGGTGACTGGTAACGATCTCCTGGCCCTGGGCCTCTTGGGCAGCCTGGTTTTGGCCATCATCGGATGGCTCTTTCGCGACCTGCTCTTTCTGTCCTTCGATGAGGACATGGCCCGCATCGCACGCCTACCCACAGACGCCCTCAACCTTTTGCTCCTGCTCTTGGTGGCCGCCACCGTCGTTCTGGCCATCCGCACCGTGGGGCTACTCCTGGTCTCTGCCTTTCTTGTGATTCCAGGTGCCGTGGCCCAGCGAACCACACGCCGATTGAAGCCCTTTTTCGCCGTCAGCTGTGGAGTCGGAATCTTCAGTGCTGTAGCGGGCTTAGCGCTGTCCTTCGCCCTGGATCTCCCCTCTGGCGCCACCATGGTGCTCGTAGCGGCCGCCCTGTTCAGCCTCAGCGTGATTTTTGCCCCAAAGCAAGCTTGACCCGCGCTCCTGTGGGATTAGGCTTGCCCTGCAGCTGAGCGACCTCTTCGCTTTCCCTGAATCGATGCCATTCAAACGAGTGAATGGCGAATACACGCGGACCAACCTTCCGCACAGCACTACCTACGTTGGAGAGTAATTTTAATGGATTCATCCGAAGGAAAAATTGAAGACTTCTTGCTCATCGGGGAGGAACGCATTGAAGTTCCCGTGGTTCTACCCGTGTTACCCGTTCGCGATGCAGTCGTCTTTCCCGGTGTGAGTTGCCCCCTGGCCATCGGGCGCGCCAAGTCCCTTGCCGCCTTGGACGCCACCAGCGAGGGTGGTTTCCTGCTCATCGCCACCCAGCACGACCCCACTGTCGAAGACCCCAGCTTGGATGACCTCTACCCGGTGGGCTGCATCGTGCGCGTCATTAAAGTGATGGACACCCTGCGCGGCGCGGGCAAGCACATGGTGGTGGTAGGCCTGGCGCGTACCCGCTTGGGCAAAGTCGTCGAGAGCGAACCCGCCCTGAGTGTGCGCTTTGAGCCACTGAGCGAAATACCTGTCGATGCTGAAAATCCCGACTGCGAGGAGGAGTGGCGACGCGTCGTCGAACTCGCACACCGCGTCATCGAGTTGCGAGACGACCTGCCTGAAGAGTGGAAAGGCTTTGTATCCGGCTTGCCCAGCCCCGGATTATTGGCCGACCTCGTGGCCTCTACCCTGCCGCTACCCCCTGCCGAAAAAATCCATCTCCTGGAAGAGCTGAATCCCGGAACGCGCCTGACCCGCATCGCCGAACACCTGACCCGCGAAGTGACCATTGCCGAAGCACAGGAAGCCTTGGAAAGTGATACCTCCATGGATCCGGTTCGACGCGAGCGCCTGCTGCGCAGACGCCTGCGTGACATCGAAGCTGAAATCGGCGAAACCGATCCAGCCATGCGCGAAGTCGACGAGCTGCGCGAGAAAATTGACGCTGCCAAACTGCCCGAAGAGGCTATAAAACAAGCGGATCGCGAGTTGCGGCGCTTTACCAACCTGCCTCCCCAAGCCCCTGATCGCCACATGATTCGCACCTACCTGGAGTGGATGTCCGACCTTCCGTGGTCCATCTCCAGTGAAGACGCCATTGACCTCAAGGAAGCCAAACGCATTTTGGATGAGGATCATTACGGACTCGAAAAAGTGAAGGAACGCATTATCGAGTACCTCGCGGTGCGCAAACTCGCGCCCGATGCCAAGGGACCCATCTTGTGCTTCGTGGGTCCGCCCGGTGTCGGCAAAACGAGTCTCGGTCGTTCCATCGCCCGTTCTTTGGGACGCTCGTTTACCCGGGCTGCCTTGGGTGGCATGCGCGACGAAGCCGAGGTGCGAGGACATCGCCGCACTTATGTAGGCTCTATGCCAGGCCGTATCCTGCAAAACATTCGACGCGCCGGAACCAACAACCCCGTCTTTCTTTTGGATGAGGTCGATAAAGTCGGCGCCGATTTCCGAGGCGATCCCTCTTCGGCATTGTTGGAAGTCCTGGACCCACAGCAGAACAATTCCTTCAGTGATCACTACCTCGAAGTGCCCTTCGATTTGTCCAAGGTACTTTTTATCGCGACGGCCAACACACTCTCCACTATTCCCTGGGCCCTGCGCGACCGCATGGAAGTGATTGAAATCGCCGGTTACACGGAACAAGAGAAGCTCGCCATCGGGCGACGCCACCTCATTGCCAAACAGCTCGAAGAACACGGGCTAAAGACCGAACAAATTGAGCTCGGCGACGAAACACTCCAAACCCTGGTCGGCGAATACACGCGCGAAGCCGGGGTACGCAATTTGGATCGGCAACTGGCCAAATTGGCCCGCAAGGCAGCGCGCAAACTGGTGGCCGGTGAGGAAACACCCATTGTGATCGACGATGACTTCCTGCGCAGTGAGCTTGGCGCACCACCGCACTTGCCCGAGACGGCTGAGCGCACGTCCGTGCCCGGCGTCGTCGTCGGTTTGGCAACCACGAGCCACGGTGGCGATATCTTGTTCATCGAAGCCACGATCATGCAAGGCGGCGAAGGCGTACGCTTGCGCCTCACGGGCCAGCTCGGCGATGTCATGAAGGAATCTGCCGAAGCGGCGCTGTCCTGGGTGCGCGCCAATGCCAATGAACTGAGCATCGATTCCAAGAGCCTGCAAAATTGTGAGATCCATATTCACGTACCCGCCGGGGCGACACCCAAGGATGGACCTTCTGCGGGTTTGGCCATGGCCACAGCCCTCGCCTCAGCGCTCACCCATCGAGTTTCCAACGCGAGCATTGCCATGACGGGAGAGATCTCGCTGCGCGGGCGCACCATGCCCGTAGGGGGTATCAAAGCCAAGGTCTTGGCAGCTGCGCGAGCAGGGATCAAGACGGTTCTCTTGCCCAAACGGAATGAAAAGGACCTGGCGGAACTCCCGGAAGAAGTTCGGGGTGAAATTGAGATTCGCCTCGTAGGCAGTATTCTCGAAGCCCTGTCCATCAGTCTTCAAGATGCCGCGTAAGCAACATTGTCGAACGCTTTTCCTTTTCCCTTTTTTTTAAAGGTCGTCGACCCATGAAGATTGGCTTGGCCCAACTAAACCCCACGGTCGGCGACTTTGCAGGCAATCGGCGCCTCGTGGAGCAGGCTGCGGAAGAAGCCCTGGCCGACGGGGCCGAGTTGGTGATCTTTCCCGAGTTGGTGCTCACGGGATACCCGCCACTGGATCTTTTGTCTCGACCCGGGTTTATCAAGGAACAAGAGCACCAGATCGAAGCGCTGCTCCCCCTATCGCAAAAGGTTCCTATATTGATTGGTGCCGTGACCCAAGCCGACGCCGCCAACCAGCAAGAAAAGAGCTTGTTGAATACGGCCCTGCTGCTCTGCGACGGCAAGCGAGCGGGCTACCAGGCTAAGTCATTGCTCCCCAGTTACGACGTCTTTGATGAGAAGCGCCACTTCGAACCCGCGCACTCTTGGAAGCCAGTGCCCTGGAAAGACGGTGGGCCCGCAATGGGGCTGAGTATTTGCGAGGATGTGTGGACACACGCCCTTTCCTACCCCTTTGATCCCGTCGAGGCCCAGGTGCAAGCGGGTGCCGAAATCATCCTCAACCTCTCCGCCTCGCCTTGGCACATGGGCAAGCCCGCCGCGCGCAGGGAAATGGTGGCCGACCTGGCCAAGCACCATGGCGTACCCATCGTCATGGTCAATCAAGTGGGCGGCAACGATGAGTTGATCTTCGACGGTGGATCCTTCGTCGTCGATGCACAGGGACGTGTCATCGCCTCGCTCCCTCTGTTTGAATCGGCCGTCGCCGTGGTCGACCTGGCATCGGGTGGCACTCCCCCTGTGATTGAAGAGCCCGCGGACATCGCCCAGCTGGAAAGTGCCTTGGTGCTAGGGATCAAAGATTACTTCAACAAACAAGGCCTGCCTCCCCGTGCGGTGCTCGGACTTTCCGGGGGAATCGACTCGGCCGTCACAGCCCATTTGGCGGTCAAAGCCCTGGGCGCCGAGCGTGTATTGGGTTTGCTGATGCCCAGTTGCTTTTCCTCCGAGCACAGTGTGAGCGATGCTTTAGAGCTGGCGAGAAACCTGGGGGTTGAGACGCGTACCGTAGCCATTAAACCGGTTTTTGATGCCTATCTGGCGTCCTTCAAAGACCTCTTCGGCGAGCAAGAGGATTACGGATTGGCTCAACAAAACATCCAGTCACGCATCCGCGGCGCACTCGTCATGGGTGTGGCCAACTACGAGGGTCGGCTCGCCCTGGCCACGGGGAACAAGAGCGAACTCAGCATGGGGTACTGCACCCTGTACGGCGACATGATCGGTGGGTTGGCAGTGCTAGGCGATGTGTTCAAAGACGAAGTGTATGCCTTGGCCCGACACGCAAATGCGACATCCCTTGCCCGAGGCAAGGGAGAGCTCATCCCCGCCAGCTCCATTGAAAAACCACCTTCGGCAGAGCTCGCGCCCGACCAACAGGATTCGGACGAATTACCACCCTATGAGATACTGGACTCGATCCTGCGACAATCTGTCATTGAAGGTAAAACCGAGCAGGACATCGTGCCGCCGCCGGGTACCTCCCCTGAAGTGGTTCAATCGATTTTGACGCGCCTCGACCGCAATGAATTCAAGCGGCGCCAGGGCCCCATCAGTCTACGTGTTTCTGAAAAAGCTTTTGGAATAGGCCGCCGTATCCCCATTGTTCAACGATATCGTTAACGAATTACACAAACCCCTGTTCAGCCACTTCCCTCCTCCTTTGAAACACTCAAACATCTCTTCTTAAAACGCTCGAAATCCCCGATAAATACAGGATAAAACCCTCGTTGTGTCCTACGTCACAAACGCCGAGAGTGGAAGAGAATCACAGCTGTTCATCAACTTTCTGCACATGTTTTTCCCAACTGTGACCTCACTCACACTCGATTTTACAACTCTTGTCGAAACTCCCCTCAAGCCCGCGAATAGAGCAACCAGCGAAGCACGCTGACATGAATTGTTCTCGCAGAGATTTAGGGCTTGGAGGAATTTTCATTGATGTCGACTGCCGCCCCCCGACGAGTCCATCTATTTCTATTGGCAACCCTGATCCTTATGGGATTAGTTGCCGGTCAACGAGCCGAAGCTAGCGTGACCTGCTTTAGCGGTGATACGGTTTGCAATGTGGTAGGTGAGTCCAGCGTGACCTTGGGCTGGGATCCTTCTTCTTCTGGAGTTCCCGTTGATCACTACGATGTTGAAATCAGCTGGGATGGAGGCCCGTTTGCGCTAAACCCCAGCTGGGACGACATTGCACCCTACCGCCGCTCAGTAACCATCACGGCTGCCAATGGCCACTATTTCGAGATCCGCGCCCTGGCCTGCGATGTTCAAAACAATTGCAGTCCACCCTCAAACGAATCCTATGCCATTGCCTTTTACGCAGCGGGCGATCCCGGCGGATCCACCTCTGACCTCCCGGGTTCCGTTGTCTATGAGCCCGAGCCAGAACCCGAACCGGAACCAGAGCCAGACTCCGACCCTGTCGACTCGGGTTCCATGTTCTTCTTCGAGCGCTGGGCCAAACAACAAGGACAGTACTGGGACGATCAAAGATGGGTCTCTGGTGACTTCGATGGTGATGCTCAAGTAGATCTTGTGAAAGCCTACGCGAGTGGGTACAAGGCTTCCATCGATGTCCACCGTTCGACGGGCCGCGCCTTTTACCTTGTCAAATGGACTGAAGGCCAGGGGCTTTTCGGAACCAACCAGCACTGGCTATCGGGTGATTTCGACGGCGATGGATTCGATGACGTGGCTAAAGTATCCAGCCAAAGACAAAAGGCCAGCATCGATGTCTACGTTTCAACGGGCAGCCAATTCCAACGAGAATCTTGGACCAACAAAGATGGCGCCTTCGACGCCAATCAGAAGTGGCTTGCCGGGGACTTCAATCGAGATGGTCGAGACGACATCGCTCGCGTCTCCAATGATAGCGGGAGAGCCACCATCGAGGTTTACGTTTCTAACGGGTCAGGATTCCGCCGGTCTCGCTGGGCCACGCGAAAGGGAACCTACTCCAATAGCCAACAATGGCTTGCCGGCGATTTCAATGGCGACGGTCGTGATGACCTGGGCAAAGTATTCAACAGCAACGGCCAGATCTCCATTAACACCTACCTTTCCTACGGTTCTGGTTTTTCCGAGAAGAGTTGGATCTCGGGCGCTGGAACGTATTCGCAGGAACACAAGTGGGTTGTCGGCGAATTCAATGGCAGTGGACGCGATGATCTGATTAAAATCTTTGAAGACGGGCGAAAAGTCTCCATTGACACCTACTCCTCCAACGGATCTGCTTTCATCTGGGAACGCTGGGCGACGCAGCAAGGTTCATTCGATGACGACCAGAGTTGGTTGGCAGGCGACTATAACGACGATGGCACTGATGATCTCGCCGTAATCAACGAGGACTCTGGGAAGATATCCATCTACGTCTATCGCTAAAACCACTGTCGCAAAACCCACTGGGTATCCTAGACTACCAGTAAGCGTACAGATCTCTCAACCTTTCATGCGGCCTCTGTGACCATGAAGATTGCTCTCGTTCACGACTGGCTAACAGGAATGCGCGGAGGAGAAAAAGTTCTCCACGAACTCTGCCTCCTTTATCCCGACGCAGATCTCTACACACTGATTCACATTCCAGGCAGCACCTCCAGCGCCATTGAACAACGCCGCATTATCACAAGCCCACTTTCTCGCCTACCGGGCGCCCATGCCCACTACCGACTCCTTCTGCCCCTCTTCCCCTGGGCTATTCGGCGGTTTTATCTTGAAGACTACGACTTGGTGATCTCGACCAGCCACGCCGTGGCCAAGGGAGTTCGCGTCGCGCCGGGCACGCCTCATCTCTGTTACTGCTTTACGCCCATGCGCTACATCTGGAGCCAGGCGGACGCGTATCTAGGCAAGGGGTTCAAAAGATTCCTGGCGACACCCCTGATTCTAGCGCTGCGTCAGTGGGACAAAAAAAGTGCCCAACGCGTCAGCCAATTCATCGGAATCTCCAAGGCCGTGTCCGCGCGCATCCAGGAACATTACGGTAAACACGCCCCCGTGATTTACCCCCCTGTAGATGTCCAAGGCATCCAACCCAACGGACAAGATCCAGAAAACTTTTTTCTACTCGTCGGAGGGTTCGTGCCCTACAAACGAGAAGACATCGTCATCGAAGCTTTCCGAAACACCTCTCATCAACTTGTCGTTGCTGGCGATGGACCGGGACGCAAAGCCTTGGAAGCCAATGCACCGGGCAATGTAAAATTTCTGGGACGCTTATCCGACGCCGAACTGAAAAGTTATTATCAGCGCTGCCGTGCCCTGATTTACCCGCAAGAAGAAGACTTCGGCATCATCGCTGTCGAAGCCCAGGCCGCCGGAAGACCCGTCATCGCCTTTGGCCGCGCTGGTGCCGCTGAAACGGTTGTCCCCATCCAACAGAATCCTGAGTCGGCCAGCGGTCTCTGGTTTCATCAGCAAACGGCACAGGATGTACGAAACGCCATTGAGGAATTTCTGGAAAAGGAAAGCCTGTTTTCCTCTGAAACCATTCGCAAACACGCGGAATCGTTTTCAACGACTCGCTTTCTCCGCGAATTTCAAAAGGCAGTGCTGGATCTAGGAGTGCGGGAATAGCGCTTGTGGAGCAGTACTTGTGGAAAGTGCCCTCACGGACCCAATCGACTTATGCAATCGACTTTGAAATCGTCTCCACCACTCGGCGTACTTCCGCTTCGCTCAAGAAGGGATGCATGGGAAGGCAGATAACTTCCTCACAACGTTTCTCTGCCTCGGGGCAAGCGCCTTGCGCCAGCATGAACTCTCCCAGGGCCGGTTGCAAGTAAGCGGGCTTGGAGTAGAAGTGACGCCAATCGATGGAGTCCTCCGACAAAGCTTTTCGAATCGGTTCAGGATTTTCACAACGAATTACGTACTGATTCCAAACAGGGGTTTCGTCGGATCCGGGGTTGGGGACTTGCAAGCCCGCAATGCCCTGCAGACCTTCCGTGTACAACGCGGCACTTCTCGCTCGTGCCGCCGTCCATTCATCGAGGTGTGGAAGTTTCACTCGCAATACGGCGGCCTGTAAGGAGTCCAGTCGCGAAGTGGTTCCGATGACCAGATGCTCATCACGCTCTTTACTACCGTGCGCACGCAACAAGTGAAGCCGTTCATACACCCCTTCGTCATCCGTGGTGACGCAGCCTCCATCACCCGCGGCGCCCAGATTCTTGGCAGGATAAAAACTAAAACAACCCGCCGCGCCCCAGTTTCCTGCGCTGCGTCCTGCCCGTGCGGCACCAATCGATTGCGCGGCGTCCTCCACCACGGGGATGCCGTGCGCATCTGCGACTTTCCGTATGCAAACCATATCTGCACAGCGTCCAAAAAGATGAACGGGCATGATTGCTTTCGTACGCGAGGTGATTGCAGCCTCAACCTTTGTCCCGTCCAAGTTGAAACTGTTCTCTTCGATATCGACAAAAATGGGAACCGCACCCACCAAGCGAATAGCTTCGATGGTGGCAAAGAAAGTAAACGGAGTGGTGATGACTTCATCGCCCTGGCCGACGCCGACAGCGAGCAATGCCAGAATCAAGGATTCCGTGCCCGACCCTACCCCCAAGGCGAAGGGAGCGCCCACGTGAGCGGCGACCTCCTTCTCCAACGCCCGGGTTTCAGGTCCCAAGACGTATTGACCCGAGCGCAGAACCCGCACAACGGCTTCTTCAATGGCCGGCCCGACCTGGGCATACTCGGCCGACATGTCTACCATGGATATTCGATCTGATGTCATTTAATACGCGTTCCGGTGAATCAAGCCTCTCCACAGCGTCATGACGAGAATTCGTACATCTAGCGAGAGCGACCAGTTTTGAATGTAGTGAATATCGTGCTCCACCCGTTCGTGAATGGAAGTGTTGCCTCGCCATCCATGCACTTGGGCCCAGCCCGTCACACCTGCTTTAATTTTGTGGCGGAGCATATAGCCTGGAATCTCTCCGCGAAACTGCTCAATAAAAAAAGGTCGTTCCGGGCGAGGACCCACCAAGCTCATGTCACCTCGCAGTACATTCCACAACTGCGGCAATTCATCCAAGCTGGTCCGCCGCAGAAATGAACCCAACCCTGTACGACGAGGATCTTCTTCCTTAGCCCAGACCGGTCCCGAAGATCTTTCGGCGCCCATTTTCATGGTGCGGAACTTCAGCATATTAAACACCTTGCCGTCCAACCCCATGCGCTTTTGCCTGTAGAACACGGGATGGCCCGACGTAAAAAACACTCCCGCCGCAACAAGCAGCAAGAGGGGAGACGTGAGGGTGATGAAAGCCAGCGAGACCGACAAGTCAAATATCCGCTTCTGGACAGCCGCCCAACCCATGAGGGGCCCTTCGCGCAAGCTAATCATGGGTAACCCGTCGAGGTCATCGACGGAACTTCGCAAGGTCAGCATATTCAAGAAATCGGGAACGATGCGCACACTAACCGTCTCGTCATCCAAGTCGGCCATGGTTTTGTCAAATTCAGTCCAGTCTTCTCGAGGCAAGGCGAAAATCAGCTCATCGATCCTCCTACCCGTGTGCAGAAAGGGCTTGATATCATTGCAACGCCCTACAACAGGTACCCCACCAATGGAACGAGAGGGAATATCATGTCCAGAGAACACCGCACTGACATGGAGTCCCGTTTCAGGATGACGGTGAATACGATCAATTACTTCTTCAGCCAGGCGTCCAGCCCCGACAACGACTACGTAACGTTGGTTGATCCCCTTTCGGCGCAGCCCACGCAGCGAGCCGCGCACAAACATTCGTCCGAGCGTAACGGCAGCGATGGAAGTTACGTAGAAAATGATGACTACGCTGCGCGAGTAGGAAAAATCTCGAATAAAAAAGCTGACCGATAGAAGTGCCATCAACCCCATCGTGGTGGCCCCCACGATATTCGCCACTTCCTTGTACAGAGCCGAGGTGCGGTGTGATTCATAAAGGCCGCGCCCACGCAAAAGCCACCAGGAAATAGGCAAGATCAAAATCAGCGTTCCGAGATAGGGCTGGAACTCTGGAATACCTTGGGAGGAATCAATCAGGCCAGAATGAAATCGCAGCCAATAAGCGCCGAGCCATGAAAAGGTGATCAGGAGTAGATCCGTCGCCATCATGCCTGTTCGGAATATTTCGCTGTAGCGATAGAGCATGCTTGCGTCCCGCTTATGAAGAGGGGGGCTGCTCCCCCCCACCTTCTTTCATCTCACCGTGCCTGTCATCGAGGCGCGCTCGGCCATAAACACATGCTCGATATTCGCCTGCCGTTTCACAGTGCAATTCGTCGAGGGTATTCGACTGAATCGCCCTTGCAATGCTTGGAAACAAAGAGGTCTTCTCCTCTCGTATTATCACATAGTAGTCGCTCTCGCCCTTGGGGAAAGGGGCAAATGCGGCTAGGGGGACGTAAGGCGTAGCCGCGTAGAAAGCCACGCGGGAACGGCCTGTAAAAACAGGTCCTCCCGGCAATTCCTGGGCTTGCAGCCACTCAGCTGCCCGGCGTACGGCCAGCGTGTTTTCACGATGAGGTTGAAGCTGCTTTCCCAGTGAAAAGCAGAGCAAAATGGCGAGTCCCAAGCCAAAGCTTGCTCGAAGCAGCCTGCCCTCGGAAACCTGTCGGCCACGGGTAAACGGGTGAATCAGCAAGCGGCCCAAAACGGGGACACCGAGAGCGGCATACCCGCTAAAGAAAATCAGCCCTGGGAAAACATGTCGGCCTGCCACATAGCCCGCATCGGCTCGCAAGGATACCAAGATGGGGAAATACAACAGGGGAAAGACGAGATGGAACAAAGCACGCTTGCCCGGTTGAAAACCCAAGAACAAAATCCCGATCATGGCCAACGCGATTTCTATCCGCATGGTCGAGAAACATTCGTGCAGAACATCGCAAGCACACATACCTATAAAGCGCAGATTCTCGGCCACCCGATCCATAGAACTCGGTGCCCTCTTTTCTGGAGGATGCTTCCAAGGTGCCTTGGGTTTTGATTCCGGTTTGGGAATGGCAACTTTAGCCTTCACTTTCTTTTTGTTCAGCCGTTGCTCTCGCATCCTCTCTTGCCTTGCCTTTTTCTGTTCAGGGGTCAGCTCTGGCTTGTCCGCCGGCTTCACTGAGCGAATGGGTTTCGATTCTTTGGGAATCATTACGCTTTCAAGATGCGCCATTCGGACCAGTGATTTCTTCTTCGTCAGGGTTAGAGAGCCCTCTTGGGCATGCAATAGAAACAAATAAGGTGCCATGACGACGAGTGCGCTCAATGACAAAGCCGTGCACCAGACCACGCAGGGACCAAGCCTCCATCGTCGACGGGCGAGACCCATGGCGGCAATCATCAAACCGGCGATCACGAGACCCAGACCTTCGGGACGTGTGAGATAGGCCAAGCCCGAAGCCACGCCGGCCCACGCAGCAAAGCCCCAACGCTCTTCGTCGAAAGCTCGCCACAACAGCGCCACCCCTACCAGGAAGAACAAGAGGTAAAGCCCTTCACTTTGCACATCGGCGCCGTAGCGCAAAGCATGGGGTTGAACTGCGTAAATCAAGGTACCCATCCACGCCAGCCGAAAACCAAAGGCATGGCGCAGGAAGAGGTAGACCCCCCCGACACTCAACGTGCTCGCGAGAATCGAGACCGTCACCCCTGCCAGTTCCCAGTCGGGAATCAAGAAGTATGTCAGGTAGATAAAAAAGGAATAGGCGGGATGGAAATCGGCAGCAAAAGCTTCGGCCCATCGACCCTCATGAAAAGATTTCGCAATTCCGATGAAAGTCGGGCCGTCATTAAACATGATGGCCGTTAACTTCCAGTGCACAATCCGCAAGACGAGCCCTAGAAAGAGCAACAGCACGAGGATGCGACCTTGAAAACGTTCCTCAGGCCAAGTGTGTTTCCTGTCTTTCAGGTCACCCAGCCAACCCTTCGAAAACTCTGCGAACAGCTTATGAACTCCGCTCATCGCTCCCTCTGAGGATCTCATCGATGGATTTTACCGACTGCAGCAATGGATCGAGTGCATCGAAATCGATCTGACAGGGACCGTCGCAGGGAGCATTGGCAGGATCGGGATGAACTTCGAGAAACAATGCGTCCAAGCCCGTCGCTACGGCCGCGCGCGCGAGAGGGGCGACATAACGCCTGTCGCCTCCAGTCACCTGGCCCGCCGCACCGGGAAACTGGGCAGAATGCGTCGCGTCAAAACAAACGGGCGCAAACTCACGCATCTGCAGCAAGCCCCGCATATCCACGACCAGGTTGTTATAGCCAAAGGCAAATCCGCGTTCAGTGACAAAGGCGTCTCCATTCCCGGGGACCCGCCTTACTTTTTCCACCGCGTGGCGTATGTCGTGAGGTGCAACAAACTGGCCTTTCTTAATGGCGATGGCTCGACCCGTGGCGGCGCAGGCCGTTAGCAAATCCGTTTGACGACACAGAAAAGCCGGAATTTGAAGGCAATCCACCACGTCGGCAACGGGTTTGGCCTGCTCGATCTCATGTACATCGGTGAGTAGTGGCAACCCGTGCTCGGCTTGGACACGGGCCAGAATGCGCAGACCCTCGTCCAAACCCGGCCCTCGATAGGAATCGACACTGGAACGATTCGCTTTATCAAAGGAGGCTTTAAAAATGAGCGGTAGGCCCACCCGCTCGGCGGAAGCTTTGATGCGAGCCGCGGCGTCCAAGGTCGCTTTCTCATTTTCGATTACATTGAGACCCGCAATGAGCGCCAGTGGCGCACCATCACCGATTAAAACCTCACCTACCCGCATTCCCTCTCCTTTGCCAGGCGGTCGATCACCCGACCGCTACGGCCTACAACGTCGAGTCACCTACTTACTGCCGGAATCCTCTTCCACGGTTTTTCGCAATTCATCGAGAAAGTCCGGCAAAGCCGATGTCACGCGATTCCAATTGGGGATCTGCGGAGCACCCAACGGATCCTTCACATAACTGAGCCCGGCTGCGCGCAATGCGTGTGAAAAGGTTTCTACCACCACTTCTTCTTCGTGCCGATCAAAGATCAGCCCGTTCAGTGCGGCGTCGTGACTATAACGTGCGATGTCATCTTGAGCCGTTCTCACATAGGCCGAGATCAAGGTATTCAAGAACCCGGCGGAAAACTCGACGCCATAACTAGCCAGGTTGCGAATCAAGGCCGCCGCGATGTCCAACACCATGCGATGCAAGCCCTTTGTGGAGTCCAGCTCCGAAAGCTCGCGATGCTTGTGATCGTAGTTCTCGATCAACTCCACCTGACAGATTCGCTTCAGCGAACAATTGCGATAGACCTCGGTCAACATTCCCACCTCGAGCCCCCAATCACTGGGAATGCGATTGCTGCGCACCAGGTCCGTCGTCATCGAGAACTCACCGGCCAAGGGGTATCGGAAGGAATCCAGGTACTCCAGTAAGGGATGAGGGCCCAATACCGAAGTCATGGCGCGCAAGAAGGGCGTCATAAACAACCGGGTGACACGGCCGTACAGGCGATCGGTCACGCGACCGTAATAGCCCTTGGCAAATTCATAATCCAAGTTGGGATTGACCGTGGGATAACACAGGCGAGCCAGGAGCTCGCGCTTATACCCGATGATGTCGCAATCGTGTAACGCGATCACGCTGGACTGACCCGCCGCCAAAACATAACCGTAGGCCAACCAAACGCCGCGGCCCTTTCCCGCTTCGCCTGGGGACAAACCTTCCTTGGACAGGTTTGAGTAAAGGCTTTGAATCCTCTCTCCCTGTTCCCACAAAAAGGTGGGGCCTCCACCGTCCATGGTGCGAATCCCAGCGAAGGCTTTGCGCAACTCGTCAAACTCGCTCCGCTTGGATGTGCCCGCGACGCTCACCACCACCTGCTGCAAATACGGGACCTGACTCAATTCCTTGATGATGCCAGCCAGGGCTGGCCCCTGAATTTCGGAATACAAGCAAGGGAGAACCAAGGCGATGGGCCGGGTGTGGGCATAGCGAGACACCCGCTGCTCAAGCAGCTCCAGTGCCTCCCCGTTGGTCGAACCGAGGCGGTGAAGGGTCGTAATCACGCCTGTCTGGTGAAAATCAGCCATGGAACGGACACTCGCACTCGTAGCGCGTCAGTGTCAAGACGTGCCCCTCCCAAGAAGGGGCTTACATGTTAAAGAGAGATTCGAAAAAGCGAGTTGGGTTCGCGCAGAAGCTGGATTTAGCCCGGACTATTCATGAAGCCCGTAGCGAGAGCGTCGAAAGTGCTGGAGATTCGCGGACCTCGGACCGTAGGCCCCCGGAGACGTACTTGCAGTACGTCGAGGAGGCCGAAGGGAGAAGGCCGT
>PIVT01000308.1 GCA_003353845.1 Pseudomonadota bacterium | reverse complement strand
TCGCGGTTGCCGTCACATCGTTTCTCGTTGGGCTGGCAATCATCGACGCTGCTGCACGGCTCGGTGAGGGTCGGCGGTACAGAAGGTCGAAGGGGATGGGCCATGAGTGACCTGAGCCCCGTCTTAGTAATCCTCGCGGTTGCCGTCACACCGTTTCTCGTTGTGTTGGTAATATTCGGATTAATCGCAGGGTTCGATTTGCGACGGCTGCGGCGGATTCCACCTTGGAAGGAGACAACGAATGTCTGAGAAACTTAACCAGGAAGGATACTTTACCATGTCCGATGTGAACCATGACAACTATGTCCTAAGGGTCGGCCCACCGATCGAGGGCCAAAGCGAAGTCACCCTGGGTACGGTTACCCTGGATGCCATCCGCCACGAGGTCCGGCAGGCCATTGCCGATGGTCAATTTGATGATGCCATTCGGGAGAGGGTTAGTCGACCGACGGGCCTGGGCAGGTAACGAATACAGTTTTTGCAGCATAGAGAATCATGACGTCATCGTCCGTGGTGACATGCCCAAGCCAGCGGGGGACGGGGTCTTTTGGTCCTGGTTCTTTGAGATTGGCGGTGATTCGGTGAAACTTGTTCGGTTGATCACGAGGGAGAAGACATGAAAGCACTAACCCCAGAACGAGAAGCGCATATCAGGGAAGCAGTAGCGATGGCGCTGAAATACCCTCCCATCATACCAGTTCACGACGTCTCCGGGGACACCTTCCATGACCCAACGACCAACTTCTCACCGTCAGCCTTTCTCGATGCCGAAGAGAAGTTGGGCAGCGAGTGCCAGGGCCTTGTGGTTTATCCCATGGTCTTTGGCGGCATGAGGATCAAACATCTTGTTGATCTTGTGCCGGGTGAGATAGACGAAAATCGGCAATGGACCTTCATGGGCAGGCCGGTGCTTGTTTGGCGTCAGGTCGGGGAGGATGCACGGGGCCTCTATGATTCTTGGCTATTTGATGATAGCGAAGGCCCGGTTAAGTTCGTTCGGCTGGTGACTCGGGAGTTCGAGGAAAAGAAGGTTTTGCCCTGGACCTTGTCCAGGCTATGGGAGAGGATGATGGCATGGCTCCACTAACCCCTGAACAAGAAGCGAAGATCCTGGAAGCCATCAAGAAGGCGCTGGATGATCCCGCCGGAACACCAACGCATGACGTGTCCGGGGATGCGTTCAAGGAGGGGGTGACCACTTTCTCGCCTAAGGTCTTCCTTGATGCGGCAGCCAAGATGGAAGGGGACTGTAGGGGTGTCGTTGTTTCCCTCGCAGTGCTCCGAAAGATGCTAGGTCTTCATGGCATAGAAATCCCGCCCAACACGTTGGTAGGCATTCATGGGATGGAGATGCTGGGTGGGCAAGTGTTCGTTGGCTCACCCGACACCCAAGACCCGGGCACCTATGATTCGTGGCTATTCGACGGGGGCACCGATACGATCAAGCTCGTCCGACTTGTCACTCGGGAGCATTGTGCCAAGCCGTTTGAGTTTTTCTTCAGGGCGGCAGGTGAGGAACAACAGGCTTATGATGCTGCTCTCATGAGAGCGCGGAAGAAGGCAGCAATAAGACTTGTCGATGACCGATAAATCCCCCGCAGCCTACAACCCAACCCCGGAAGAGCAAGCCGAGTTCGACAAGCGGTTGGCTCAGGCCACCGAGAAGGAGGACAGCGAGCCGATCGAGCAAATGGTCAATGGCCAGCGTGTTGTCTGGGCGCCACAGGCCGGGTCTCAAACAGCCTTCATGGAATGCCCGTTATTCGAGTGTT
>PIVT01000307.1 GCA_003353845.1 Pseudomonadota bacterium | reverse complement strand
GATGTGGCCAACGGTCGGGTCCTGGAACATCTCAAACGTCAGGTTATCTTTGCTGACCGACTTCTGACCTGTCTTCGTCAGTACCCAGTCACAGTCCTCCACAATGCCCGCGTCACTCAGCGCCTCGGCAAGCTGCGCGTCTGCGTCTATGTTGAGGCCGGGACGCCCAAGCATTTCGCCCAGTGTCTCATCGGCCCGCTCAAGGCTGTCACGCAGGTAGGGGACGTCTTCAGATAGGGCGTCGAGGTCAACGTTCATCCCGTCGCGCTCGTTCTCCATGAAGATCGGCATGATATTGCGCTCGCGGTCGTAGGCGTCGCACATGGCGTTAGCAGCGATCAGGGGGTAAAGGTGCTCGAACAGCTCATAGGTCCTGTCCACGTCGCCTATGGCGTATGGGCCGACGATCTTGACAGGCAGCTTGGACAGCCACTCGCCTGCGTTACTGGCCTCAGCCTTCTTCTGTTTCTTGTTGATCTTGCCGCCGAACTGCGCCTTCAGGTGGACGCGGTTGTCCCACACGTAGCCAGCTATGAAGTCGCGCTCCTCAGCAGGCCAGTCCAGCAGATCCTCGGCCAAGCTCTTGAGGTCCAGGTTGCGTGCATGAGGGTCGGCAAGGAATGCCAGGAACATGGCGTCGTGTATCCTCCGCCAATCAGGCATGGGCAGGTCCCATTTCTCGCAGGCCACAGCCAAGTCAAATTTCGCATTGAAGAAAAGTAAAGGTGCGTCCGACCGGAAAAGATCAGACAAAATTAAACGTGCGTTCCCTTCGCCTGTGTTGTTTCCGGTCGGGTGCCCCCAAGCAAAATACTCGGAATTGCCGCTCGGCCACCTCACTGCCAGGCCAACAGGCTTGGGCGGGTAGACCGGACGGTTCTCTATCTTCTCCGTCTCGAAATCGAGAGTGATAGCGTCTCGTATGTCGGAACGGTAGAAGGTCATGCGCGTTGAAGTCTCCGCTGTGTGTGGATCGTCCCAAACGCCATGAGTGCGACGCCGAACAGACCGACGAAGAGTGCGCCACTTGGTTCGGGTACTGACGCTATAGGTTCAGGTTCAGGGACAATCCAAGCCCCGCCTTCGAAGGAAGGAGCGTTCATAGTCATTGTCCAGTCGCCGTTTTGAATAGAGGCCACGTCAGAAGCGTCCATTTCCCAAAACTGAATGCTGGTTCCTGGCTCCCATACGGTCCAGCTATTGCCGTTGCCGATATCAAACACGATGCTGGTAATGTCTGAGTGGTTAGTAAAAGTATCCGTCCACACTAAAACTTGTAGCAGACCATTGTACTGCCACGCCGAGCCGTTCCAGTCAGCCCAGTTTGCCTTCACTGTGAAGCCGGTTTGCAGTTCTGGGTTAACAGTTCCGTAGCTGTGGGTGTCGTATAGGTCTTGCGAAAGGGTCGTTCCAATCGGAGCACCTATATAGGACGTAATCGGCCCAGCGTGAGCCATCTGTGTAGCGAACATCGCGGCCAACGCGACGCCAAGTATCATTCTATACTTTCTCATGTTATCAACTTTCTGTTGTTGCAATAAGCGGACGTCCCAAGGGAAAAGGGTCAGTCCTGGTCGTCTTCTTCCGGTGCCGGGCCGGGCACTGGTTGCGCTGCCTGCTGAACGACAATCTCATGCCAGTCGTTAGCAAACATATCCGTCTGTGAGCATAGCCAAGGCACCACACCACCAATGGCACGCTCAGTCGGCGTGACCATTCTGGTATAGACCAGGAACGCATAGGGCATCGTCATCTTGCTCCCGCTATCTGGTCG
>PIVT01000306.1 GCA_003353845.1 Pseudomonadota bacterium | reverse complement strand
GCAGTTTATACTTAGACATGCATGGCTTAATCTTTGAGACAAGCATATGACTACTGGCAGGATCAACCAGGTAGCTATCGTAACGCCACGACGCGGCACATAAAAGGCGACGACGCCAATCATGCCGCGAAGGGCCACACGCGGCACGCGCCGACGCACCAGGCGACGGCGGAGCGAAGACGTGTACGAGACGAAGCAGCATCACGATGACCGAGATGCTGCGGCGGGGACCAGGACACGACGGCGCACGAAATACGCCGAACGCACCGGGAACACGCCGCACCACACAGGCCTCGCTGACTCTTCCACCAGCGCAGACTCCAACGATGCGGAGGCCAAGCGGCCGCGACGCGCCGGACACAACCGGAACGGATCGGGCGCAGCCTCCCGCAGGAGCGGCTGTCGCGCCAGCAATGACGCACCGCCGAGCGACCGCCCAAGGGCGGCGCAGCGAGTGCGACACGGACTGGCAACTAGGGGCTGTGGCAAACGTGTGCACATCGTGTAGCAACACAAGCGCCTCATCCGGGGGCTCGCGCCAGGCACCGAAACAGGCCTGGGGAGCCCAGTGTGCCCGGCCGATGTCGGGCAAACGACACAAGCCGGGCGGGCGATGATTGGGATATCCTCGGGGGGAGCGATCGGGCGGCTTGGACCGCCGTCCGACTCGACCCGCCGAGACCCACCGTCGCTCATCAGCTACGAGGCCGCACACGCCCCTCGGATGGAACATCCAAGGGAGGCGGCCGCTCGCTGGAACAGAGAGAACCAGTCGTCGACAGGTACGCAACCGTGTCCGGTCACGCACCCGCTTCAACGGGTTGCTCTTTGCTCGTCGGTCTGGGAAATTTTGGAGCGGAGATCACCCGTCCGAGAAAACATTAAATTTTGGGCAAGCTTCATAATTCAGGTGATGGAAATACCTCGTCGTTGCAAGTTGTGGTGCCTTCCCGTCCTGCGGCCCTTGGCCGGCTCGTCCCCAAACACTGGAAAACATCGCCCCCATCGCCACATTGTGCATAGACAGCACAGTTGAGAGCATCCTGGTGGCGTATGGCGGTCGAAAGCCCTCTTCCCACGCGCACGCAAGGGGTGCAGAAGACCAGTGCCTGGGCCACCTGAGAGGATACACACTGCCATCCACACACTTTCCTCGTGTCCTATTACAGGTAATGATACATAAACAAAAGTCTCAATCAAGTCATGTTACGTTCAATGCCAACGCCATCGATCATTCACTTGTCCACCAACACCACGGGTGTAGTCGGTCAAAAAGTCCCAACTGATAATCCTGCGCATCTTGGAGCACCCACGTTGACCAATTGTCTCGCACCTCTGTTCGTCCACAAGACACTTTTGGAATTCGTGAAGCACGGTGCTAGGAAGCACGCTGATGAAATCCACTCCCTCTTCCACAAATTGGTTCCAAAACAACTCGAGCTTGTGGCCTGATGGGTGCTCCCCTTTGAAAACAGTGCCACAGGATAGGAATTTCCAAATTCCCGACTCATAAGACGGCCCATACCCATCTAAAATCAGTTGATACTTGAAGTTTTGCGACATAAAATTGACTTTGAGGCTTGAGTTTGAGCAACATGGCAAGCAATTAGCAATTGGCATTGCATTTGCTGCGTGCAGTGAACATATCTGGGCCTCTGAGGACCGCAGTTTGAAATCAATTCCATTCTTTTCCTGATTCTGGAGCGATCTACAGAATTCACCACGTAATAAATAATGCCCTTGTCTTTTATTGGTATCCATGGTGGGGTGACATGA
>PIVT01000305.1 GCA_003353845.1 Pseudomonadota bacterium | reverse complement strand
GATTTAATATTTGGGGTGCAGCAACGCAGGGGACTTTAGAGCCTGCACTAACGGCGAGCGGGGTCCCGGTGCCTATAGGGTGGTGACGGTGGTTGGGGAGTAGGGGGATAGGGTGTGTGGCAAATATGTCTGGCGCGCTAGATGGGATGTTTGTATAATTTGGGCTGACGTTGATTTCATTCTGTCGCAAGGAGGTTTTTCATGTCGGATGCGTTGCCTAAATTGGACCGTGCGAAACTACGCCAGCAGTTGCTTGCGGAGTTCGAACGGGTGGTCGAGGAAGTCGCGGATGCTGTGGACGACGCGCCGGCGGGGCGCTTGATTCGCGATAGTGAAGAGAAAGCGCGTGATGCGTTGGACCGTTTTCGGCAAGTCGTCTACGAACAGACGATGCAGACCAAGGTCAATGCGGCGGAAGCCGCTTTTCCCCCCTCCGGTCAGTGCGGCGACGGGCAGACGTAAACGTCATAAGGGAAGACAAGCCTTCAGCGTGCTCTCGATCAACGGTCGAGTGCGACTGCGTCGCGTCCGTTGGCATTGTTCAAAAGAAGGAAGTGAAACGCCAATCGACCGACTCGTCGACGAAGCCGAATCGACGATCAGCGAGGGCGTACGAGAGATGGCTTGTCGTGTGAATCAGGACGCATCGAGTTTTCTCAAGGCGGCGGGGATTCTGTATCGCACGGCCCACATCGAAGTGAGCAAAGAGACCTTGCGACAACTGGTCGAAGGAGAAGGCAACGCGGTGCTGCGGGCGATGCAGCGAGGCGAACTTGGCCCGGGGTGGTCGGCCGAAGATTGCCTCACGCAACAGCAGACTACGCGTGTTTACCTCGGCTGCGATGGCGTGAAAGTACCGATAATTACCGACGAAGAGAAGAAAAAACGACGAAAGAACATTCGCGAAAAGCGTCGCCGCCGCGGACGAAAGTGCAAGCCGTTGCCGCGTGCCAAAGTGGGCGCCGACAACGCCTACAAGGAATTCCGGGTCGGCTATCTGTACGACGAAACGAAGCAACATCGTTATGTCGGAGTGACTTCAGGCGATCACAAAATCGCCGGTCGTATGCTGCGGCGGATGAGCGATCAGGTCGGACTTCGGCAGGCCGACGAGTGCATTGCGTTGATTGACGGTGCGCCGTGGATTCGCAACGAGGTCGAGTTTCACGGTCTGACGGAAAACATCGGTTTGGACTTTTATCATTTACAGGACTACGCTCAAAAGACACGTCGCGTCGTGTTCGGCGAACAGACGCCGCAGGGCCGGGAGTGGACCGAGGATCTGATGCATACCTTCAAACACGACGGTTATGATGCGGCGTCGGACCAACTGTTCCAGTGGCGGAAACGACTGCGTGGCGCCAAGCGTTCGGCAGCCAACCGGCTTCTGCAATACGCCGCCCAGCGTCGCGATATGATTCGTTACCCTCAATTTCGGCAAAAGCATTGGCAGATCGGCAGCGGCCCCACGGAAGCCGAGTGCAAAACGACAACACAACGCGTGAAAGGCCGCGGCCGCCGCTGGGATTCTCGCAATGCCGAAGCGATGATGGCGCTGGCCGCCCTTCACGACAGCGGCTTGTGGCACCAACGATGGGAAACCCTTGATCCCCAAAGGAATTAGCCCCGCCATAAAATCTGGCCAGACACGCAGACTATTGACTTTTCTTCGGAAGCTGCTCAAATGAAAGTGTAGGGCAGTCTTTTCTCCCCTCGAGAGTATTGGAAAACGCTACTGACGATCGACTCATAAGAACCTATTGAGAAACTGGTAACC
>PIVT01000114.1 GCA_003353845.1 Pseudomonadota bacterium | reverse complement strand
GAGCAGCGGGTGGATGTCGACGAGGTGCGCATGCGGTCTCGTGCGGGCAGCAGGATTAGCAAGGGCCTTGCCACGTACAGTGTAAAGGGAGAGAAGCAGGTAGAAGAGATTGAGAACCTGACCCGAGAGTACGTCAAGGAGCAGGCACCGAAGGCATACATCAAGAACGCTAACATCCTCGCAAAGTACCCATTGGTTCGTGGTGTAAGGGAGTTCGGCGATATCACCACGGTAGAGGAAGCCGATGAGCTGTACGATATCTATACGCAGCAGACGTTGGATAACCTGCGGTGGATGATGGAGACCTACCCCGATGAGTTCTCCGAAGTCTCTACCCTATGGTACGATGGCGCAAACAAGATTGCCAATGAGATGGCAACGCGGTTTGGTGTCACGCCAGAGCAGGCGGCAGGAATCTTGGCGTCTCTGTCACCACAGAAGGATTGGTATCAGAACGTGCGCCTTGCCGAGCTCTTGCTCGAGGCGTTCGAGGACAACCCCGTTATGACGCGGGAGATGATTGTTTATCAGAAGAAAAAAACCGCCGAGGTAATAAAGGAAAAGAAGAAAGACCTGAAGAAAGCAAGGGCGGCAAAAGGTACTAGTAAGGCCAGAGCGAAGGTCGAAAAGTTCAACAAGGACAAGGCCCGTCTTCTCAACGACATTGAGGTTGCGGAGGCTCTTCTGGATGCCATCACTGCGCTTGAGGGTACACGCATGACGGACGCAGACCCATCTATGGTGGGGTACTTCGTCAGGCTGCACGCTGAAACCACTAAGCCCATAAGCTATCAGGTGATATCTCCTGACGGAGAGATGGTTGGGCCAGCTAAAAAAGATGATGGCAGCACCGCCAAGTGGGCATGGGGTTCGTACAATGAGATTGGCAAGGGCGTATCGGTGATGCTCAACGGAAGCCAAGAGAACATTACGGCTTCACTGGGTCAGCAGCACAAGGTCCGTAACTTCTATAACAACATCATCGACCCGATGTCTGCCGAGGGTGACGTGACCATGGATACGCACGCTATCGCGGTGTCCTTGCTCAAGCCTCTGTCAACAAAATCTGACGAGGTAAACCACAACTTCGGCGGTAAGGGTGCTTCCAGTTCTGGAGCCAAAGGAATCAAGGGCACATACTACGCCAACCAAGAGGCGTACCAGATGCTGGCGGAAGAGATGGGCATGTTGCCCCGCCAGATTCAGAGCGTAACGTGGGAGGCCGTGCGTGGCCTGTTCACCGATAAGTTCAAGGGTAACAAGGAGAACGTAAAAGCAATCAATCAAATCTGGGAGAACTATGCGGATGGAAAAATCACAATCGACGAAGCCCGAGCCCAAGTCCTCGAAAGGGCAGGCGGGGTCAACGCCCCTGTATGGGCCGAATCTGTTCAGAGAGAGTCTGGAGAAGGCGTCCGGGAGGGCCGTGAGCGAGGAGCAGGCCGAGAGGGTGGACGAGCTGCTGAGCAGCGGGTCGATGTAGAGACCAAGCCCAAGGGTACTGAGCAGCGGGTCGTTTATCGAGCCGGCGACCTAGCCAACAAAGTCGAGCCTAGAAGTGAGGCCCTGTCAGGTCGTAGCACGGGTCACTTCGGAACAGGCTTTTACTTCTTTGGAGACAAAGGCGCAGCGGAGTCTACTGCCGAGAGCAGGAACCGGCCCGTTACCGAGCTTGACATAACGGAGTACAATCTTGCGCCTGCCAGTTACTTCCTTCATGCGGCATTGCAAGACGTAAACAGGCGTGCCATGGAGGACAATAGGGAGGGTCGTCCCCACACGATTACTCCTCAAGAGATACAGTACGCACAGATAGCGGTAGAGCAAGGGCCATCTTTTAGGGACTTCTATTCCATGGACGATGCCCTACGGATTTACAAGGACCAACTCCTCTCTAGGGGTGAGGCGCAGCGCATTGCTGCTGAGGCTACCCGTCTTTACAACGAGCCGGGCAACGTCGACAGCCCATCTACCTCGGTGATGAAAGCCCTTGGGTACGAGGGTGTCAACGCCGTTGGGACTGAGCTGGATAACTATACCTACGGCACGGTTATCTATGACGTTAGGACTGAGCCCAAGGGTACTGAGCAGCGGGTCGATGTAGAAGAGGTCGAGGATAATAACGGATACTTTGCTCCGGGTACACGGAAGATAATTCGCATCGGCGGTGGTCGCATCGAGATTGGTGGAAGCAAAGCCTTTGATAGGTCTGGTATTATTGAGTTGTTTGTACCAGAAGAGAGCCGTCGTCAAGGCATTGGAACCCAACTGGTTGCCGCCGCGATTGAAGAAGCTGATGGAAAGTTGTCGGGTCAGGCGTCCAAGGACGCTGCTATCGACATCAACTACAGGCTTGGCATGAGGTACTACAAGCCAGATGGTACTGAGGCCACGCTTGAGGAGACCAAGAAGCAGCGTGCCGAGAACTCCTACGAGTCTATCTTCATGCAGACGCCTGAAGCTAGGCAGGCTGGACGTAGAGGAGAGGCCGAGCCCAAGGGTACTGAGCAGAAGGCTACGGTAGAGGTGTCGGACGCGCTGTATGAGCAGGCCCTGTACTATGGTGTCAACACCAAAGGGTTCGTCCCAAACAACGCTCAGACCAAAGACATCCGTGCCTTTAAGCAGGTGCTGGAGCAGTCGGGACTGACCCTGAGCCGCGCCAATAACGGTGGCATCTACGTCTCCACGCCCAACCGCGTGCCCGTAGATATCTACAAGCAGTACAAGCGAAGTCAGGAAGAACTGGGCCGTGAGATAGCCGAGGTAGAGGCGGAAGAAAAAGCGATGCGCGAAGCCCAAGAGCTGGAGTCTCGCATCATGGAAATCTATGAGGCCGATGAGCGCCCGTATACCGGTCGTGACTTTATCGCCAGAGGCACCGAGCAGAAGGCTTTGCTCGAAGCTTTGTATGAGGAAGGTAGCATCGTTGACCTCATCAAGAAGGGGCGCGACCTGTACTTGCGCGACTCATCCATCAAGGCCGTCTTGCTTAGCCGTGGCTACAAAGCCAAGGACATCCAGTCCGCTATGCAGGAGTACGTAGATATGTTCTCCCTGATTCCCAAAGAGTTTGGAGACGTAGAAGGTGGGCTCGAGGTGGGGCGCAGGCTCTTTGGCAACCTCCGTCGCTCGCTGAACCAAGAGCTGAGCAAGAAGGTGCCGCTCAAGCCACTGACTAAAGCCGAGCGTGCCGCACGCATAGAAGAGCTGAGGGCGTCATACCCAGAAGACAAAAAGCTGAACGATACCCAGCTCCTGCGTCGCCACCCGCGCAAGGCTGAGGACGTGGTGTATTCCATGGAGGAGGTAAGGAGTATGGCTATGAACTTCTTGGTCACCGACCCGGACTTTAAGAACCAATCCAAGGAGGTGCAAGAGTCCCTCATCGTAGGGTATATGAACTCGTTCAAGTCTCGTGCTGGACGCGATATCAACCGTACGGTAAAGGACATCCGAAACAATATCCGTCAGAGGAAGAAGGGCGCGACCAATGCCAAGGCGGTGCGCAAGGAGTTGCAGAAGATGCTCGACGACCTGCTGCCAGCAGGGAAGTATACCAAGGCAGAGGCCAAGGCTATAGCAAGGCTGGTAAGCAACGTGACCGAAGACAATATGCTTGTCCAAGTCAAGAAGGTGACGGACCTATTGGAGAAGAAGGCCAAGGCAGACATCAACGCTGAGCTCCGAGACATCAAGAAGCTCGACAGCCGCATCCGTTCGGAGCGGAAGTACGCCGAGCGTGAGGCGAAGAAGATTCAAAAGAGGCTGCGCGGGTTAATCAATGAGTCTCTACCCCGTACCGTGTATGGTAAGCAGGATATCGCCACGCTCAACAAGCTGGTCAACGAGGTTACCGAGAAGAATTTTGATGAGAAGGTGGCGAAGATTCTGGAGAAGGTCGACGCCAAGCGTGAACAGATGAAGGCCCGCACGCTCAATAAAATCAAGGCTTACGTTGACCAGCAGTCAAAGAAATACAAGACTGCCTCCGGGCGTGTCGTCACCCGTGGTCTCGATGCCGTGGGTCAAGCTTTCTTTGAGCAGGCCAAGCTTGTGCTGGCCTTAGTTAAAGACGCGGACAACGCCAAGCTTCAGGAGATGGCCGCCGCGTATGCAAACGACCCGATACTCGCCGAGGCTACGGTCAAGTACAACAGCGGGCAGGAGCTGACACGAAAGGAGCAGGCCCTGTACGACCAGAAGAGCGCCTTTGATTTATTCGAGCGCCTGAAGGACATGACCCTTGAGGAAACCGAAGCTGTGCTCGAGGACCTCCAGCTTACGGCAGGGTTCTCTCGCCTTGCCCTGAGCGAGATTCGTTACCAGCGGGCTCAGCGCCTCAACGTATTGCGTGAGGGGGCCAAGGGCTCTGTGACTCAGGAGTGGGGGAGCTTCGCTACCAACGAGGACGGAAGCGCAAAGACGCAGAACCAAATCGAGTCCGACATAGCCAACCGCACCAGCCTTGGTGATGCACTGCGTGCCAATGGCTTGGGCAATAAGCTGCGGTCTCTGGTGGAGTGGTCGAACACGACGCGGAAGATGAGCGTTAAGAGCTTTTTTGCCGATGGCGCCCTCACCCACTTGGGTAGGCTAAGCAATGAGCTGGGTCAGTTCTTCCGTGACCAAATCTATAAGCCGATGGGCGTGATGGAGGAGGCTTTCCTTCGCGGTCAGTTCGATGAGGCCGATGTCCAAAACGAAAGGGCCAACAGTATCGATGGCATCACCAAGGGTTACGACGAGATTCTGCGCTTGGTATTCGCCAATCCCAACCCTCTGTCTATCAGTGGACTGACCACAGGGTCTCGGAACTATACTACCGATGAGCTTATGCGTATCTACGCGCTGTCTCTGAACGATGTGCAGAGGAAAAGGCTACGCGATGTAGGCTTTACCGATGAGGTGATGGAGCAGATAACGGACCACCTTGACGACAGACTGGTAGAGTTCGTAGACAAGACCGTAGACTACCTCAGCAACCAGTATTACGAGGGTGTCAATGGCGTGTACCGCAAGGTCAACGACGTCAACCTCGGGTACGTAGAGAACTACTTCCCCACCAAGAGCGCGACCAAGGGCGGTCTCGATATCAAGACTGACGACCAGCCTGTCGGAGCTGTGTTTAGTGCGCAGATGGCTGACGCTTTGCGTGAGCGTACCAGCCCCGGAGAGCTCGACCTATCTAAAGACCTTGGCTTTATCAACGAGCTAGAGGCGCACTACGAAAAGATGGAGCGGTTCAAGGCTTACGCCGAGGGGGTTCAAAATATCAACGCCGTTATGCGTAGCCCATACTATGCTGCCGCAACGAAGCTGATAGGTGTAGAGAAATCAATGAAGCAGGCGGCTTCAGCATCGGTATCTCCCGATGCGTTCCGCTCGGAGATGGAGTTCAGTTGGATAGATAAAGCCATAAGCAAATTCACCTTTGCGACGCTGGCATTCAAGGCGATGCAAATTGTTAAGCAGGCTTCTTCAGCCGCTGCTGCACTTACTCAGTATCAATATGGTTCCAAGCCAAACCTTATTGTAGACGCCATCATGTTCTCTTTGGAGTACGCTGCTCTGGTTCCAGATATGATTGCCCGAGCTGTGACCTTCGGTAAGTACAAGGGTAAAATTGGTGACGCTATGGAGATGTCCGCCACCTTCAGGTCTCGTATGGAAGGTCTGTTCGGTAAGGGAGATATCTACGGGCTCAGCTCCGGTACCACCACGGGCCGTAGGATAAAGTCAGAGCAGGACTATAAGAAGTTCAACATCTTCATGCGCGGTTTGCAAAGCGCGGGCAGTAGAACGACTGCTATCGGTGACATCGCTGGCGTAATGGGGTACATGGTGACGTACAATCGGGACATCAAGAACGGAATGTCCAAGGAAGATGCACTCGCTAAGTTCAACAACTACAACGAGACGCAGCAGTCGCGTACGCCAGCGGAGCGGGCTCCGATTCAGGTGATGCAAGACGGACTAAGGCGATTGATTACTTCCTTCTCCAGCTCTCAGATTCTATACCTGAACAACACGCTTCGCTATGGGCGTAACATCCAACGCGGAATCCGTGACGGAAATATTAAATCGAAAGACCTGAGAGGATTTTACTTCAATGCTATCGGAGGCTACGTATACTTCACGGCCATCTCTAATGTCTCCTTGCTTTTGGGTAGCGACGACGACAGATGGAGGTATCTGAGAGATGTGGCTCTGTCTCCGTTTCAAGCGGCGTTCTTGTACCCCGTGTTTGGAACGGCAGCCGAGAGGATGTACAACTCACTCGTTGGAAACAAGTATCAGGTTAGCATCGTCGTCGACCCACTTGAAAGGCCGCAACGATTGGTTACCAAAGACCTGAAGGAGGGGGACTACGGAACTGCCCTGATGAGAGGCATTGAGACGTTCTATTTAGGAACCAACTTCGATGTCCTTCGGTCACTCTTTAGGATTAGCGAGGGCGCACCCATTGAAGACGAGACGTATGAATTGCTTGGGGTACCGAAGTCGCAGAGGCCCGAGGATTAAACGAGCCAATGCACGTCAACGGCGCGGACCTCGCAGTCCTCGTTGACGCAGAGCCAAGAGACCTTTAGGCCCGGCTGACCACCCTCGTCAGAGTCATGGTCGCCGGTCCACATAAGGTTCTTTCGGCACTCGGGGCACTTCATAGTCCGTTGTATATCCTATTGAGCTTTTGGTATACCTCCTCCTCTGTGCCACGCTTGGTGCGCATACGGACCATATCGATGAGCTCGTCTAGTCGGCTCTCGTTAGCGATGCGCTCACGCAAAGCCTTGTATCTGCTGCGTATGTCTTCACACTCGTCCCTCATATCCAAGAACTTAGCGCGAAGCTCGGGCGTAGAGTAATAGAACACAGGGTCTTCGCCGATATATTCTTCACGGGCCTTGACAAACCTCTTGCGGAACGAGGGGTTGACCTCTATGAGCTCCTCACCCTTGCGGAAGTAGTGGATGATGGTGCTGTGGTCACGACCGAGGAGGCCAGCGATATGACTGCAACCATAGCCCTGCTCCTGCAAGAGCTTGGCGAAGGTGATGCGGGCGTCAACGTAGCGGCGCTCCCGGCACTTGGTGAAGACGTCGCCGTCGAATACAGCGAAGCAGATTTCGGCCAGCCTCTTGACTTGGTTCGGGTGGTGTGGTGGTTCTTTCATTCTAGTATCAGTTGTTTGTCAACCATCATATCGAGGTAGTCGTCAACGTCGATGACAGTAAACGCGAGGAGG
>PIVT01000046.1 GCA_003353845.1 Pseudomonadota bacterium | reverse complement strand
GCTGACGTTGAGCGCGGTGTAGGAATAGTTCGCACCGGGCTCGGGAGGCTTGGCGTCCACAGCTGGCTCCGCCACGGGTGCAACATCGGCTTGACCCAAGGCGCCGGGCAAAGTGTCGTTGATGACCAGACTGCGCACTTCTTCGCTCACCGAAGAGCCGTAGAGCTTCTCCAGCATGGATCGCGGCGCCTTGCCTTTGCGGAAGCCCTTTACATCGGCGGTCTTGCTGAGCTGCGCGTAGGCCTTGTCGAAGGCTTTGTCGACGATGGACGCGTCGATCTCCACCGTCAGGGTGCGAACAACGGAACTGGTTTCTTCGGTTTCAACGTTAATCAGGGTGGGCTTGTCGCCCTCGTTGGCTGTCATGGCTTTCCTCATTTTCATCGGCCGACTGCAATCAGCCGGAATCACACTGCGTTTTCAAAAAGTTACAATCGCTTGAAGCAATGATCTGTCTGTGAAGTCAGAACTAAAATCAGTCCCGCGGCAGCCCTCAGCTGCTGCCGATTCTGCGATTTGTCAAAAGTTGGTACCCAGGAATGGAGTCGAACCATCACGGCCTAGGGCCACCGGGTCCTAAACCCGGCGCGTCTACCAGTTTCGCCACCTGGGCAAGGGCCGGGAACATAGCTGCGCTGCCTGCCGGGCTCAAGGGGCCCGAAATCCCAGGGGAAAGTGCCCTGGCAAAGGTCCCAAATGTCAGTTTTTTCGGTTTTTCAGGCAGCCGAGCACAAACAGGACGGCCCCCGCTGCCGTGGCCAGAAGATTAGTGCCCGGTTCCGGCAGATAGAGGTTGTCGAAATAGACCGTCGTAAAGGTCGGATCACTGGTGCCTCCGGAAAAAAGCCGGACGTAGGCGCTCCCCGCTTCGGGGACGGAGGTTGTTTCGAATTCGATCTCGTACCAATCATCGACAAGGTCTCCTAGCAAGTAGCCCTCAACGGTGGCCCCTGTGTGACTCGTACAAGTTGCGTCACTGTGATACGCGACTTGGATGTAGGGAAAGGGGGTATCGGCCCCCGCCGGTTGCGTCGGGCGGAAGATCGCGCCTGCAGCCAGGTAGGTCTCGGATGGACTGACCACCACGCATTGTCCCGGACCGTCTGCGGCGTTGTTATCAATGGAGACTTCCAATTTGAGGCTGCCCACAACCCCCGGCGCCTCATCATGATCGTGGCTGGTATCGTGGCTAATCACGGTGGAATCGGGAAAAGGGTCGGCCCAGCCGGTCGTATCGAGTTCAAAATCGGGGTTGCTGAGCAAGTTGGTGGCGGCGTGGGCGACCGGGCCAACTGCGAACAGCACCAAGAAAAGGACCGGTAGACAGAAACCTCGAAACGGATTGGACCGCATTGGAACGCCTCCTTTGATCTCATCGAACTGAGACTGGAGTGTGATCACCAAGTACGCCAAAGAGTGGATCAGGGGGTAGCCTATACCCATTCATCCGCAATATGGAAGATAGATGCGCAGATTCTGGTCTACTCGTCGAAAAAGTCAGACCACTGGCTGTGCTGAAAGTGCACTTTGAATTCTGTGAAATTTCTCATGAGATGCTCGCTGCGCTGCGGATTTTGCTTTTGGAGAAGCGTGCGTGGTTCCTGATAGGGAAGCTCCAGAAAGTCGGTGACTCGTTGAAACTCTTTTCTTGGGTTTTCCACCAAGTCTTCGTAAAACATTTCCAGTGTGGGACGTTCCTGGAAGAGCTTGCCGTACTCCTCTTCCCACCCCCTTGTTTCCTCGAAAGCACTTTTCAGTTCTTCGGCGGAAAATTCCACCAACTTCTCATCCGAACTCAACTCACCCTGAACCGAAGCCCAAATCTTTTTTTCTCTGGCAATTTTTCTCGATATCAACGCGCGGAGAATATTTCTACGCTTGAGATGAATCACGTGCAGGTTCGGTACGCTGAGCAAATTTCGCCACACGTCCTGCGTATCATCGTCAAAGGGGTGGTAGTAAAAAATGCGAAAGCCAGAATCTCTCCAACGGCCAAGACCTGCGGATGAGAATTCAGAAAAGTCTGAAGCAGCGTAGAGCCCGTTCAGGGCCTTACTGGCAGGTTGGTCCTGCGATCTAAATCGACCCACACTTCGTCGCCGCGAACCTCGGTATAGAAACAAGGGATGGGGAAACCATCAGAAAATTCCGGGCGAAAACCCGTGCGCAGATCAAAACACCATCCATGTGCTGCGCAAGTCACCTCATAGGCATCCTGCACACCTTCGTGTAGAGGGAGTCCTGCATGGGGGCAGCTATTTTCCAAGGCAAAGATTTCCTCTTCCACCTGAAACAACCCGACTTCAACTCCATTGATTTCGACGGCCTGGGGTCCGCTTCCAAAATCATCGAGCTTTATTGCAAACGTTGCGGCCACCCTGCACTCCTCATCTATTGACCTTCCTACAACTCCGAGGTCATTGGCGCTACTGTCCTTGGCCATGAACAAGACTGTGGTTTTCGACAATAGCTATGTGAGATTGCCCGAGCGCTTTTACACGCGCCAGGACCCTGTACCCGTATCGGCACCGAGCCTGATTCGCGTAAACGAAGAGTTGTCTAAAGACCTGGGCATCGACTCAACCTGGCTCGCGTCAGACGATGGCGTTCAAGTCATCGCAGGCAACAAAATTCTTGCTGGCACAGAACCCATCGCAACCGTTTATGCCGGTCACCAATTTGGAGGCTGGAATCCTCGGCTGGGAGATGGAAGAGCCATCTTGCTTGGCGAAGTGCTCAACCAAAATGGAAACCGATACGACATCCAACTCAAAGGGTCGGGCCCCACGCCCTATTCGCGTGGAGGAGATGGTCGCTCTCCCGTGGGTCCTGTATTGCGAGAGTATATTGTCAGCGAAGCCATGGCCGCGTTAGGGATTCCGACAACGCGATCCCTGGCTGCGGTAAGCACGGGAGAACAGGTAAGGCGCGAAGCCATTTTGCCAGGTGGAGTATTGGCAAGAGTTGCCCAAAGCCATATCCGCATCGGCACGCTTCAGTACTTTGCTTCACAAAGGGATGTGGAGGCTCTCCACACGCTCGTCAACCATGTCAACCAACGGCATTACCCCGAGGCCGCAGAGGCAGACAATCCGGCTTTAGCGCTACTCAATACGGTGATTGCGCGGCAAGCGGTTCTCGTTGCCCGCTGGCAGCTCATTGGCTTCATTCACGGTGTAATGAATACGGATAATGTTTTGCTTTCAGGTGAAACCATCGATTACGGCCCCTGTGCCTTTATGGATCCGTTCCACCCCGAAACCGTATACAGTTCCATCGATCATGCCGGGCGATATGCCTACTCCAACCAACCCGGCATTATGCACTGGAACTTGATTCGTCTTGCCGAAGCGCTGCTCCCCTTGTTCCATGAGGATGAGACCAAGGCCATTGAATTGGCGCAGGAGGCCATCGCTCGATTTCAGCCCTTGTTTGAAAATGCGCGACTGCAAGGCATGCGAAAAAAACTTGGCTTCTCTGACAACATGGCCAAGAACACAGCTGAAGACGAAGCGATGATTAAAGACTTGTTTGAATCCATGACAGAGGCGAAAGCAGACTTCACATTAACCTTCCGACGCTTGTCGGAACTGGCGGGGAAAAGCGAAGCAGGGACGGAGCCAGCCAGTGTCCGTGACATTTTTGAAATACCAGAGGCCATGAAGCCGTGGCTACAGGAATGGCGCAAGCGAATCGATAACGATCCTCAAGATGCCCGGCAGCGTCGGGAAGAAATGATGTCGGTCAACCCCGCTTACATTCCCCGTAATCATATGATTGAGGCCGCCATCAACGCTGCCACCCTCCATCACGATTTTGGTCCCTTTCACGAGTTAGTGGATGTGCTGGCCAAGCCCTATGAATACAACCCGGCCAATGAACGCCCCGCGACGCCACCGCAGCCCCATGAAGTGGTGCAGCATACTTTCTGTGGCACCTGATTCTCGATTGTCATGCTGATCTTTAGCCTGGCGGCCCAGGCTTATTCCATGATCGCTGAACAGTGAATATAAATCTGCCGGGACTTCCATCGCCCTGCTCTCCTGGCTGGAAATCGATTTTCTGCCATCTGAGATCGACGATCTTGCAAAAATCGAATAGGGAGCCTTCATTTGGGCTTTCGTTTGGAGCCTGAATTTGTATCCTCACCCCCCAATTCATGATTTCCACTCTTCAGGAGAATGTACCCGATGAAACCTTCCTTATGTCTTTATGTTTTAGCGCTTGCTTTTCTAGCAGTAGCTTGTGGTGGCGAGAAAGAAGCCGCACAGGATACCGCTCCTCCGCAAGAAACCGCCGCCCCGGCCGAGGAGGCTGCGCCAGCTCCACCAGCGACCGAAGAACCAGCAGCAGCGCCCGCTGAGCCAGCAGGTGAGGGCCTGACCGGAGACGCGGCCAACGGCGCCACGCTCTACGCCATGTACTGCTCAGCCTGTCACGGCATGGAGGGAAAGGGTGATGGACCCGGTTCGGCCGCCTTGGAGCCGAAGCCTGCGAACCATACCGACACGGCTTTCATGAGCACGCTCACGGATGAGCATCTGTACAAGGTCATCTACGGAGGTGGCCCTGCCATCGGCAAGTCACCACTGATGACACCTTGGGGCTCCATTTTGACGGAACAGCAGATTTACGACCTCATCGCCCACCTGCACGTGCTCTCAGGTAGCTGAACTACGCTCCAGGTTTGGATCGGCTTCCCGACCGGGTGCGCCACAACAGGTACATCGCGATGAGGCTTACCGCTTCAAGCTGTACCAGTGGGTCGCCCCGGTCAGGTCGAGGGTATACACCCCACCATCGTATGCGGGTTGAATGGGTGCGCCTTCACTTCCGTCTGAAGCGATGGGAAATAGCTTGAGTCCAGGATCTGCGGCTAGCCTGATCGTGCCCACGACCGGTTCGGCCAAGATCGGAAGATCGCCGTCGGGCGAGGCGGCTTGCGCGAGCGCGCTGATGAGGATGTTACGAGACTGATCCAGCGGGTAGCCATCGAGGCTCGATAGCGAAACCGTGGCCTTGGGTGTCGAGATCTCGAAGCTCACGTCCAGAAGGTCCAGCTGGCGCCCGCCGATCCAACCCGAAGCTGCCTGAGTCTTCTGGGTGTTGATAGTCTGAAAACCCGCCTGCCAATCTCGCAGCAACTCGCCCGTATCCGACTCAACATAGTTCTGCCCGCTGGGAATGAAGTCGCGACCCTTGTCAGTGACTCGAATGACATCCGCTGCGGGGTCACTGGCGCTATCCCAGTCGAGTTCGGAGATATCCGGGAGACAAACCGAAAACTGGCTCTGCTCCATCAAAGTTCGAATCGCCCGGCTGGTCGTCGGCGTAACCTCTTGGAAGTAGGCTTCGCTCCGATCGAGATCAAGGCAATAGGACGTGTTGGCCGGTGCGATATGACCCTCTCGGTAGGCGAGCGCTGCAGCCGGCATCATCCCCATGAGCGCCGGATCCACGAAGGTCGACCACTGGTGCACATTACCCGTGGGCGCGAAGGTAGACATCTCGGAATAGTTGTAGATCATGGGTGCATCCCAGCCCTGGAGCGAGGCAATGCTCGCGACATAGAGCGGCGCAATGAATCGATCAATGGTCGGGTACGGGGTGTTCCATTCGGTGGTAGACAAGGGCATGCCGTTCATCTGCGATGCACCAATCCAGCTGATGTAGTTCGCGTTGTAGCGAGGGTTGTCGGACAAAGCCTCATCACCGCCATAGGCATGAGCATCGATGAGAGTGCCCTCCGTCAGCGACGGCAGAGAGTAGAGACGGCTGTTGCCCCACATGCTTGTGGTCGCCACCGGAACCTTCACCCCGATGGAATCCAAATGCTGGAGCAAGTCTGCGTTGAAGAGGTGCTCTTGCTCATTGAGGAAAATCTTACTGGGGCCGGGCTGCCACGTTTTCAGGATCTCTGACAGAGGGAGACCCGAGACGTCTGCAAAGGCTTCTGCACGCGACTCGAAGATGGCGTTGTGCACCGGGTTGCCCTTTGTCGCGAGCATCTTATCGCCGTAATGGGTCGTCAGGTCGTTCTCGTTGGTCAGCAAGAGGCCCATGATGGCAGGCTCATTCGTGTATGTCCGTTCCGTGTACGGATTGACATGGGTGAGGTAACTCTCGTTGAACTCCTTCATCAACTCTCGGACCGCATCGTTGTAATAGCTGAAGCCGATGGCCTCTTTGCCATCGTCGACGATTTCGTCATAACCCACGATCACACCATGCTCTGTGTCGACGTCTCCTTCCTGAAACTGCCGCCCGGTATGCAGGTCGAGCCAAACGTAAATCCCGTTTTCCTTCAAGGCATAGATCCAATAGTCGAGTCGGTCCATGCCCGTGACATCCAGACTGCGCGAATCACTCTGACTCTTATCGATCACCGACGGGTTCACCCACCTCGTCGAGTCGTGGTGGTGGATCCGCATGAGATTGAATCCAAGGCTGGCCATCCGGCGAGCCTGTGCATCGATCTGGGAGTCGTCGACAAAGAGGGCCTGTGCCGCAAGGTTCCCTCCCCAGAACCGCACCGGTGTTCCATCCTCGAACTCCAAGTGGTCCCCCACCGCCTGGACGAACCCGTGGGATCCGGCTGGCGTATGGTTCAGAAAGCTGAGATCTACCGGTGACGCAGTGTAGTCCAGAACATCATCGCTCCAGGTTTCGGGATCGATGGGGTCGTAGCGCTGGCTGCAGGCCAGCGACTGCAGAAGAAACAGAGCAAACAGGAAGGGCGAGAGACAAATGCCAGGGCGCATAAAGCAATTCTAGCGTGGCCGTGAACAAGATGGGGTGCGAAGTGGGAACGGACGACCAGACAATTCCCCGGGAGTGCGGGATTCGACCCTGAGTCAGGAGTCGTCCCTCGGTCTAATTGCTTTTCGAAGGTTCAGACGTTCCACCCGTTCTTTGGACCGCCTCCAACCCTTCGGCGCAGCGTTCATCTCCCGTACACGCCAACCAGGCATTTTCGAGGATGGTGGGATCGAAGGGGTAGCTGTAGTCGAAGTGTCGCGTGTAAAGGGCTTGGATGGCGCGAACATTTTCATAGGGTAGAGGGGTTCCCTTGATTTTGTCAGGCTCATGGAGCGCCAGAATGATTTCAATCATCTGGCGAGGTGACCCTCCTTTACCCGTATTTTCTTCCATCAAGCGCAGCTTGTCTTGGAGCGCCCTGCTGTTGGGATGCGTTTTCTGCCAACGAGTAAAGACCCCAGCACAACGGTTTGGCGTGGACTGACAAATTTCACTGGTCATGCTCGACCACTCTTCTTCCGAAAGTTCCGCTTGCCGCCAAGCCAGATAGTTTTTCAGCGATGAATTTTTCTGACCGGCTTGAATGGCTTCCCTGGATAGAGGAAAAGGGAACTTCCCTCTTCCACGAGTATAGAAAGCGCGCGCAGCGAGATCGCTGACGCGAGGGTGCTCGATGCTGTGAATGGGACCCGAGAGGTTGGCGTGCTGCAGCGTAAAGGTAGGCACTCGCTCGTGGGCCAGCAAAGTGGGTAGGCTGCGGATTCCTATTTTGGCGAAGGCCGCCCGCATGGCGGGTTCTTCATATTGAGCCTGAACCCTTTCCCAATCCACTTGATCCGCGGGATCATTGAAACCCAGGATCGCGAAATCGTTGATATCGACGAACCAGACCGAGACGCGTTCAAAGACTTCGAGATACGTACGCATCACGAGTTCCAGGGTTTCGTCATCGGTCTCGTAGACGTGCATCCACTGCGCGTACACGCCTTGTTCCGAGAGGCGACTGCGCGCGGCCGAAAGAAATTCCTGGCTGTAGAGCATCTCGACACCCGTGACCCAGGGATTAGGGGGTTCGGACACGATGACGTCGAAGGTTTCACTGCTGCGCAGCAAAGCGCGATAGGCATCGCTGCGCAGCACTTCTACTTTGGGATTATGGGAGACGTCTCCATTCAAAGAATCAAAGTAACTCGCGGCCTCCATGACGCCGGGGGACATTTCAGCAACCACAACGCGATCCATGCCGGGCAAGGAGGCCAAGGCTCCCACCGACATGCCTGTTCCATAGCCGATGATAAAGCCCGCTTTGGGTTCATCGGCGAACAAGGCGGGCAAGAGCACGAGCATGTGCGTCGTCCGGTTATCCCCTGGTATCGCACTGTCTGATTTTCCGTTAACGAAAATGGCGCGAGCCGACAGCGACGACGCACGCACGGCAACACTCGCCGTGGGGTCATCGGTGGAAAATATAAGTTGGGAGCCTCGGACCTGGTCATAAAAGAGCCTGGGTCCGTCGTAGGCATGCTTGTAGACAGTCGACTCCCTGAAGAGCCCGAGATGCAATTGAAAAGGAACCCAGGCAGGCAAGGCGCTCAGGAGCAGCAGCACACAGGCACCGCCAGCAAGGCCCAGCATTTTTACAGATGGAAAGATTCGAATGGTTAATACTGCGGCCCCGACGGTGAGCGCGGCAATGGCCAGTCTGAAAATTTGATGCAAGTCCATCCAAAAGAAGAGCGCGTATCCACCAATCAAAGCACCCAGGAGTGAACCCACGGTGTTCCAGGTGTAGATCTTGCCCGCAAGTTCACCCAGATCGCCGACCTCATGACGCAAATGATGAAAAAGAAGCGGCAGCGTTGCACCCGACAATCCGAGCGGAATGAGGAGCACCCCAAAAAGGCAGGCCATCAGGCTGATGTAATAGGGAAGAAAAAAACTCGGATGGTTGGGGAACGAGAGGCGCAGGCGGTAACCCCAATAAGGGATCTCATCAACCCCGGTATAAAGAACGATTAAATAGGCGACGAGTAACCACTGGCTGAAGACGAGATAACCGGGCCGAATTTTCGGCAGCGCCGAAACGGCGAAACTGCCCAGTGCGATGCACAACACAAAGGTGGCCACAACCATGGAAAACGTAAAATGCGACGCACCCAGGGTGAGTGCCCCGACTCGGTTCATGGCCGTTTGTAAGGTCATCATGGCAAAGCCGGCCAGTAGAGCGACCAAGGCATAATTCGAAAAATATTTGATGGGACTTGCAGCCACGTTCTGCGACTTGGCAGTTTGGACCCATTTATCTGGCCGTTTGGCCAAGGCAATGAAAATCAAACCCGCAGCCAGGTTGATCCAAGCCATGCTCATGACGCTGACTTTGAGTCCCAGCCAGGGAACGAGAAAAAAACCCGCGGCCAAGGCGCCCAGGAAGGCCCCGGCCGTATTGAACGCGTAAATATAGGCGTGAGTCCGAGTGGCGTCGTCGAGACTGTGCGCAAGTCCTTGGGTGAGCAAGGGAATCGTTCCGCCCATGAGAACCGTGGGCGGACCGATGAGTAGAATCGTCAGTAGAACGTCGATACTAAAGGAAATGCCCGGCGAACTGTGTGGAAGCCACAGCGCCAGGGCAAACACGCCCTTGAACAAGAAAGGAAAGAGCAGAGCCCACACGCCGATGGCGGCTTCAATGCAACCATAGGTGAACAGCAAGTGAGGCGGGCGCCCTTCCTGCTCAGCTTTTTCAGTGAGACCATGCGAGACACGACCGAAAAGAGAGTAACCGTAAGAAAGCCCGCCCAGGAAGATGCCGAGCACGGCTGCAGTGGCCTCGCTGTGGGAACCCAGCAAGGCGGCCAGATACTTTTGCCAAGCAACTTGATACACCAGTCCGCTGAAACCCGTCAGCACGGTCAGTATCAGTGCAATCCTGCGAGTCATGTGGTACCGCCCCTCCCCCGATGGGCCAGAACCCGAACCCGGAGTGCTAACCACGTGAAAGGATAAGAAAGGTTTCAGTGTTCGGTAAGGAAAAATCTGCACATTGGGGGCAGTTGATCAATACGGTCATCTGATCAACTTTCAAGGTGTAATCGATGATGGCAGATTGTACTCTTGAATCGACTGCGTGGCGTATGCGCTAACGGAGGTAAACCCAAGATGATCTTGCTTTATCAATTCGAACCAGGACTCAACATCCCAAATCCGAGCAACTTCTGCATGAAGGTAGAAACCTACCTCAAGATGGCGAAACTGCCCTACGAAGCGATCAACAATAATAATTGGTCGAAGGCTCCCACGAGAAAACTGCCCTGCATCGAGGACAATCACAAACTGGTATGGGATTCACAAAAGATCATCGAGTACTTGAAAGCTGAGTATGGCAACGCTGTTGATGCCCACCTTACCAATGAGCAACTGGCCATCGGCTATGCCGCCCAGGCCATTGCGGAAGACCGACTCATCTATTGCCTTATGAAGGATCGTTACTATGTAGATGACAGTCGCAAAGCGATCTTGGACCATTGGTCAAGAGCCTTCATTCCAGACCACCTGAAGATCTTCCGGCCCTTGATCAAGAGCCTCATCAAGAAGAGCATGCGGGATTCGCTGAAGCATCAATGGCAAGGCTATGTGAGATATCCCAATGATGAGATGTTTGAATTTGCAAGGCGGGATCTCAAAGCGCTCTCGGACATATTAGGCGACAAGCCTTATTTTCTTGGCGATCGGCCCACCTCGCCCGATGCCGGAATCCACTCGATCATCGCCAACACAATCGCATTTCCCACGGAATCACCGCTGAAAAAGATCGGTTATGAATTCGATAATATCGTCGCTTACCATGAGCGGATGATGTCAGAATTCTACGGCACGGACTACAAGAGCAAGGATGCTCCAAAGAGTGAGAAGAAACCCATCCTCCGCAGCCTGCTTATCAATAATGACAACTGGGCCGCGATCAGAGGCCTCACCGACAAACATTCGAAGCCCGAGAAAACCGATGCCTGACTGGTTTGGCTCGGATTTAGAGCAGCCCGCTGGCAGGCAAAGATCTATTCCTCTCCTTCGCTCTTCGGTTTGCTGAGATCGCGGAGAAAGCCGAAGAAGAGCTGCCTTCCGGTGATGTGAATCTCACAAACGGTCAACTCGACGGGAAACGTGGAGCCATCCTTGCGGATCCCAATCATGTCGTCGATGTGTTTGTCAATGATGGGCCCCTCCCCTGTTTTAAGGAAGTGTTCCAGCCCGAGCCGGTGAGCCTCGCGATGCGACGGAGGAATGATCAGATCGGCAACCAGCTTGCCTCGCGCCTCCTCAAGCGTGTAACCGAATATCTGCTGCGCCGCCGGGTTGAATTCCAGCGTGATGCCCGCCTCATCCATCACCACAATGGCGTCGAGGGCGGCCCTCATCATTGCGCTCCGCAAGCGTTCGACGCCTCGCAGTGCTTCGTCGGCCAATCTCCGCCTCTCAACGGAGGCCGCCAGCAGCAAACCGATTAGAAGGAGCGCGAAGAACAACGGCATGGCCATCACCAAGAGCTTTGTTGCCACCCGGACCGCTATGTCATTGAGCACCCCACGCGGGACCAAGGAGATGAGTATCCAGTCGCTCTGCCCATGAGTTTCGACACCCACACTCTCGGCGGACGGTCGCGCGGAGACCGTGTCGAAGTAGAAGACGCCATCGCGACTCTCGGCCTGACCCTGGCGGTTCACTGTCAGCGACTCCCAGACCTCGGGGTAGGTGTTGTGGAAGCCCCTTCCATGTTCCAGCATGAAGCCCAACTCGACCTCGGGCCGATGCTGAAGCCAGTAGCCCTCGGAATTGACGATCATGCGCTGGACACCACCCCTCTCCGGATTTCTCTCGAATGCGCGCAGGAAGCGCTCGCCGTCTAGATTCAGGACAACGACCCCCCGCCGCCTCCCCGCTTCGTCATCCACGGGGGTCAACAGACGGATCACCGACTTGACCGGCTTTTCGATCTCACCGCGCTCGATGTTCAGCTCCATTGGCGAGACGAACACCTCGCCCGCCTGCAAGCGTATTGCTTCCTTGAAGTAGTCCCGGCTGCTCTTGTCCTGGAGCTCGCTCTCCGGAACGATCCGCGGCCCGGCCGAGGTGTTCTCCACTCGGAGGACCTCCTGACCTGCGGCGCTGATGAAACGAACCTGTGCATGATCCGCCCGGTGCCGTACCAGCGTCAGCAAGTTCCGCTCCAGCCTCGCGAACCCACCCGGGTCATTGCCATCGACGGCCTCTGCTACCAGATCGGCGACGAAGAAGAGATCCAGGGTCGCGGCCTCGAACTCGCGCTCTACCTGGCGAACGCCGCGTTGGATAAGGGAAGTCTCCAGCGTGAGGAAGCGTGTTCGATCCGCCCCCACCTCGGCGCGGTACTCAAGGAGGAAGCCGAACAAGAACACGATGGCCAAGGGCAGCACCACTCTCAGGAACTGTGGCATGGAGACGCTCCTGAGACTCTGGAGTATGCCTCCAGAGGATCCGGCTTCCACCGACCATGGGTCTTGCGCGTTTGTCTCCTTCAAAGCAGCGTCCTCCCTCACTGAGCGACCTCGCGATCTCTCGCCATCCTCTCCCGCCTCGTGGCTCAGCACGGATAAGTTGAACAAGCGGGCAACGAAAGTCTGATCCATTGGATTATGTCAGATAGGAATCGTTGAGGCACCACCAATCCACTTGAAACCCAGCCTCCCCAGCCTACTCTCTTGACTTGGAGTCGGATTCGCGATCATTTGGCACTTCGAGATCTTTTTCAGTGGAAATGATCCGGTCAAACCTAGTATTTTCAGGTAAACAATTTCAGAATCAATACAGAGGCACCTATGACCCACTTATCCGAAGAAGCCCTTCTCGAAAAAATCAAAAACCGTGAAATTTTCACTGCGACCATCGATGGTGGTGGCTTCACGCTGAAAATCGAAAAATACGAACCTGCCATGAGTGCCGCCATTCACGACGGCGGAAACATGCGGCCGGAGTTGATGGATAACTGCCTGCTATCAAAGTCGGAGCGTTACTACGAAGAAGACCCTTACACCGCAAGTTTTGTCAGCCAACAGCCCATTACCCTGACGGCTCATGACTCCCGTTACGAATATGACCTCAATCGCACTACTGATGAGTGTGTTTATGAGACGGCCTGGGGCAAGGAGTGCTGGAAAACACCTCAAAGCCAAGAGGTCATTGTGACCAGTAAAGAAAAACACGCGCAGTTTTATCGCATTGTGTCTGCGGTGGTTGAAGCCTTGGCTGAAGATTTCGGGCAGTGCATTGTTTACGATAATCATTCCTATAACTACCGACGCCATGAGCGTACGGATCTGCCGGTGTTCAACCTGGGCACGACATCCGTCAAAAGTGAGAAGTGGCGCCCTGTGATCGGCCGATGGCTGCAAACGCTAAAAAACATGAAGGTGGATGGCGTAGACATTACAGCCGCAGAAAATGATATTTTTTACGGCAAAGGCAACCTGGCAGGACACTGCCATGGCTTGTACGACAACGTATTGGTGCTGGCAACCGAATCCAAAAAAGTCTTTATGAATGAGCTGACCGGTGAACCCGACAAGAATGTATTGCCTTCACTGCAGCAAGCCTACAATGCGGCCGTAAAAGAAAACACGGCCAGTTACATAAAGAAGAACATCCAAGCCGAGCGCTGACGCGGATTTAAACATCCCAGCCGAACACGTCCTTGATCACGGACCAGCGTGGTTTCTTCGCCTTGGGATTTTCGCCCAATATCCAGTACTCATATATTTTTTGTCGAGTACCGTTGTCTTCTTTAAGCCGCAACCACGTATTGATAAAGTGCAGGTAGTTCTGTTGATCCTTGGGCAGTGCCAAACCTACAGGAGCTCTCAACTTCCAGCCTTTCGGCACAACCGTAACGTAATCTGGGTAAAGCAAGGTCCAAGCGGAGCCAGCTTCTGCGGAAAACACTAAAGCATCCACATCTTCATACTTACCCTTAAAATATTTCCTTGCGCTATCAATGGTGGTCAGCTTGGCCTGTGGGAATAAGTCGCTCACTATCGTTCTGTAATAGACATCATTACCAACACCCAAATTCAGTTGCTCCATTTTATTAATAGATGCGATGGAAGAAAACTCGTCCCTTCGATGATCCGCAACAATGAAACTGGCCGTATGGTGAATGTAGGAATCGCTGAAATTTACATTCAGTGCCCGGGTAGGTGTTATAGCCCTGCCTCCGAGAGTGACATCGACGCTGCCATCAGACAACATCTGTGATTCTGCTTTAGGATTTTCTATGCGAGCGAGCTCTATTTTAATGCCAAGATCATTGGCCAACTGATGGATCATCTCCATATCCAAACCCACTAATCTGTCCTGGTCATTTACGAACGCGTAAGGCAAGGTATTCGGGAAATAACCGACACGGATAGAACCACGCTTTTGAATAACTTCCAAGCGTGACCGTTCATGGTCTCTCGAACTGAGCGGTGACAGCTCTTTGATTTTCTCGACAGTGGCGGGCGGCCCCATGAGGCGCATAGACTCGAACGTTCGAACACCTTCGTATTCGTACGGGATCCAATGCGTTAATGCGAGTCCCAATACAACCATCACGCCTGCAGTCACTCCGAGATGCAGACCCATGGCTTGTATCATGCGATGCCATTTCAATTGTTTCATCACTGCTGTGGCCACCAGCAAAGTCACCACAAAACCGTGAAGTGCTGCCAGACCTGTAGCAATGCGTGCGGTAACCACGCTGCCGAGTAGGTAAAGTTGAAATTGGTCTGCTGGTAGCCCGAAATAATCCAGCATAAAAGGAATGGCGACGGCCATGCTGCCAAAGGCCGTCAAGGCACCCATAATGACATAGGATGGATATTGTTCGATGCCAATCGGAGAACCCACATACCATCCGGAGAATAAAATAAATCCCAGCCCCAGCAATGTGCCGGTGCTGGGGAAGCTATAAGCGGTTGGCACCAGCACATCGACTGTGGAGCCTGTCTCTTCGCATTCCATCCCGTGATTTGCCAGCATCTCTTTGCTGCGTTCGACAATCATGGGGAGAACAACCAGAACAGTTCCGGTGGCCAGGGCGGTAATCGCTGCTTCACCCGCCGTTGACAACACTTCGCGATAGGAAAAGGGGGTTGCCCAGTGAATAATCAGTGGCAGAAAGATAAAAGCCAACAAAGCGGCAGCAACCAGATAGACCCATAAGAAAACCTGTAGCCGTCCTAGATCCTCAGGGTGCAAAGTGCCTGCTGCGGCAGTAGAAATCGCAAAGATCCCCAGTGGCGCCAGCTTGGCGACAAAGGAAGCGATCCCCATTAAAGCATCGGCAACATTGGAGGATAAACGCAACAAGGTGTCCTTGTTCTCGACATTGATTAATGAAATACCCATCAACAGAGAAAACAAAACAACGGCTGGCACAATCGTATTGGATAATGAAGCGAAGATATTCGCAGGGATGTATAAGTCGACGAAGTCAAATCGAACGACCTCAGTCACCAGACTAGAACTGAAAAAACCTGCAGTTTGCCAATCAGGATAGGCCAGTGGCAGCAATAACAGTGTCAGCATGACGCCAAGCCACATCAAAAGAATAATTTTGACAGCCCGAATACCAATGCTTGCAGCCATGGCGCCATCAAGCCGACCCAGACCGCCCATGATGGAAACCAGTACGTAAGGAATCACCGTCATCTGCAACAAGCGTATATAGACATTGCCGAGAATTTCCAGCCTTCCAGCTGGTTCGCCAACAAAAATTCCAGACAATATACCCAGGATCAATGCAATGATGACGCGTTGAAAAGGACTCATCTTGTTATAGATCTTTACTAGAGGCATCGAAATCTTCTCTCTTTAGTTGCATTACGAAAACCGATCCCCACTCAGACAGGGTGCCTCTACAATAGCCTGTCAAACAGTCGATTTCTAACTTGAGTGGAATACTCCACCATTTCCCTATGGAACAAAACCGGGATCCGGGACATCCCCATCGACCTCCACGTAACTGCGATGCTGTAGGCAGTCCAGCTAAATCCGAAGGGATACCGTTCCAATCGTGTTTCGTCCGCTCAGGACGAGCTATCATGAACCTACTCACCTTACATGGAGAACGTTGAGTGGGCGCAACGCGCTGCCCATTCGAAAGGTTGCCCATGACGAATGAATTCGACCGCAAAATTGAAGAAACACGAAACTGGATTCAAAAGGCCAGGAGGATTGTCGTGCTCTCCGGTGCCGGGATCTCAACGGACTCGGGTATTCCAGATTTTCGCGGCCCCGACGGAATTTGGACGAAGAATCCCGATGCGGAAAAAATGGCCACCTTGCAGTGCTATGTCAGTGATCCCGAGGTTCGAAAAAAAGCCTGGCTGTTTCGCATGGAGCCAGGGATCTGGGATGCGGAACCCAATGCGGGGCATCATGCATTAGTGGCACTCGAAGAACGAGGAACACTCCTGGCCATCGTGACTCAAAACGTCGATGGACTTCACCAGAAGGCGGGAATTTCTCCCGAAAAAATGATCGAGATCCACGGAACCATGGCGGAGTATGTCTGCTTGGGGTGCGATCGTGGTGGCCCCATGGAAGAAACCTTGGAACGCGTGCGGGCGGGCGAAGAAGATCCATCGTGTTTGCACTGCGGCGGAATGCTGAAGTCGGCCACGATTGCCTTTGGGCAGAACCTGGTAGCCGAAGACCTCTTTCGAATGGAAGACGTATCGCGAAACTGCGATCTATTGCTGGCCGTGGGAAGCACCTTGACGGTCTTTCCCGCAGCGAACGCCGTCCCCATTGCCGCAGATTCAGGCGCGCGAATTGTGATCGTCAATGGATCGCCTACGGAGATGGATTCACTCGCCGATTGCGTGCTGAACGGCTCTATTTCGGAAATCCTTTCGAAACTCACCACCTGACCCTCCGCCGACAGACGGCCCTTTCTTCTTGGTCCGGTAAGAATCATCAAGTCAAATAGGCATAACCCGGCCTCAACCAATCAGCTTGCAATCAACCCTCCCCGCCCTATTCTCTTGGTCTGAAAAAAAATCTTCTTGGCCATCTGGGAAAACAGATACAGATTTTAGCTACGTACAGAGACCCAAAAGAAATCTATTTAAGGGAGTCATGAATCATGATGAGATTGTTTTTGCTGCTCGTGATTATTTTCTTGTTAGTAGTTTTTATATGGCAACTTAAAAACTACTTGACCCGCGAGGACAAAGAGGATGAGCTCCGAGAGACCAGGCTAGAAGGTAATTTAATCGATATTGACAAAGAAATCGCCGAAGAGAAGGCCCGCCAGAAAGCAGTTTCTTCAGAAATCAAAAATATAGACTCCCCGGATCAAACGAATAAAGAGGAAATCAAACATGAATAAAATTCCCGCCAAGTTAATTGCTATTGGAGTGTTGTTTGTTGGAGCGTTGGTTGTTTTTTTCATGGCATTTGGCATCAATAATGCGGGCCATCGAACCGTTGTCCAATATCCAACAGGTACTTTGTATGTGAAATTCTCCCCTGGCATTTTCCCGCAGTGGTTTGGCACAGCAGCAATCTATAACGACGTCATCACATTTGATTATGACAAAACGGCTGCCGAGGTGGATTCATCTATCGATCAGGTGGGCATCGCTGTTCGTTATCAAGATGGTGGTACTGGCACTGTCTATGGCAAGGCGCGTTTTTCCATGCCCAGTGATGAAGAAACCATGCTTCATTTGCACAAAGCATTTCGATCCAATCGAGGCGTTTCACAAAAGCTGATTAAATCAGTGACTGAAGAAGGAATGAACTTAACCGCTGGCTTGATGAGTTCTGAGGAAGCTTACGCTGAAAAGCGCAGCATCTACACGCAGTGGGCTAGTCAGCAAATTTCTAATGGGAAATTCCAAACAAAATTAGAAAAAATCACCACACTAGATGAGGGCACCGGGAAAAAGGTGACTAAAAACATCCCTGTGATTTCTTATGGAAGTGATGGTTTGCCTATCCACATAAACAGCGACCTGAATGATTACGGTATTAGCGTCAATGGATTTCAAATAACGGATTGGGATTTTGAGCCCAAAACGCTCCAACAGATTGCCACCAAGCGTGAAGCCACTATGGCCATTATTACTGCAATCGCGAATGCAGAACGAGCTAAGCAAGATGCCATCACTTCGGAAGAACAGGGCAAGGCGAATGTGATGAGAGCGAAGTATGAGAAGGAGGTTCTCAAAGAGCAGGCTGTTGTAGATGCCCAGAGGAAAAAGGAGGTTGCTGTCATTGCCGCGGAACAAAACGTAGAGGTGGCAAGACAGCAAAAGCTCGAAGCCGAACAAAAGAAACTCGCTGCCGCTGAGTACAAACAAGAGCAAATTCTGCGTGGTGAGGGTGACGGTGCTTACAAGCGTATTGTCATGGAAGCGGATGGTGCGCTCGCACAAAAACTAGAAACTTACGAGAGAGTAATGGAACGATTTGCCAGTGCCATCGAGAAGCAGAAATGGGTGCCTGAAGTGCAGATGGGGAATGCCTCCACTAGCGGTGGTTCGAGTGCCATGACGTTAATTGAAATGCTGAGCGTTAAAGCTGCTAAGGATTTGTCACTCGAAATGAAGATTAAGAAATAGCGTCAGGGTTTTACAAAAACGGGGGCCCAGGCAATTGCCTGAGTCCCCGAAGAACCACGGCGGGGGTGAGGTGCTGATTGATGCTCGTGGGCGGCGCTAAACCACCACTTCCTCGAGCTTCAACTCGAACTGCCAGGTGCAAAAGCGGAGCTTGTCTGCCATGGCGGCCGCGGCATAGCCGAGGTCTTCGGGCACATGGCTCAGCAATACGATGGCACGAACTTGATCACCTTTTTCGGCGAGATGCTTTTGCACCCAACCCATGTGCTGCAAGAGATCAGTGACCAGCGTGGCATCGGCCTCCTCGTCCATCACCGTGACCACTACCCAATGATCCTCTTCGTCGCGCGCCAGAATGTCGATCATACCGACCTCGGTTTCCAGATCGATTCCGGCAGGGCACCCATCGGAGTCACAGTGAATGCGTAGGCCCGGTTCAAGCAATTCGGGGCGATCCACCAGTTGGGCACGCAGGCCGTCGGCCGCGAGACTGAACTCCATGGGTTCAGGAGCTGCAGGTCGGCGCGGTGCGGACTCTGGCTTCTCGGCTGCCGGAGTCTTCTTGTCGGACTTGTGGCTCAGCTTGTCCTTGCTGGCGGCCTTTTTCGGCTTCGGCTTCTCGAGTGCCGCCTCGACATCATCAAGGGGGTCGGTAAGTGGAAGAGGCTCGGGCAAGCGCATGGAGGTGCCCAAGTCCTTCTCGGAGAGGTTGGACCCCACTTTCACATCCAGCCTCGCGCCGCACTGGGGGCAGTTCTTGGTACCGGACTGAATCCGCGTATTACACGATTTACACTGCAAGGCTTTTCTCCAATTCTGCGGCTCGCCCTCGAAGGGGGATTCCTCCCCGGGTCATCGGCATGTCGACCGGTTAAATGGAGATCCAAATTGAGATTTTCGCCGCCCGCTCCAAGACATCGGAATCCGGTGTGAACTTCGCGTGCGAAGGAAAAAACACGAAATGCCAACCCGTATTCCCATGAAACAAAAACACTCCAGCCAAAGCCAGGGTGATTCGTGCTCGAATTTATACGGGTTCCACAGCCTTCATACCTTGCCGAAAATCAAGAACCTTTTCGTCCATGTATTCTGCAAACCGGCAACGAACAGGCACTTCTTGTGCAGGGAGTCTGCTTCTGATCTTTTTCTTTTTCTATCATTTTCAAGCCTAGGGAGATTTAGGGCTAGTGGGATTGGAAGGATGTTCTACCCTTGAAAAACGGGGAATGCTTGAGCTTAAGGGGGAAGAACGATGTTCTTCGACAGGTTTGTATCGATACAAAGAAAAACACTTGCGGGCTTCTTGTTTATTGCTCTGCTTCTATGCTCCGGACAGGTGTCCGCAGCCTCCTTTGGGGCTTTAGGTGATAGTTTAAGCGATGAATACCTTGGCACAACCGATGCTTTTGGAACCCAAACGGATTTGCCAGCCCTGAATTGGGTGCAGCAACTGGTGCAGTTACGTGGTGCTGATTTTGGCACCCTTGAGATGAACCCTAACGTGCGACGTGAACCGCGCAACGAAGGGTATGAGCACAACTGGGCGCGTGCGGGAGCCACCGCAGGCACGGCTCCAATCTTCCTCAACCCCTCTACTACCGTTACCAACCAGGCCACCTCGCTCGCACCGGCGATAACCGCCGGTGATGTCGAAATCGTGTCCATCAACATCGGGCACAACGATTTCTTCTACCGCGACTACCTCAACGGGTTTGATCAGATCGCTGGGAACAACCCGGAACTCTTTGTCCTCACGGATGGAAGTGCCGGCGGTTACATCGAATTCGAGGACAGCATCTTCAATTCAATTTTCAGCGCCGTGGATACGGTGCTTACAGCGAACCCCAACGCAAAGGTCGCGCTCTCGTACCTCCCTCCCGGTACGCTCGAGAACGTTGGATATATCATTGGCGCGATGCAACAGCTAAATGCAAGGCTTACTGCAGAAGTGGCTTTACGGGCAAATCCAAGCTTGAAGCTGGTCGATTTTTATGCTTGGCAAAGCTCACGTTATGATATCAACGGCGATTTCATGTTTGCGGGTTATACCATCGCACCGGATTCAAAAGCATCGCTTTCACAAACTGTACCGGGTGTTTCCGGGCCATGTGATTCTGCCGGTAACTGCGCCACGCTTGCTTATGCTCTGAATCTGGTCGCGCATGACATGCCGGGTGGGCATCCGGGAACGATCATGCAGGGCTTGATCGCGAACGAGTTTTTGAACGCGATCAACCCCTGGCTTGGCACACCTATTTCTTTGCTTACCGATAATGAAATTCTGGGTATCGCCGCAGTGCCTGAGCCGGGTTCGGCGATGCTGTTGGGCACGGGCTTGATACTGATGGCTGGTGCCGTTTCCAGGCGACGCGATTCGTAACTTTTAAGTGATTATCTTGTGTTAGCTCTGCGAAGTTTTTCTTCGTGGAGCCTTTTCTCGAAATTTCAGGGCCGGGAGGCCTCGACTCGTTCTTTGATCGCGCGATTAAAATTTTCGTAGAGGCCATCGAGTTCCTTTTTCATGAGAGGCCAGAGTAAAGGGAGTGCGATTCCCGAAAACTCTTCTCCCTGAATCAATTCCGTTGTGGCTCCGCTCGCGTCAGCCGAGCTGAGCTTGAAATAATGACTTCCTGACATCAACCACTTGGGTCCACCGACCCAGCGAAGCTCACGTTCGGGGTCCAGCGTTTCGAACAAAACGCGCACATCGAGTGTTCGATTAAAAAGAGTGACTTGCATGGGAAGTGAAGCGCCCTGGCATGGCGTTCCCTGAAACTGCACGAAGGGATTCCATTCGTGATACTTGTCGAGTTGAATCAAGGTCTCCCAAACTACTTAGACCGGTGCTTGGATGATAATTCTGGCCTGGGGGTTTTGTTTCACGTGTTCACCTCATAGGGAAAGGAATTCCGGTGCAGAGTCCCAGGGAAAGGCTTCGGTGAGTTGTTGAGCGATCCATTCTGTGAAGGATAGGCAAAACAATCCGGCATTAAAGCCCGGTGACAAGCATTACGAAAATAGAGGAGCCGTCTTCGTTAGTGCACCGTGAGGCTTTGTGATGTGTACTCCGAGAGGGTTACCGGATATCCCACTGGCCCATTTTGCTCACCCGAACCGTCTAGAAGAATCGTTTTTATCATGCCGGTGGTAGTTTCTCGGCATGTGATATCGGGGCCGGTTACACCATCGTAATCCCCCGTACCAATCGTCTGGAAATCAGATTCTGTCTCCAAGTAAGGGAAAGTAGTCCCCATGGTTCCATCTGCATCTGCATTCACGAAACGAATGCGATACAAACCAGGATTACCTCCCGTTCCGTTCATCCTCAGAAGGAAATCAGCGCCATTGGTTGCGTCATAGTCTGCGATTCCCACCAGATCATAGACAGTACCGGTGATCATGGTGAATCCGGCCGAACCCCAGGCGGTTCCATTGCTCGTGTTTGGCTGGAAACGAATCAGCCCAGCGTTGGGGGCCCCTGACTTGTGGAAAACAAAGTCAGCGTTCTTATCACCATCGATGTCGGCGAGTCCAACCGCCGCGTAACCTGAGGGCGCTACCCCAGGAAAGTACTGCCCGCCGCTCGTGTAAATCGCTCCTTGCGTCCCTGTCAATAAAACGCGGATCAGCCCTGTGTTGGGGCCACTTATTTTTTCGAACACCAAGTCCGCCCTGCTGTCATCGCTATTCAGATAGCCGATGCCTTCGATAGACCATAGGGCAGGATCCAGTAGTAGGGGCAGGAATTTCTGCCCACTAGCCGCCATGGCTAGTCCTGTGGCATCCAAATCGATGACTTTGAGTAGACCTGCATTTGTCTCTCCTGCATTTTTCTGAACCAAGATTTCCGCCTGTATATCGTCATCGAAGTGGCCAACACCCACTACACTCCAAGTACTGTCTAGAATAAAGGGAAAGCCCATAGCCGTTTGGGCGGTCCCATCCTGAAGAGAGATGCGGAGCAGGCCTTGATTATCACCACTTGTTTTCACAAAAAGGATGTCGTCCTTGCCATCCCCATCAAAGTCTCCAACAAAGAAACTCCGCACGAGGGGGTCGACGAAAGTGCCAGCGCTTGCAGATAGACCCAGCCCAAGAGCTGCCGTAAGAAGAACTGCCACGCTTAGCGGCAGGAGATCTATTCGAAACCTAGCTTGGATAATACTCATGGTTTCCCCCTCGAAGTAACCTAGAAAACAAAAATCGACTCAAAAGCAATCTCAACGCAACTCGATAGATTGAAGCACTCAAATAAAAGGAAGCAAGATTGTCGGAGCAAGTCGGCCTTGCCGCCGAGAATTCAAGTCAACGAGTCCCTTCCCCTTCAAAGGTATGCAATTTTCAATCCATTGGCAGATTGATTAAGACTGAGACATTCCAGCTAGTTACACTATCAAAAATCAACACCGTCTATCGACGGTAGAAATCTTTTTCTCAAAAGGAGCAAACAAGGAACGCATCTCCTGCAAAACAAGAACATCCACTTTGGAGATTAAAGCTCTTGGGCCTCCGGAGGAGGCATCTCGAACAATCTTGGTTCCATACGCACGGGCACTTGTTGCTCGATTTTGGTGGCTAGGACCTTCAGATACGCTGCGCGTTGGTTCAATCCTTGGATTTCTGCTTGAGCGGCTGCGTGCTGCGCGGCGTCGCGCCCTTCGTCGTAATCCGCGAGGGCAGCATGGGCAAGGGCCTTGATTTCAAGTGCTTCCATTGTGAGTGCGGGCCAGCGCTGCTTGATTTCATTGGCCAAATCAAGGGCCCGCGCTCCGTCACGAACAGCATCATCAGGAGAGGTCGTCAGAAGCCATGCCAACTTCATTGTGCCTTCCTGATCCTCTGGGTATGTCGACACTAGACGGGCAAGGGTGTCTCGCGCCTGTGCATGGTCTCTGCTTTTCACCGCCACGTTATAGCGAAGCCGAAGCCCTCCGAAGTTGCTTGGATCGAGTTCAAGCAGGCGATCGAGCGTCTTCCTGGCTGAGGGAAAGTTTCCGAGTAGGGTTTCAACGTAACCCTGCCGAGCAAGAACCACGACGCTCGTTGGATCGACAGCTAAAGCCTGTTCGTAATTGGAAAGAGCGCCTTCTAGATCTGCTCTCGAAATTGCGCGATCACCCAGGATTATATGGGCTGTGGTTTGCTCCTTAAGAAAGCCCGCCCGCATGGAGTCGGTGTCGTCGAAACCTGTCTGGTAATTGATCCCCGCGAACAGCAACGGGAGAAAACAGATGGCAATGACAAGGCTGCGGGGAAATGGGAAGTCACGCATGTTTCGAATTGCGAGCAATGACAGGCCGCATAAAACCGGGGTGACCGGAAGCCGATAGCGAGCATTGTACTGGAAGACGACGCAGGCCAAGACGATACTACCTACAATCGCAAGTTCGGGCGCAAAGCGGCGGGGATTTCGCAATGCCAAGATCAGACCGGCGAGGGCACAACCCATGAGCCAGGGGGTTGCAATGGGAGCCCAGAGGGTTCGATCGAGCAAGCCCGATTCTCTTTCCAAGCTCAAGGCAACGACACTGTCATAGTTTTTCGATGTCAGGAAATAATAAAACTTTTTCGCGAGGAGCGTCGCCCCGCCCAAGGGATCTTCTTTCCACCAATCTAAAACCTGGTGGACAAAAAACCGATTCACTTCCTTCCATGTTCCCTTGCGACCGTGGGCCGCTTCGAAGGCATCGGCGGCATCTTGGTGTTGGCCCGATATCGCGGAACTTACATTCGATAACTGAATATACTTTCCGGTACCCTCCGGACCATTGCCTTGCCGCAATGCGGTTCCAACACTCGCGGTGACCGGAATAAATTCCCCCACTGCGAGTGCGTTATGGATGGTTGCTGGACTAATGGTCACGAGAGCGGCTGCAATGCCTATGGCTACGAGCACGAGGGAAGACCGCTGCCCTCGGTAATTCCAAAGTAGCCAAGCCCCATACAAGGGTACGGCAAGCATGAAAACAGGCCAGGCCAGCGCAGCCAGCCCCGCAAAGAAACCGACACGTGCGACACGCGACTTCGTTGGAGCAGCCTGTTCAGACAACGCCGCCCAATTCCACCACAACAGGGATACACAGGCCACTTGCATAGTGGATGGAAGAAGACGCGTCGCAAAGATTGCGGGGTCACACAAAAGAAGAAAGAGTCCTGCGGCCAGGAGACCCGAAACTTTGTCGAGGCGTGTACAGGTTGCGGCATAGACGATAACAGCGGTGGCCATGTGGATCAGGATCTGGATGAAATAGATTGTTTCTAGCGTGCAACCCATCCAGCGCAGCAATCCCAAGAAATAGAGCTGAAGCGGCGCTTGGAATAAGGGTGTCTCAAGAAGGAGGTTCCCTTGGGCAATGGAACCGGCAAGCTTCCAATATTCCAAGTCATCTGACCGAAGTACATAGGCGAAGGGATTCTCTGTCAGAAACTCGTTGAGAATCGCCATGCGCACCAATAGCCCCACGGCGCACAAGGCACCCAAGAGGATCAAGGCCCAGTGACGATGATCGCGTGGCGTTTCTTCTGTTCTACCAAGCTGTTGTTTCTGCAAACGAGGTAACCTCTCAGATGATCATCGGTACCGATTGATGCTCCGAGTTCTAAACTACCACTCTGCTATCTGACCGGACACCCCTTGTCAGCATCCGATGACCCGAAGACAAATCGGTCAACACAGTAGAGATCCTCTCCGGTCGGCACGCCCCTCAGCCCGCCCGACAGGGACCCCTTCGCCAATCGCTAAGGATTGGCAAAATAAGCAGCCTCTCCATCGCCGGTAACAATCATCATGTCAAATCAAGATTGCTGATCCTCAATTCATCGGCTTGAAATCCGCCCTGCTCGCCATAATTTCTTGGCTTCGGATCGATTTCTCGGCCTCTGAGTAAGAAACCACGCGGCACACGATCAGGATCCGTACAGATCCCGCATTTTACTAGCCAGGAAACCAACCGCTGCCCGCCGGGATAGCAGGCGATTAGTCACAAAAGCCACGAGCTTGTTCAAAGCTCCTGCGATGCGCGTCGGCCCCTTCCCCAACGCACGCAAGGCCTCTTCCACCACGGGCTCGGGCTCCATGGCAAAAAGACCCTTTACCTTTGCAGCGGGTGTAGCCTCGATGAAATTCGGCGTCTTGGTCGCGCCGGCTACCGCAACCAACACATCCACGCCGCGGCGCCGAAAGTCTTCCCAGAGCCCTTCACCCAGGACTGTATTGAAGGCCTTGCTCGCCGCGTAGGTCGAAACCTTCGCCGAGCCGCAGAAACCAGTCATCGACGACATGAGCAAAATCCCCCCTCGTCCACGCTCGACCATCCCGGGTGCAAAGGCTGAAACAAAAAGAAGTGGGCCTCGGCAATTGACGTCCAGTGTCTTTAGCTTGTCTTCGAGTTCGGTCTCCAAAAAATCGCCGATCTCCCCATAGGCCGCGTTATAAACGAGCAGCCCCACTTCGAGGTCAGCAATCACTGGCTGCAGCGATTCGATCACATCGGCTTGCCCAAGATCGAGCGCTGCGGTACGCACCTCCACAGAGTGCGCGACACGCAACTCATCGGCCAGAAGCTCAAGCTTTTCCGCACCACGCGCGATCAGCACGAGGTTCATTCCGCGCGCAGCCAGCTTTCGCGAGAAACACTCACCCAAGCCAATCGAGGCCCCGGCAACGACCGCCCAAGGACCGTACTTTGAAAACGCCTCAACCTCTTTCATCGCTACCTCACAATCGTTCTAGCATCATGGCATACTTAGACACTGGCAAAGGATAGGCAAGATAAGCAAGCATTCGAAAGTTAACTTGTCAGTACCTTTTGCCTCTCAAACGCATCGAGCTATAATACACGTGACGGGGAGGAAGCATGGCCAAGCAGGTCAAGGGCACATTGTTCGTCGACTACGTACGAATGGTGAAGAGTCGGAAAGATGTCGACTGGAGCAAATACCTCAACGAACAAGACATGAAATTCCTGGACGATCTTGGGCGTGTCTTGCCTTCAAGTTGGTACCCGTTCGACACATTCGAACGCATGGGAATCGGCGCCTTTCATGAAATTGGGGGCGGAAACCTGGAGGCGATACGACGATGGGGGCAGGTGTCTACGGATCAACTGGTAAAAGTGTATAAGAACCTGGTCCAACCCGGCGATCCGATCGGATCCGCAGAGAAGTTCAATGTCTTTCGCGCCGGATTCTTTAGTTTTCCTGGAGTCGAGTTAGAACTTTTCCCAGACGACAATAAAATCAAGTTGTACGTATTTTTCTCTGAGAACGAAAAGGCCGCGGAGGCACAAGCCTTCCAAGCGTTTGGAGCAATCGAGCGCCTGATCGAACTCGCGGGCGCCAGGAACATCGAGCATACGTTCGTCGCACGAATTTGGGACGGCTCTCCCAAAACCATCATCGAGATAACCTGGAACTAGTCACGTTTCCAGCTCGACCCGCCTTCCTTCCAAATCCATAAGCTTCATTAATAATCACAGGAATTGTTTAACAAATTGCCTGTAAGCATGGACGGGCCCGTCGTAAGAGTTCATTACCGGTTTATCGATGATTATTTTGTGCTTCCAAACATCGATGTCTTCAGTATTTACAATATTTTGAGGAGTGCTTATAAGCCAGACCAAACCGCTATAAATTTTGTCTATTACCTTTTCAGGGATAAAGAGCTTGCCCAGGATATTGCTCAACTTATCAATATGCTGGGTGCAAAAAAGGAATCTAAAGGTCGATAGATTTTCATCAATCGGTGTGATTGCAACAGCGTGGCGCATGCTGAAACCTGGAAAATTATCCAGGTAAATATGTGCCATCGCAACACCAACACCATAAGAATACTTTTCAATATTGCCGGTGATTCGGCTTGAGCTCATCCAGCCAGGTACGTAGTCAACCTGCCCGAGTTTAGTGACCAACTTAAACACTTTTCCGCCATGAATTATTTCTGGCCTGGTGACAGGCTCAACAGTATTCATTCGGTGCAAAATCTTGAAATGCAATCGATCTATTGCATTTTCAACAGAGTCCAATGGGTGGATGGTGGCCTCTATGGTTTTAGGGCAAATGAACTTGCTAAACTTTTTAGTGTCGTCATAGAAATCAGGCATCTTCCAATCTGGTTTAATATTGTCTCTATGGAAATAGACCATGATCAGTTGATTGTGTTTAATATCTACATCATATGCGTTGAGGATCGGTTTTTGCGTGACCTTGCCGTGATCACAGCCTACATATTCGCCATCCATGTTGTACCGAAAGCCATGGTACACACATCTTATTTCATTGTTTTCATTTAGCTTTTGTTTCTTCTTGTTCCTGAGCGTCCTGCCCAGGTGGGCGCCGAGATGAGGGCAATAGGCATCGAATACCGTCACTCTTGTATCAGAAACTTTGGTGAGGATGACGTCCCGACCACAGAATTTTGTTGAATACACTTGCCCCTGTTTGTAGTCACTCATCAATCCCATGAAATACCAGGTGTTCGGGAATGGCGTGATGTCCATTTCTTCCATAACAAGCCCTTTGCAATCGAATCAAAAACAATCGAGAGTAAGTAGAATAAGTGGCCTTCCCCTCGCCGGCAACAATCCTTATCTCAAGTCGAGTCTAGCAAGTCTCCAACCCTCAGCTCGAAATCCGAGCGCACCACAGCCTGTCTATTTGTCCATAGCGATGCGAAGGGCTTCTTTTTTGGCCTGTTGTGCGATCTTGGATACATACCTCTTTTGAGATTTCCCCTTGGAGATGAATAACATCAATCCATCCAGCATGGAAATAATGAGGATGCTTCGGATATTCCGCTCTGCGGCAGATAAAGCCGGGTTCAGCATCTGAATCAATTCGCTAAATGTTTTTCGATAGATGGCGTATATTTTTTCTTGGATCTTTGCGGCAGATGGCTCATGGCAAGACATGGCCCAAAGTTGGAAAAAGAAATTCGAGGATTCCACACGCTGTGCATCCTCTAAGACGAAATCGATGGTGAACTCAAGTAATTGTTCCGGAGCAATCGAAGCGTAGAGTTCGGCGTCGCCTTGGGTGAAGCGCTCTTCGTACTCCCGCAGAACCTGATCCAAGACGGCGTTGAGTAACACCTCCTTTGTTTTAAAATGGTATTGGAGGGAAGCCAGCTTGATTCCGTTCCGGGTGGCTACTTTTCGAAGGCTGAATTCGCCGTAGCCCTCTTCGGTAATGAGTTGGATCGCGTCGACCACGATGGCTTCCGCACGCGCTGATCGCTGATCTTGGGCGATGCCTTGATCCTTCAGGGTTGAAAACGCTTTTACCATCGGAGATGGGCCCCTTCTTGCGGTTACAGTACCGGCCGCTATTTCGTAGTGATTGCCGTTGACAACTGTCACTCGACAGGTAACATAGGTCGAGTGACAGGTTGAGTCTATCATACTTTTCAGGTGAGTCCCTATGCAGGGTCGTGAGAAGCGGCCGAGAATCACCGTTTTAAACACATGATCATTTACTTGGTATTTTTGGAGGTCGTTATGTTGTCGGTAGATCAGGTGCAGAACCATCAAATCGCGGCTAAGCAAGCGCATGCATTCTTTAGCAAGCGTGCAAGGTTCTACGACTTTCTTTTCTTCAAGCTCTCACCTTACGCGGACGTAGTTCGTGCACTTCTTGTTGATCGAGGTGTCCCGACATCCAATATGAAAGTTCTCGATGCGGGCACAGGAACGGGGCTTATGACCCGCACTCTCTATTCCCTATCGCGGGAAAAGGGCCTTTCGAATATCGTTTTCCATGCCTTTGATCTCACCGAGGCCATGTTGGCTAAATTTGGAATTTGGATTCAGGAACAAGGGGCGGAGGATGACATCTCGACTGAGGTGCAGGATGTTTTCCATCTCGAAAAATTGCCAGAGACATGGAACGACTACGACTTGATCGTGACGGCCTGCATGCTTGAATATGTCCCTCCAGAATCTCTGCACGAGGCCGTTGCTGGATTGCTTGATCGTTTGAAGCCAGGCGGCAAGATGATCTGGATGACCTCCGGTCGCACGCCCTTGATGAAGATCTTCGTGGGCTGGTTGTGGCGCTCCAACCTGTACACGAAATCCGAACTCGATGACGTTCTTGCCAAGGCAGGGGTAACCGATGTTGAGTATTTGTCCTTTCCGGCCCCTTACAACAAAACGGAGGGCTATACGCTGATAGTGGAGATCACTCGGCCTTTAACTGATAGTAGTGCGGGGTAGAAGGCGGCAGAGGAGGGACGCATGCATTACGTACATCTAGCGCTAGCCATCATTTCCGAAGTCACTGCCACCAGTCTCCTCAAAAGCACCGAGGAATTCACCCGTTTGTGGCCGAGCGTCATCGTGATGATCGGGTACTTGTCTTCTTTTTATTTTCTCACCCTGAGCTTGAGAAGCATCTCGGTCGGGATCGCCTATGCCATCTGGGCGGGGCTGGGCATTGTTCTGGTCACCATCGCGGGAACAATCCTCTACGGCCAAAAGCCTGATCTGCCGGCGATCACCGGAATGGGAATGATCGTCGCCGGAGTGGTCGTTATCCACGTTTTCTCAAAAACTGCAGTTCATTCCTGAACAATGAGGGCGGGAATCTGATCCCCGAAGAGCCTATGAGCAGGAAGGGTTAGCCGCCCTCTCCGCTCAAGCCGAGGTCGAGCAACACCGATGCGCTACCCAGGAGGGACTTCAAATGAGCGACAGAGTCGAGCCACGATACAAGAAGCGAATACCTTGCCGAATCGCGGGGGAGGACGGTAGCTACTCTGGAATGATCTTGAACTTATCACGCACCGGTCTCTTTATTCAAACGCGAGCGGGAACCAAACCGGGCTCCGAGGTATCTCTTAACCTCGCTCCAGATCTGCAACCGGATGCCATTCAACTCCGCACGCGGGTTGTCTGGCAACGCAAGGCGACATCTAGTCTCACACTGCCCGGTGGAATTGGTGTCGAGATCCAGAACGAGCCCACGAGCTATCTCGAACTGATCAACACCGTGATGGGCAATTCCCTCGAGCCTGAATTTCGTGTTCGGATCAGTAAGGAAGGGAGCCCTCGGTCGTGGACAATGACTTTCCGTTGCAACTCGGAGGAGGAGGCACGCAGTCTGGCGCTCGAAGGCATGGGGCCGGATGAGAAGATCCTTGAGCTGGCGCCAATATCGAAGCTCGGCCGCGTGAACTAATTCGAACCACTCCAGGAAGGACAGCAACCCCCCGCCAAACTTTTGACTCTCTATCCCGACAATTCAGCACTCAATCAAAAAGACGACCCTAAGTAGAAGAACACAACCAGCTGGTTTTGATAAGCCGAGGGCAGCTGGTTCTTCGAGCGTTTACAATCTAAACATCAATTACCCGCTTGCCAAAAGGCCGTCACATCCCGTGACTCTTGCACCTCAATGGATTGAAGATCCGCGGGTCCGTTAGTTTTCACGATCACCTCTGCGCGATAGTAACGCGTGTTGTCTGCATGGGTGGTTGGCGAATAGCTTCGATCAGGCTTGGGCTTCGCCGCTGGCCGCGGACTCCTCTTTTTTTCATAACGGGGATTGGCCTCGACAATGTCCCCCGCCGTTTGAAAGGTTTCGTCCAAGGTCGTGGCCACCACCCCGACGGGTGTCCCCAGCACATGCCCGAAGGCCACACCTAGATTGGCTGCGTCCTGGTGGGCACACGCACCTGACAACAGGGCAAAAGCTACGATCAAAATAAGAGCAGATTTGGATCTCATCATGAATGTCCTCCTATACATAAAGGCAATGACAATATTGCCCTCGGCTTAACCCTTCCTAGAGCAAGGGCCGTGCCAGAACCTAGGAGGCGCGAGAGAAATCAAACTCTCTGATTTTAAAAGTCTTTTCATATGCACAGCAGAATCAAGGCACGCGTCCAATGCACGCAATGTGCACTCCATGTATACGCAGCTCAGTGTCCTTGAGGCGGGGTGAGGGTGTACTACTCCACCTATTCAGCACCCATGGGTCTTAGACGAGCCCCGGCAAGACACGTCTTTCAATCAACTTGCGCAGGCCTTCATGGTCGGTTGCGTACCTGCCGGGAAATTGAATCAGGGAAATCGCAAAGCGGGACATCACTTCCGACAATTCGACGCCCTGGTCTTCAAGATCCGGGCGAATTTCAACCAGCGGGCCCGCGGTGATCTTCGAGAATACAAGGGTGGCTTCGTCAGAAAACGCTCGGGCTCTCAAGGCCTCAGCACAATCAGTATTCAAAACCAGTGAGAGGTGTCTGTGCTGAGGAAGTTCTGTCACGACAAATACAATGGTTTCTATAATCCGCTCTTCAATCGTTGCAAATGCTCTTGCATGATCGGCAACGGAGGTAGCAAAACTCAAAGCCACGCTATCGATTGCGGCAAAAAAGATTTCGATTTTGCCTCTAATGATTATAAATGGTTAAGA
>PIVT01000304.1 GCA_003353845.1 Pseudomonadota bacterium | reverse complement strand
AGCGTTGCAGCAGCCGACTGAACTCACGGAACACTTCCGGCAGCCCGAAGCCGGGTTGGGCATTGGGTCGGCTATGACCGCGCCACAGATCGAGAAGTTTTTGCAGCTGTCCGGTGCCCCGTTTTTCGTTTGCCCTTTGATAATCAAACGGGCGCTTTTTGGTGAAGGGTTTCAGCGGGATCTGGTGCTCGTCATCGATGACCAGCGAGGCCTGGTGTTTGTCCACAGGGTCATAGCGAAAGTCACATCTTTTTCCTGCGTAGCGGGCCGGGACACGGAAAAGTCCATTTGGCAAAGCCACCTGTCCGGTGGTCGGATGACTTTTGGCCCTGACAGTGACCTTAAATGCCTGGGCGAGTTCGGCTGCACCGACGCGTCGTGTTGAGATGCGTTGGGCCAGAGCTTGTTCGGGAGACATCTTTATTTCACGGTGCCAGTGGCGGTTGTAAACAAGTGAGATCGTTGCCTGAAGCAACGCCTCGAGGTGTTCGAGGTCGACAACCTCTTGTTTGGGTAGTTCATTGACAAACCATCTTTTCAGGGATCTGTGATAGGCCTCGATCTTTCCCTGAGCCGTTGGATTGCGGGACTTTACCCAGTTTCGATGAACGCCCAAAAAGGCAAGCCCGGTGCGGAAGACCTGCGAGTCGTAAGCCGAAGCGCGGTCGAACTGCATGCGCAGGGCTACGCCCCACTGGGATGCGGCCAAACGAAAAACTCTGACGGCCGCCTCGATATTCTCGGCCGGTGCGATGATGGCGGCCAGGATGTAACGGCTAAAATCATCGAGAATCGACAGCACGTGAACCCGGATCGTTTTGCCGTTGATCAAAGTCACCGGGAACGGACCTTTGGCATCCAGTTGCCAGCTGTCGTGCGGGTGATCGGTCTCGTAAAGATCCCGCAGCTTTTTGTCTGTGCCCTTTCGGCGCCGCAAAATTCCGGCAAAGGCCGGATGTGCATGAAGATCCCTGCTCAGAGTCGAGCGGCTGTAAGACAGCTTTCCGAATTCCAGCTCAAGGTAGAGCATCAGCTGAGTCAAAGATCGCTCGGGCTGTTCGTAGAGCAGCCCCAGGGCGTAGTCCACCTGGCGCGAGCGGTCGGAACGGGGCAGTCCTTTGTCTTTTCTGGCCTTGGGCATCAGCCCCAAAAAGCCCTTTTCGCGGTAGGTTTGTAACCATCGAAACAAAGTGCTTTTGCCGATGGGCTTGTCCTCTGATGAATGCGGCCATATAACAGCACGTTTGGTTCGGTCGCGGACAATGCGCCGTTTTTGCGCTTCGGTCAGGTTCGGATCCAGCAGTGCACTGATCATTTCGAATCGCCAGGTGGCGATCTCCCATGAATTGGACATGACAATTGCTCCTTTGTCGAAATTTGAAGCCATGATCGCACATCCGTCAAATCAATGTGTTCAATCGCCGTGCAGCAAATTCCGGTTCTGAAGCCAAGGCCCAACGAATTGCCCCAGCCGATGATGAGACGGTTGAGTTCGCAAAACTTTAAAGGGTTTTCGACGTCGAGTAATGTGCCAATAATTTCAATTTGTTGGCAGGCCTCCAGACGTTGCCGACGCCCCGGGCTGCGATAGCGCTCAGGGTTTATCCAAACGGGTATTGAATCCAGTGATTTCATTTGTGGGAACCGAATTTCCAGCTCCGCCAGGACCCTGGTGGCAGGAACGGCAAAGGCCACTTCCCCCATCGTGCGGCCCTGCCACCAGGCTCCCAAGCCCTCGGTCCACCCGTGCAGTGTCGTATGCTCAGGAGTCCGCTCACCGTAGAGCTGATT
>PIVT01000303.1 GCA_003353845.1 Pseudomonadota bacterium | reverse complement strand
GACACACCCAATCCCGAGAAATGGGCGGGTTGGGGGGCGGCTGGCTTCCCCTTTGGTTTCGAAATTTTATGGATATGCCCTGTACATTTAACTGACTACCCACTTTTACCCTACCATTCGAATCAGGTCATTCGCAACGTGGCGAACTTCACGCCCCTGGCGCAGGAGGCGCGCAGGCGCGCTACTCTCGAGGGGGAGCGCCGATTTTGCGGCAACCGGACCGAGGAGCTCACGGGTAACGACGTCGAGATGACGAAGCGCGACAAGCTGGCCACGGCCCTGGATCCTCGCACCGTGAACTGCTTGCACATCCGGCACCGCCCCGACCTCATGAAGGAGATCAAGGACCTCCTCCTTGACGCGTACGTGGCCTACGGCCTGCGCGCCCTCGAGTTCCAGGATGCCGCTGCTGGCAAGGAGGCCGCTTCTACCGAGGAGCCCGATGCTGCCGAGGAGCCCGCTGCTGCCGAAGAGGCCGCTGCTTTGGCACCGGCTGCTCCCGCTGTCGTGGCCGCACCGGCGCCCCACGCGGCGCCAGCGGCCGCGGTAGCCGCTCAGACTGCGTGGTCGGATGACGAAGAGGAAGAAGTGCCGATTAACCCCGTCGTCGACGCTGCCCAGCTGAGGGCCGAGCGCACGCGCATCCTCTCCGCCGAGTTCCCGTCCAAGTTCAAGTCTTACCGCAAGGCAGCAGCAGCCATAGACTGGCGTGCGTTTGTACGTCAGCACGACCTCAAGATCGAGCTGCCGGCGCAAGGCCCCATCGGCGCCTTGGACCTCTGGGAGATGCCGATGGGCCTGGTGCTGAAGTCCCTTTACATCGACACGGACCCGTCGGGCGCGCGCTTTGGCTACCTCCCGAAGATGGCGACGAAGTCGGAGGGCTCCATCGGCTCCCTGCTCGCGTCGGGCTTCCCTGAGCGCATCATCTCTGTTGCGAACCGAACAGTCACCAAGGGCAACTCGACGTTGGCTCCAGACGAGACGAACATGCTGACTGTCCTGCGCATGAACGCGAAGTGGATCGAGCACATGCGAAAGAAGTACCCGCATGTCCTGGAGTCGAGCATCGGTGGCGTGGTTCTGGCCGAGAACACCACGGACAGCGACGACGACGAGTAGGGCCCCTGCGTGCCTCCCCCCCCCACTTCCCCTAAAAAAAAGTACCAAGTAACATCATGGTAACAATGGTGCTTTTCCACCTCTTCGATCAGATCGAAAGTGGCTCACTCCAGCCCAAATGGCGGGCCTCGCTCAGGCGAAGTGCGATTCGAATCCGCATGGTGTGCGTATTTGCCTGTTCTTTTTGCGTTGTTTATATTTGATATACCTAGTGCTAAACGCCTGGCCCGGTCACAACACGACATTAAAAATCTCGTTGTGGTTATTAGTGGTGTGTTTGTGTGTCCGACTGCTCAGACTAATGCCCAGATTGGAACGCTAGCTCGTTGCGCGTGGCCATTTTACTTCCTCCCTCGCTCATGCGCCGAGCCGAGGGGGGTGGTCAACACGAAAAGCTTTGGCCGTGGGTGGCCAGTTCGGTATCAGATCAAGCAAAAGGGGCAGTTTGATGGAGCTTTCTTTCGGATGGCCAGGTAAACCACGGCTACCGATCGCAACAACACAACACAACACAACAGTTGATCGAAAACAAGATTGGTGTACATGGGGAAAACACCGAGATGAACACGAAGCCAAGCATAATGGTTTACTACTTGTTTTACTTGTATACTAGTGGTAAATACGGCAAGAGGTGGTAAGTGGCAGTGCACGTCCGAGTTCGTGTTTCGT
>PIVT01000302.1 GCA_003353845.1 Pseudomonadota bacterium | reverse complement strand
CATCGGTCGTCATTTTTGTTCTCCCCTGCACTGGTTAATTGTCAAAATTCAAAAAGCATTAATTAATAATAGTAATGAATAAATATTGCTCGGCCGTCCATGAAGTCCGTCCCGATCTGGAGGAGACGGGTCAACCCCGTGAGGACCAGATCAGGTTCACATTGTCGTAGCCGGAGGGGAAGTTGACCTTTAGCTCTCGGGGCCACCTTTCCGCTTTGGTTTTTTTCCCCACTGACCACTCGGGCAACTTTTACCAAATGCAAAAGTTGCACTTGACCACTCGGGCAAATTCGATTGCATTTTACCAATCGGGCATAATCGATGAAACGACGGACGGAAACCGCGTTTTCGGTCGCTCGCCGCAGAGCATGGATGGAGCGGCCGGCGCGCCGCCGCGGCTCACCGATGGAGTCTGCGGAGCGGCTCAATCGACTGGCGCAGCAGCATTGCGATGCATTCTCCGAGCACGGCCTCCGGCGTTGCGACTGCATTGAGAGCGAGCAAAAGCCGCCAAAACCACAGTTCTGTGTGTAGCGGATCTCCACTGCGGTCGCGCCCGGTGAAAGGACAACCGCCGGCCCCGAATGCTCGCCTGGGTGCTGCCCCACCGTGCGAGTTGCAGCCCCGGAGGTGGCCGACCCAGCTCACGCTCAGAGAGGCATGCCCAGGGTCAGGCATGAAAGGGGGGTGTTTTTCCGTTCGGGCGACTCAAAAAAATAACGCACGGGCCCTCAGCGGAGCTGGGAAGAGGACCGCCGCAAGCGGCGTGGCGTGGAGCGGTTGTGCATCCCTCCGGGGGCCCCTCTGCGCCGGGGAGGCGTTGTTGGAGGCTAGGACGCAAGCGTCCGTCGCCCTTTTCAAACTCGGGGCCCACTCCGCTACGCTCCGACCCGAATTTGGAGGGCCTAAAAGTTTAAGGTGTTGCTGCGCAAAAGGGGTCGGACACCGGGCGCAGCTCATGCTAAGAGCTAGAAGAGGAGATAGAGAGAACAACCACCCTGTCCCGTTATTGCGTACACCAACACCACAAAACGCTCTCTCTCTCCTGTCCTCACTCAGGGGGGTCACAACTACCAAGTCCCTCGACTAGCTGCCACAGGGCGCAGCTGCCACAGGGCGCAGCTGGAGACGCTCCCCCTCAATCGGCATCCACCCCCACCCGCTCCAGCCCCACTTCTGCTGCCGAGAGAGCTGAATCGAAGCAAGCGAGCCATTGCATCTTGGCGTGCTCCTGGAGCGCGGCTTTCTGCGGCCACGAGCACGGCGGAGTCGGCGTCGTAGCGCGCATCGTTCCCGCTCATCGCCCATTCCTCCCGTGACGTGTGTCGGCCGCGATTCGATGTCGCCACCTTCATCGCCAACGAGGACTCCCTCGACTGCAGGGGGGCTCCGGCGCGGGGAGGGACTCCGCCTGCTGCGCTGGCCGACTGCGCCCTCCTCCTCCATGGGATCGATCCGATTCCGCAGCGGCGGTGCTGCGCGGGAGGCGGCCGCGGGCACGCTGGGCTCGATCAGCGGCTTTCCCCTCAGGTAGCGCGAAAGCACGGATTTGGCGGATTCTTGGCTTCAATTTTACGAATGTCTTGGCACCAGCTGAAGGCTTGCGTCCGACATCGCCGGATTTGTGCACGGTATTCGGATTTTGCTATTTGCTCGTGTGGGGGTATATTGCAGATTTGTCAATGGTACCGCGTCTGCGACGCGGGCGCCTTGCGAGCAGAGCCCTTAGGACACCCTTTATATCTTGCGCGGTCAAAAACAAAAAACGCAAAATGATCCGTTTCGCGCGTCGTTTC
>PIVT01000301.1 GCA_003353845.1 Pseudomonadota bacterium | reverse complement strand
TTGGTAGCGTACTAAATGTCTTTGGGATCGAACGCGCGTCCGCGGGTTCGAAGGTGTCGCTGAAGGCGGCGTCTGCGGTGCCTGTAAACGAGCAATGCGGCGAATCCAGCGGTGAAGCTCTGAACGGATCACTAGGGGGTCAGGGTGAAATACGCGTCGGCGAATTCCAGGATGTCGTTCGCGGCCAGCGGTGCGTCTGCGTCGCTGCCTGTCAATAAAAAGTCGGGAAAATCCCTCAAGTCCTTGAGAGGATGAGTGGGTGTCGTTTGGCGAGGTGCACCGTCCGGTGCTCTGCCGAAAATGCGCAACCGTCCGGCTGCTATAGAACGCCGCGGTCTCGCGGCGAGCGATCAGAATCTCCCAAGCAGAAACCAGAGCCATTGTCGGAAGTGGTGGACCATAACCAGATGAGAATACAGAAAATAGGATATTGTTGTATTCAAAAAGATGAGACGACAGAAGGCACAGACAGGGAGCTCAGGCAGGCTCGGTGAGACTAAGATGAGATAATAGAATACTATTAGTGTTTTATTGTCGAACTGTCGGAACTCGGAATGAACATGGACAATGCTGACGTGGCACCACAGGGCGAGGGGTGACAAATGGTGGATACACTCTCCCCCTGCTGGGGGTAAAAGCTGTATCCCCGTCACACCACCTCACCCCGAAGGTGTGAGGTGCCACCACATGCAATGTGCCAAAAACCTAAAACCTACACACCGCGAACACTCGACCCCGAGGGAATCTTTTTCAAAACGGCTAAATGGGCATCCGCCAGCGCCGGGTCAAATGCTGTGCAATGCGCGTGCTCTAGGGGCTACCGCCCATGCATGTGCCGCGGGGATAGGCTACTCCCGCGGGCTAGCAGCTGCTACAATTCATCCAATGCCCACGCGTGTCTGCGGCGTGGAGCTTCCCAGCACCACCAGAGCGAGAGCGTCGATGTGCGGGGCGGCTGGGAGCGAGAGGTTGAAAATGCGGAGGGGAGGTGCGACCAATCGTTGGCCAGCGCTCATGGGAGCGAAAGGGACAATGGAGGGTGGAGTGGCGGGTGCGCGAGCACCACCGGACACCACCATGTGGCAATAGGCGGGAGGGCGAAAGGGAATCGTGGAAAGCGGAGGGGGGAGGTCGCAAGGGCTAAAGTCGCTGCGGATGGCGGCGAAAATGTCGGAGTTGTGCTTGGTGCCTGGCGCGTAAGCACCACCAGACACAACCAAATTGAAGCCAGAGGTAGAATGTCGCTGGTGTGCTCGGACAACATCCAGTGCGGCACGAATGGCGGCCATTCGCGCACGTTGTTGTGGCGAAGCCATGCAGCTGCAGACCGAGAAATCTGCGGAGGAAGGCTCAGGGTTCCAAGCGAAAAAGATAACTTTTCGCACAATTGATAATTTCCAGCGATAAAAATACGTAATCGGGGTAGAATCTCGCGGGGAAAACGTCGGTCTTGTCAAAAATGTCGTGAGATAAACCAGATCTCCGCCAGCAGAGGCGCTGCCAAGCAGAGAGGTGAAGGCGTCGTTGGAGAAAGTGGTGTAACGTAGGTAGCGTACAAAATGTGATCGAATGCGCGTCTGCGGGTTCGAAGGTGTCGCTGAAGGCGGCGTCTGCTTTGCCTGTCAACAAGAAATGCGGTGAATCCAGCGGTGAAGCTCTGAATGGATCACTAGGGGGTCAGGGTGAAATACGCGTCTGCGGATCTGAGGGTAGTGGGCGGCGTGGGTAACGGTGCGTCGCTTCCCGCCGATAAATGTAAGAATAACCGCGGGGCGTCGCGGGATCATAATCCCCCAAGCAGAAA
>PIVT01000300.1 GCA_003353845.1 Pseudomonadota bacterium | reverse complement strand
GTGGAAACGGGGAATATCCTATATTTAATTTATTAAAGTACTAGGAACCTATAAACGAAATGGTCTTTTGTACTCCAAAAGAGAGAGAAAGTCGAATAGGGACCCTAAAGAGCTGTGAAGCGTCGTGTTTTGGTTTGATTTCTGTCTGATCGTTGGCAATGGGAGCGGCCACGCTGGCGCTTCGGCTGCAGATATACTGCTTCGGAAGGCCTGCACAGACTTCGTGCGGAATTGGTATGTGTGCTCATGGCTCAATTTTAACGGTGGGGTTTCTTTCCGCTCGAAGTTCTCGCCCATCCCGCGAACCTCATTTTTTGGAAGTGGCGGTTGCTCCGGGCGAGCGTTTAATTGCGACTGCTCTCCTCCGCCCTTTCGACTGACTGCTACCCCCCGCGTTTGCTCTCGCTGCGCAGATTTCCCAACCTCGCGAGTATCACCCACCTATCACCAATCATCAACGGCTGGCAAGTGAGTGATATGGAAATCGACGGAGGGGCGCCGGAGGTAGAGCAAGACGTACAGGCTGCGGGCGGCAGCGCGGAGGGTGTGCTGGATACGGAGGAGTCCGTGGCGGCGCTCTTCCTTCCCGGTGGGGCAGCGGAAGACTACCGCAGCCAGTGGCTCTGCGTCAAGGCCGCGTTCACGGAGAAGAAGGGTATCGTCTTCCTTCGTACCGCCCTCGGCGAAAGGGCCGTTTCGGAAGGCGTGATGGAAAAGTGGTTCAAGCTTCAAGCGGGGGGGCTCGGGGGTAGTCAAGGAGCTCCTCTCGCCCAAGGGCCTCCTGGTGAACGGCGTGAGGGTCTTCAGGGCGGCGCCAACGGAGTGCTACGGCGACGGGGCGGAGAAGTACCTCGCGTTCCGCCAGCGGCCGAAGCGCGCCGTGAGGAAGGAGATGGAAGATCGCAACAGCGGGGAATTTGTCAGAGACGACGACGTCGACGCCGACACGGACGCGCCCTCCTCCTCCTCCTCCTCGTTGTCGTCGTCGGCTGTCCAAGGCTACTACATGAGCAACGCGGGGATGGGCAAGGACGAGGGAGACAGCAACGGAGCGGACATCAAGGCCAAGATCAGGAGCAAGCGGGGCGCTGGGGACGGCTTCGAGTGCTCGGACACCCTAGTCGCCATGGGCAACTCGGCACCGGCCCCGGGCAAGACCGGAGTTCGGTAATGGAGTGTGGTGTATACTGGGTTTTACGAATTTCCTAATTTTCCACTGCTGCCAGCCAGCTACCTGGGGCCTGGAGTGGCGTGTGTTCACCTGAAAACTAAAAACTAAAGCTAATCAACACAACGAGCAAGCCCGGACTGCCCTCAAATCCACTTACTCTTCTAAGAAACCAACACGGCCAGATCCGAAACGACACGCGGTTCAAGTTCAAGTGCAGCCACGACCCGCCGGCCGCCGGAGTCGGGCGCCGGCGAGAAGCCGATGGCCGATGGCGATGGACGAGCTCGCCAAGGCGGACAGGTCGAATCGGAGGCACAGAGCCGACCCGGCGTTGGACTGGCACGACACGTGTGAGGTCTGCGGCCGCGCGGATCCCGACGGCGACGGCAAGAACAAGAACCTGGTGCTCTGCTCGCATTGCGAGAGCGTCTGGCGCCCCGGGGGGCTTCATATGGCCCCCGGAATAAAGAGCAACGGAAATCGAGGGGTCGGAAGGGCCCCAAAAGAACTCTTGGTGGCGCGACCAGGCCCAAAGACTCGACAAATTTGAGCACCGCGCGAGGTGATGTGGCCGGCTTCTTTTCTTTTCCTGCGCGCTTCGCCCCGGTCGGGGGGTTTCGAAATGCGCGCGCTCTCGC
>PIVT01000299.1 GCA_003353845.1 Pseudomonadota bacterium | reverse complement strand
TCGGCCTGGGCGGAGGATAGGGCAACGGTGGGAACCAACCCGAGCGCCGACCCAGGGGCCAAGACCGAAGGTGGGCGGTCGGCACTCCCGGCCGCCTTCCTTCACCTTCGGGATTGGCACCAATGCGATAAATCCCGGGGGTCTGGGGGCTGGCCCCCAGGCGCGGAAAACACTGCTTCTTCCGCTTCTTCAAAACGCATCTTCTTCAAGACGCCTCCTTCTCCATCAATCATCAAGCTGCCGCCGGACTTCGCGACGGACGTGCCTTTCGAGGCAACGATCGGCCTGGGAACAATCGCCACGCTTCAAACGGGTCGCCGTAAACGCCCACGCTATACAAGGCCAACGCCAGCTTTCGCGCGATGGCGATCAGGGCCCCCATTCCCTTATCCTTATCTTTGGCTTTCTTCGCTTCGAACCAACGTCGCACGTCGGGGTCTTGGGACAAACGCATCGCCGCGAAGTAGAGCCAACGTCGCACGATCGACGGACCGCGCTTGGTAATCTTCAACTTCCCTTTGTGTTTGCCGCTGCTTCGTTCCTTGAGGTTTAGCCCCATTGCTTTGCGATAGGCCTCACCGCAGTGATAATTCTTCGGGTCACCCAACGAAACCCACAAAACAGAGGCCGTCACCACGCCCACCGCCTTGCCTTGACGCTGAATCACCTCGTTGTCCTTCGCCAGTTTCTTGAGCGTCCGACCGGCCTTTTGCGTTTCGCGATACGCGGCCAACGCCATCGTTGCGTACTGCTGTATCCGCTTGATATCTTGGCCGTTCTGGCGAACTCCAACCGTCAAGGCTGCCGACTCAAGCACCGCGTCGATCTTCTCCCTTTTCAACATGTAGCCTCCCCAACGGGCAAGACGACTGCCCACCTTGCCGTCGGCCGTCACCTTCGCCGGACCGCCATAGTGGGACAGCATCTGAAGCAAGGTCACCGAATTCAACTTCAACAGTGACGTCAATTCCGGCCAGTGCCGGGCCAACATCCCTTCCAGACGGCCCAGCCAGAGCATCTCGATACTCTGCTGGGCGTCCAGCCAATCCACCCAGTAGGCCATCTGGGCGTCCTTGCCTTTCCTCGGGGTAAACGCCCAAGGCCACGACTTGCCAAACGCCGACAGTTCGGCCACCACCGCCGCGTCCTTGCCGTCATGCTTCGAGGGCACGCCGTCGAATATCTCCGCGTAGTCGTGGGCCGCCTTGCCACTCACCCGATGGACGGACAGGCCGGCGTCGGACAACGCCTGCCGCAAGGCGTCGCCATACGTGCCCGTCGATTCCATCGCCACTGTCACCGCTCGATCCTTCGCCAACACCTGAAAAAGTGAAACCAACTCGCTGATCTCCGTCGGATTCTTTGCCTTCCACGGCGGCTCGAACGTCCCGTCAGACCAACGAATCACCGTGAAAACCTCGCCCTTCCCGATATCCATCCCAAGATGCACATCCCCAACCGGGGCTGACTCCAAAAGCTTCTCCAAAGCAACCTTCTTGACAGCCGTCGAACGGTACGATCTTCTCTTACCCATGGGGGCGACCTCCTACTTGTAGGGCTAAGGTAGTGTTTACCAAAACCCAACCCTACGTCTTTCGAGGCGCCCCCTCTTTCTCCTTCACTATAGCCAACTGCGCCAGCGTCAATTGCTGGCGAATTGCCCACCCGATCCAAGGGGGGCCGGATGGCACTGACGGCTATTCGCAAATGGGTCGTTGAACTAAACGCTGCGCGTGGGAACGCAGCCATCATGTGTGGTGTGCATGCGGACGATGCCGGCCGTCTATCTGCCGACTGGGTGGGTTGGGC
>PIVT01000298.1 GCA_003353845.1 Pseudomonadota bacterium | reverse complement strand
GTAGAAAATCGATTTTCTCGCGCGTCTGCGCCTTGTCGTTTGGCGGGGGGCGGCTGCTTGCCTACACGCTTATCCTTCGGCGGCCGGCCAGCACTCGCCTCGTTGGTGTTTGGTGACTTTCCCCCCATACAAAAAATGAAAAACATGGCCATAAGTTAGGTTCGAGGATGAGATTCGAAAAAAGCTATCGTCATTCCATGGAAAAAGAGTACACCCAAGCGTGTACCAAGCCCTGGCTTCTGAAGCGTTCTGGGGCCCGGGATTATATTTCCCCCAACAAGGGGTCGCTCAAAGCGCGTTAAAAGCGGGCGGGGGAACTTCAACTTAACAATGATCAAACAAGAAGCAGCCTCTAACACTGGGGATATCGGTCGAGGGTACTCACATAGGGTCCCTAAGGGGGAGGGGGGGCTAGCTTTAGGGATGCGAGGATGCGAGGATGCGGCGACAAAGTCTTTCGAGCCATTCGAGGTGGGGGTCTGACATCACCGAATTACCGCCGCTCTCTTCGGTGAAATCACCAAAAATAAATTGTTTTAACCAATCCCCCCTCTGTAGGAACTATCTCAGTCCCGAGGACGAAAAATGCCTTCTCTTTGTTGCGCGCACTGCGGCCGCCCCGGGAGCCCGGGCAAGCCCCTCAAACCTTGCTCCCAATGCAAGGCTGTCGCATATTGTGATAGGAAATGCCAAACCAAGGATTGGAAGGGCCACAAAACTATCTGCGCGCCCTCTTCGGGACAGAGAGACGTACAACCGAATCAAGAACCGAATCATGCCGGAGGACCCCCCCTCCCGAGTGCTCTGCCACCTTCACCACATATTTTGACCCACGAGCAACAAGGTTCTACCCCGTCGAATCACTTGCTCCGCACGGGTGTCGATGCCCCGACTTCATCGGGGATCAGCGCAGGCTCGGGCAAGGACAAGAAAACGGGCGCGTCGACATCGGGCGTGAAGGAGTGTGCGAATTGCTGTGTTGCTGAAGGCCACGACGGCAGCACTACCCTTCATATTTGCGCAAAGTGCCAGCTGGTATGTTACTGCAGTCGGGCGTGCCAGCGCCAGCATTGGCTTTCGGGGCACAAACGGTTCTGCTTGACCCCAGCCGAGCGAAAGCCTGCAGTTGGAGGCACGGAAATCAAAGCTGTTACTGGTGCACGAGGAGAAAGATCCATTGGAGAGGAATGCAGCATTTGTCTGAGCCCGCTAGAGGAAACTGCGGTATCTGTGCTGAGCTGCGCGCACGCATTTCACTCGAAGTGTTTGTCTGATTTGCGGCGGTTTGGCAACTCGTCTTCAGCGTTCACGTGCCCGCTGTGCCGCCGTGAAGCACCATTATCGGTTCCAAGCACAAGACAGATTTCGAAACGGGTACTCGAGGCCAGTAGAAGGGGTGACTTTAAGGAAGTAAAGCGGTGTATTGCAATGGGCGAAGATGTGAATTGTAAGGACCTTATTGGAATTACGGCTCTCATGATGGCTGCGGCCAACGACCACTACAAGATATGCAAGTTGCTCGTTACTGCCAAGGCCGACGTGAACCTCCAAAACAAAGATGACTCTTCGGCTCTCATGGAGGCTGCGAATCAAGGGCACGTCAAGGTATGCGAGCTTCTCGTGTCTGCCAAGGCCGAAGTAAACCTCCAACACAAAGATGGCTTTTCGGCTCTTATGGTGGCTGCGAACCATGGGCACCTCAAGGTATGCGAGCTTCTCGTTTCTGCCAAGGCCGACGTAAACCTCCAACACAAAGATGGCATTTCGGCTCTCATGTGGGCTGCGAACCAAGGGCACCTCGAGGTATGC
>PIVT01000113.1 GCA_003353845.1 Pseudomonadota bacterium | reverse complement strand
AGCGAGCAGCAAAGGCGTCTTCCCACAGCGCCGCGTGGACCGCTTGGTTTCGCGCCTCACCTTGGAACTCAACAAGGCGCGACCGGCTTCCTGACCTGGAAACATCCTGATAACGCACTGTTTTTAAATAGAATTTCAAAGTCCTACCTCTGACGGGTGGGACTTTTTTTGGCCTCACTCCAAAATCTACCCAAGTGCCCCGGGCCGATATCAGACCGCCAGTCCAATCACCAGGCGTTCCAGCGCGATCTTGGGACGAATTCCGCCGCGACCTTTGAGGATTTCATCGGTCTCGTGAATGGCGCGCAGGCAAGCCAGCAAACGGGTGGGCGAGTAGCGTCGGGCCTGGCTCCCCAGTTTTTTGACCACAAAAGGAGGGCCACCCAGCTGCTCTCCGGCCCGAACGCGCAGTAATTTCCGAAAGTGTGCGGCCAGGGAGCCCAGCAGGGGCTGGGCTGGGGCGCCAGCGGCCTGCATCCGCCCCAAAATTTCCAGTGCCTGCGCCGATCGACCCTCTCCGATGGCGTCGGTCAAATCCCAGATCGGCTGCTCCGACACGTTGCTCACGGACTCCAACACCTGGGCGCGGGTTATTTTTTCACCCGCTTCGACAAGCAAAGCCAATTTGGTGATTTCCTGGCGCAGCAGCATCAATTGCGGCCCCACCAACTCGGCCAGGCATTCGGGCACTGCGCTATCCAGCTTTACTTTTTGTCGCTTCGCCTCGGACCGCACAAAGGACGCAATCGCCCGTGACCCTTTCGGGGGGTTGCAGTCCACAACAGCGGCGTCTCCTGAAAACGCTTTTACCCATTTGGCGCGACGGTCGACCTTGCTGCACTGCACCACGAAGATCGTGGACAAGCTCATGCCCCCCACTTTGATCACCGCCTGGGCAATGGCCTCGGTCAATTTCTCCGAGGCTCCCCCGCGCTTGGCCAAAGGCTCCCGCAAGAGCACCAAGCGATGCTCGGCCATCATGGGCAAGCTATGGATGGCGTCCAGCAACGCGGAGGGTTCCAGCGATCGGCCCTCAAATTGATCGACATTAAAATCAGTTGGCCCGTCGGCCAAAACCAGGCCCCGAATGGCGGCCAGGGACTCGTCCTGCAGGAGACTTTCGGGACCGGCCAGGAGATAAGCCGGCCTCAATTCGCCTTTGGACAATTCCTTGTTGAGATCTTCGAAATTCATGACTTAAAGCGTTGGATCAGAGCGTCGTGCACCTGACCAGCGAGGGAAGACGCCACTTTTCGCAAGGCCTCCTTCTTGTTCTTGCGTGCGGCTTCTATGTCGGCACTGGCCAAATAGAGCTCACTTTCCTTGAAGGTGCCCGGCCCCAAAGTCACCTTCGTCCCATCCTTCAGCACAGCAGAGATCTCAACTTTGACATCCAAGGAGTACTCAAGGGCAAGCGAAGAAGACGAATAGGTATCGTCGTCGGTGTGAAGCGGAAGAACTCGACCAGTAAGAACTAAATCGGCTTGAGACGGGTCCGTTACCAACTCCACCGTCCCGCGACGGTGGAATTCCTGCAAGAAAGCCTCAGTCATCTCGAGTTCGTAGCCCGGCTCAAAAGAAGAATTTTGGAAGGTTTGAATCGTTACACGCTGAATTCCGTCGAGCGAACCGCTGCGACCGACAACATGATAACCGCAGCCAAAGGAGGCTACGACCAGGAAAAGAATGAGCGCGTTAAGAATTTTCACTGCCGCAAGGTATCCCAAAGACGCTGAAGAGAAACCCTCTTATCCGTCTTTGAGCCGGGCGGTCTAAGCCCGGGCTAAAGGCCGACCAGGAACTTCTTGGCAACCGCCAGCACTTCGCTCCCCTGTACGGGCTTCGTCAAGTACTCATTGGCCCCTAATTCCAGGGCCCGTTCCTTGTCGGCGTCCGCACCTTCCGTGGTAATCACCACAATGGGCAACTCGTCCATGTTTTCTTCCGTGCGGATCATGTGAATAAGCTTCAAACCATCCATCACCGGCATATTGATATCGATCAGGGCCAGGTCGAAGGTATCCGTCGTCACCTTCTTTAAACCCTCCATGCCATCCTTGGCTTCGACAATGGAGACACCGCGAATCCGCTTGAGCGAGAAAGCCAGCAATTGCCGCATGGTGGGGCTGTCATCTACGATGAGCACCTTGTAATTCATCAGGAAGCCCCCCGTTCGGTCAACAGACCCAGGAAGCCCTGCATGGTATTCGCCTTGCGCTCGGACTGTGTGTACAGCCGCGAGGCCAGAATCGCCGTTGCGGCATGGCCACCTAGCAAAGAAAACAGCTCGTGATCCAGGGTGGTGAACTGCTCTTTTTGTTCCAGGAGCTTGTAAATCGCGATGGCGCCCAGTGGCTTGTCTTGCACACATAAGGGGATCGAAACCACAGGCTCTGCCAGATCATCAGAATAGGCGTTCTCCCCACAGAAGGTCTCACCCGCTTCTAGAGAAGCACCCACAATGCCTTGCCCCAGAACGAAGTCGGGGAAAGCTTCCAGCTCACGCCCTTCTGAAGCCACTGCCTTCAAGCTGCGGTTCGCCTCCTTGAAATCATAAACCGCAAAGACTTCGGCACCGACCAGGTTGATCACGATCTCCTGTATGGTCTGCAGTACCTCTTCCGAATCCAAGGTGGCATGAAGCTGAAAACTCGCGACGTATAGATTCGCAAGATTATTATTTTCTTCCTCGATCTCAACGTAGCGCTCAGCGAAATGCCGATTCTCTTCTTCGGCCTCACGCAGGCGCTCGAGGGCATCCGTTTTTTCTTCTTCAAGATTGTGAATCTTATGTGTGAGGTCTGTGCGAAGTGCATCCCAATCACTCGGATTCTGAGCCGCTTCATTTTGCTTGCTCTGCACCTCCAAAAGTTTGGAGCGCAATTGCTGATTGGCTTCCATCAAGTCGCGCGTAAACTCCGACGCACGATCAAAGAGTTTTTGAAACTCTTCGCCTTTATGGAAGATGCCTTGATCGTCTGTGCTCATACCTGCACCTCACGAAACCGACGCATTGGGCTACTGCCTCCCGCCGCGCAAAATTGCCGTTCCAATGTCTCCCAAAGGAAGAATCAAGTCCACTGCCCCGGCTCGAATGGCTCGCTGCGGCATCCCAAAGATTACCGCTGTTTCCTCCGATTCGGCGATGACATCACCGCCTGCTTCTTTCACACCCAACGACCCCAAGCGACCGTCATCCCCCATCCCTGTCAATACTACTCCAAGGACTCCGGGGCCATATTGTTTTGCAGCCGAGAGGAATAAGCGGTCCACTGAGGGTGCAAACCTCTCCTGACTGGCTTGAGGAACGATCTTTGTCACCACCCGCCCTCGGTGATTTTCCAATTCGAGGTGGCTGCCTCCGGGAGCAACGAGAATCTGCCCTTCTCGCAACTCCTCTCCCCCTGCAGCTTCCTCGGCATCAAACACTGTTAGTCGATTGATCCTCTCAGCAAATCCCTCGGTAAATCCCTCTGGCATGTGTTGAGCCACGAGAATCGGACAAGGGAGCGGTTCCGAAAAACTTCCGAAGAGTTGCATGAGCGCAGAAGGACCTCCCGTCGACGACCCGATAGTTACCACGCTACGTCGACATTCGCCCCCCGTCTCTGAAGTGACTTTTTTCTGCGAGGCCGCAGGCTTCTGGACTGGAACCGAGCGGTCGACCACCTTGTCAATACGTAGATGGCGAACCGCATGCACTTTGGTGAGGAGTGCGTGGGCAATGCGCTCCAGTTCAGGGCCCGGCTTTGAGGCGGGTTTGGAAACAAAGTCGACAGCACCGAGTTCCAGCGCCTTAAACACGTCCTGGTCCCCGCTGCGACTGCTAATCACAATCACAGGCGTGGGGCGGTGGCTGATCACAAGGCGCAGGAAGGTAAAGCCATCCATACGCGGCATTTCCAGATCCAGCGTAATGAGATCGGGCGCCAGTGCTACCGCTTTCTTGAGGGCATCTTCACCATCGCGAGCCATCCCCACCACTTCGATCAGCGGGGAACTGTCCAAAATCTTCGTAATGGTTTTGCGACTAAAGGCCGAGTCATCGACCACGAGGACGCGAATGGGCTTATGCGACTTCATCGGCCACCTCGCCTTCGGTCCCCTGCGTTGATCGCCGCCTTGGCCGCGATCTCCCAGAGATCATCCTTACCTTCGCCCGGAATCGGCCGGACATAAACCAGATCGTTCTTCAAATGACAAAGCCGGAAATCCGTCGAGAGATTGATTAGCGATTCCGCATGACCGAGGAGCAAGTACCCCCCACTGTTGAGCTTCTCAAAGAAGGTGTTGATGACTTGCTTCTTCGTTTCCGGATTAAAGTAGATGATGACGTTCCGACACAAAATCACGTCCATCGTACCCAGCAACGCAGTGCGCTCGCTGTCTAAAAAGTTCAGGTGGATGAAATCGACCTTCTTCTTGATCGCATCGGAAAGATGGAAAAGGCCTTCTTTATCCTCAAAGTATTTGGTGACAAGTTCTGATTCTGTCTCACGAAAGGCGCTATGGCGATAAATCCCGCGCCGGGCCTTCTGAAGCATGGGTCGACAAATGTCGGATCCATAGACATGAAAATCCGTACCAGATTTCAGTCCCTGTTCTTCGCACAGCATGACGATGGAATACGGTTCTTCCCCACTGGAACAACCCGCCGACCAAATCCGAACGGGACCTTTCCCTTCGGCACGGTTTCCCTCAAGCAATTCAGGCACGATCTCTTCGGCCAGGGCTCGGAGTTGCTTTCGCTCTCGGAAGAAGTAGGTCTCGTTGGTGGTCAACTCATCGACGAGGAGGCTGAGTTCTTTTTCACCGTCGCCACGAACTTGAAGAAATTGCCTGTAAGCGGCGAAGGAATTCATCTCTACCGCCCGCATGCGAAGCGCCACCCGTTTTTCTAACAGATACTGTGAGTCGGGCGCGTAGAACAGTCCACAATTCGAGCGAATCAGTTCCTGAAAGGAACGGAATTCGGCCTCCGTCATGGAAGGGCTGTCCGTGGGCGAGCGCAAAACCATAGCTGCCTACTCTTCCAACGTCGTCAAGGCGCGAGAGACTGCGTCGCGAACATACGCATCCTCTTCAGTTAGAAGAAGAGCCTTCAGAGCCTCTATCGCATCGTGGACCTGCCTTTCTTCCACAATGCGTATCGCCTCCACTCGAACACTCCAGTCTTCGTGCGCGACAAATGAAACGATCCCTCTCACCTGGTCACTCGTCCCATGTTCACCCACACAAGAAAGTGCGGCTTGAACCAATTGGGAATCCGGACTCTCCAGCAAGCGAAGTGCCATGGAAACCGATTGTTCGCCGCCCATCAACTGGAGCGCCTCAATCACCGCCATGGCCACCAATCCCTCGTCCTGCAGACCTCCCTCCATTTGAGCTATCGCTGCTTCTCGATTCTCGGCTGAAACATTTGGTCCTGAAACGGCACGTCCGGCTGCGCGCATTGCGGCCGCTCGAACCTGGACATCCTCATCCGAAGCGAGGTGTCTCAAATCTTCCATGGAACAGGTATGTTGCATAGACCCCAAGATTTCAGCGGCCGCCACACGTACTTTGGGAGACTCGTCCGTCAAGGCCAGACGTAAGGATTCCGCACTCACCTCCGCTTCGAGCTGGCCGAAGGCTTTCACGGCTTCTCGGCGCACACCCGCACAGGGATCTTTAAAGAGGTCAGCCACCAGGGAATCGTCTTTCGACGTTACGGCACGGCGAAAGATCTGAGCGATCACCAAGCGGACCCCTTCGGGCGCACCCTTGAATTTTTCAGACAAGAGCTCGAAGGAATCCGTTCGATACAACTCATCGGCCGCCTTTTCTTCCAGCAAGGAGGCAATGGCTTCACCCAGCGCGTCAAGCTCCAATTCTTGCTCTAGCTCTCTTTCCGGGGGGACCAACTCCAACCTGTGTATGAGCACATTGATCGCGTCGGTCTCTCTCCTGTTTCCGAGGGCCCGTGCCGCCGATACGCGAATGTCGACATCCTGATCATCCATGGCTTCCAACAGTCGGCCACTGCTGAGTTCTCCACTGCGCCGGCCAAAGTATTCGCACGCCAACAAACGCAGATCGGCGTCGAGCGCATTCCATTCGGAAACAATGACGGACTCAGCCACGTCACCCATGGCACTCAGCGTCTCCAGTGCCACATCGACGAGAGCCTCGTCTCGAGCAACCCGCAAAACGGGAAGCACACCTTCTGGAGAACCCAATACCCCCAAAAACGGGATCAGAGTGAGCTGCGTCGTAATATCTGTATCATGCAGACGCTCTATTGCGTCGGTCACAATCTCGGAAAAACCATTGCTGACTTCCGAGATCCGAACGCTCAAGAACTCCGACGTCTCCGTTTTTTGACGGCTCATGATTTTGAGCAAGGCATCCATCGCCGCTTCGCGACTTGATCGCTCGTGGGCAGAAAGCCCCTCCAATAGCAATTCGATGGACTCTTCCGAATCCCCCTGACCCAGCACCGCAAAACCGGCTGGACGCAACAAGGGGTCCCCGAATACATCACCGATATCCGCCGGTGACAGTTCAGCTTCAAGTAGCGCCAAGGCTCGAAGTGACGAGAAGCGAACCAGGTGATTCGACTGGGGATTCGCTGCGATTCGCAGAATGGTTCTCGCCGCACTGGAGTCGCCTATCATCCCCAATGCATCCGCTGCGGAACCCTGCACGTTTGGATCGTCATCGTCCAGCAATTCAATCAAACGCGTTGTTGATCGCCCGTCTGCAATTCGACCGAGGATGTCGATGGCAAACTTCCGTATATCGCGGTCATCATTATGTGTGGCAGCCAGCAAATCCATCACTGCGAGTTGACCGCACTGCACCAGCGCCTCGACGGCAGCATTGCGCCGACCGGGATTTTCTTCATCGGCCAGTGCGCCGACCAGAAAGGCAACGACACCCGATTGGTCCGAGAGTGAGACCAACAGATCAACAGCTCGCTTGCGCAATCTCCAACTGGAATCACCGAGCAAGCGAAGCAACACGGGCACACTTTTCTCGCTGGGGTATGCGACAAGTTGCTCGATGGCAACATGCCTTACCTCTTGGTCATCGCTATAAATCCGATCTAACAGCTCTTCCCAATTGTTTGACTCTGACATTCCTGACACCTTTACACGCTCGCCTTTCGTTGCGCTGCGACTCGATTCAGCTCATCTGCCAAGAAGTCACGCCCCTCACGAATACGCTCGTCGATCCTCTGTTGGAACATCGCCCGGCCTTCTGCCAACTCTCGCTCCATCGTGGGAACGACATTCCCGCTGGCGATCGCCTGGCTAAAAAGTTCCTCGTTGTACAAGACAACATCAGAGACAATGATGCGCGCCAGGCGCTCGGCCTTGGCGATCTG
>PIVT01000297.1 GCA_003353845.1 Pseudomonadota bacterium | reverse complement strand
TAATTGACCTCCACTTACATGCAAAATTTGGTCTCAGGTTTTCAATTGGAGGCCGGGAAAGCCCACTTTTTTGCCTCTGGCCCTAAAGGGCGAATTAGGACTATGACATGAAAGTAGACCAAGGTAATCAAGAGGACAGGGAAAACTCATGAAACACGGAGCAAAACAATCAACCACCCTGGTTGACTCCACGGGCAAGTCCGTGGAAGTAATTGAACTGATCGTTGACTACGCCAGAGTTGGGACCGTAGTGGTCAGAGTATGCAGGGCGAGCAGTACAGGATGGCGTACTGGGGATGACGTAGTCGCGGAGACGGTTGAGGAGCATCGAGGCCCAGCCACGGGCGATGTGCTGTCCCCAGGACCGATTCAGTTTTTTCTTGAACATGGCGCGAGCTTGGAAGAAGTCCATGTTGTGGTGCTCAGTATGTTTCCGTGCGAGTTGAAACGCGGCGAGGTCGCGCAGAAGACTGAGGTCGCTGGAGCCGCATCCGTAAACTCCAATGACAGGACCTAGGACACGCCCATCGTGGCCGTACTCGTGAAGTTCGCGTTCAACTGGTCCTTGCTCGTCAGGATGGGAGCCGTGGACGACGTGGTCGAGCCATTTTGCCTTCTTGAAGTAGGCTGAGTTGACCTTGTCCTGCCGGTTCTTGGCCACTTGACCACGGGTCGTGCTGTCGGAGTTGTGGTCCGAGGTGGAGGCATGCGTCTTCATGTCGACGAGGTGGACCGCGCCTCCGAGTTCGGAACCGGCAGAGTTCTCGAATTCACTTGCGTCGACAACCATGTCGGGGATGATGCCGTTCGTAATGTCTCGGTCACAATCACCCAAGGGGAGTCCGCCAGAGAGAGGGCCTTTGAAAAGGTTGTTGACTCCGCCGTTCTTGCCTGTGGTCTTCACCTTCACTCCAGCGCGCTCAAGGTCTTCGGAAACGACACGAATTAAGTTGTTGTGGTGTGCCGATGTTCCGCCGCCAAAAGAGTGCGTGAGCGAAAGGAGGTTGTGGCCGTGCGCGTCGACAACGGAGTTCCCGGAGCCTCCAGCTCGGATGCGATTGCCGATGTACGGAGCGAGTTCTTTCACTGGTAGGCCGAAGAAGAGGGCCACGGAGGCGTGCCAGCGCTTCGTTGAGAAGAGGACGTCAGGTTGGCCGAGGATGCTGCAGGCGAACTCGTCCGCGCTGTTCGCGAGCCAGGCTTTGCGGCGATGGTCGTCGCAAGGAAGGGCGCACATGCGTTGGTGGACAACCTGTGCCCTGAACAATTGTCGCTCCTCCATCACTGACTTCTGGACCTTCGGGTTGTCGGCACCGAAGCTGTCGATGGGCTTGTCGAAGATGCTCGCAGGTGGATCTGAGCCAGGAGGCAGGTCGATGCGCGCGCGCACCTCAAGGTTGATGGCGCTGTGATGGTCGTACGCTTGCTTGAACTCTAGTGCGATGCCGCGGTTCCTGCTGAGGAAGGTGTTCCACTGTGTCGCTTTATTGAGCTCATCGAAGGAGTCCTCTCCGAAGACCGATGAAAGGGCGTTGAAGTAGCCGGCTGTCACATTGCCGTCTTTGTCCTTCTTGTCGATGAGCATGGGGAGGGCGTGGCACATGGAGTTGAGAGCGTGTGGGCGGTCACTGATTGGGCGGATGCCTGCGCCTCCCGAGTTGGTTTTGAGAAGCGCGCGGTCGCGGGTGAGGGCTGAGTCGGTTTGAGTTCCACCATTTGGTCTGTGGCCAGACTCGTCGAGTAAGTCGATACCGAGGTTCCTTGCATGAGCTTGGCGAAGTTCTGCGTCCACTTGAGCGGAAAATTCAACTGT
>PIVT01000296.1 GCA_003353845.1 Pseudomonadota bacterium | reverse complement strand
ATGGGGACAGGCACCGCAAGATATCGCGTGTTGGCAGACGCCGAGATACAAGATCTTGCGGAGCCAGTCCCGAATGGCACTGTCGGCATGATTGAAGCACGATTCGCGCGCAGAGTGATCTACCGTCGGCCGGAGATTTCTGATAAATTCCGGCACGCGAAGATTGCTGTGGATTTTTTGGCCCTTCCAGGCTATTTTTTCCAAGCCCTTCCAGGCACACGTGGTCAACGAAGCCAGGGAGGGCTTTCTCATGCGCAGTATCGCACGTTTTCGAGTTCAAGGCGGCGCCAGTTTTCGACAGGTGGCGTCCGCGTTCCTGTCGCAGCCAGGGCTCCCGTTCGCTCAGGTTCTCTCGGCGGAACGTATCGAACGGATCTTCGCCAAGCACGACAACCTGTTCGGTCTGTCCACGATCTATTCCACGGTGGTTGTTTTGTGGGCGTTCTTGGGGCAGGTGCTCCGCGACGACAAGCAAGCATCCTGTCAATCTGCCGTAGCTGGCGTGGTTACCTATCAGGAGTTGGGCGGACGGACCGCTCCCACGGCCGACACGGGAGATTATTGCCGTGCCCGGGCCAAGCTCTCCGAGGAAGCCTTGCACGATCTCACCGTCGAGGTTGCCGAGGAGTTGGAGCAGCAGGCCGATCCGGATTGGCTCTGGAAAGGACGCCACGCCAAATTGGTCGATGGCTTCACGTTCACCATGCCCGATACCCTGGACAATCAAAGGGAGTATCCGCAGCAGACTTCGCAAAAAGAAGGAATCGGGTTTCCGATCGCCCGTGCCTGTGCGATCCTCTCGCTGGCCACAGCCTGCACGATGAATTTGGCCGTTGGGCCTTATGCGGGAAAGGAAACGGGCGAGACCGCTCTTCTGCGCAATTTGTTGGATTCGCTGCAATCGCGCGACGTCGTTGTGGCCGATCGGTTCTACTGCTCGTTCATGATGATCGCCTTGTTCCTGGGACGCGGTGTCGACGTGTGTGCTCGCCTGCACCAGCGGCGACACGCCGATTTCCGACGTGGCAAACGGCTGGGAAAGTACGATCATCTGGTCGAGTGGAAGAGGCCAGTCAAGCCTTCCTGGATGGACGAGGCCACCTACGCATTGATTCCCGAGAACATGGTTCTGCGCGAGATACGCTTCAACGTCTTCGAACCGGGCTATCGTGTCCAGGCGTTGACGGTCGTCACGACCCTCACGGATCCGGAAGCGTTTACGACAGAAGATATCGCTCAGTTGTACGGTTTTCGCTGGAACTCGGAACTCGATATCCGTTCGATCAAACAATCGCTCCACTTGGACCACGTACGCTGCAAGTCGCCGGAGATGGTACGCAAAGAGGTATGGACAACGCTCCTGGGCTACAACCTTGTGCGCACTACCGCGGCAGCCGCGGCCTTGCTGCACGGCCGGCAGCCGCGTCAGATCAGCTTTACCGGAACCTGCCAACATCTGCTCAGCTCCTGGATGGTACTCTCCACAGCGATCCTCGACCCGAAGGCCGCGCTGCGACTCTGTCAAACGCTGCTGAAACGGATCAGTCAAGTCGTCGTTGCCAATCGACCCGGCCGAATCGAACCTCGTGTCCTCAAACGCCGTCGCCACCGCTACCCTCTTATGCGAAAACCCCGACTTCAATTACAGAAGCAACTCGGAAAACCTAACTAATTGTGCCGCTGGCACTTACCTACCCGACAGTGCCATTCGGGACAGGCACCGCAAGATATCGCGTGTCGGCAGACGGCGAGGTACAAGATCTTGCGGAGCCAGTCCCCATTTTCATCAGTCCTCCCTAACCCTCCCCCTCGCT
>PIVT01000295.1 GCA_003353845.1 Pseudomonadota bacterium | reverse complement strand
AATCTGCAAACCTTGTTTATAACAGGGGTCTCGATCTTTGCCTTCAAGAAGACTCACGCGGAGGATCCCACTCAGGTCACCGCCGGCAACTTTGTCCATGCCGAGCTTGTAAATGCTACGCTGGAGGTGGATATTCGCAGGCGCTTCACTTGTTCTCTTCCCTATATCAAAATGTTTAGACCAGGAATTAGACCGCTATGAACAAGGTAACCCTACGACAGCCCGGTGTGGGCCAAACCAGGCTTCTCGTTACTGTTGCAATGACACAACTTGCCACCGTGAGGCGCGCCGTCCTGGTAGCGCTTCTCTTCTTCACAAGTTGTGTGCTGGGACCAGGGCCGGCAGCGGCAGAGCCAGCGGAAGTGCATGGACCTGCCGATACATCAAGCCCGCGGGCGACACTCAAGAGTTTCCTCGATGCCATGAATGAGATCTATGGGCTCATTGAGTCGAGACAATTCCTGGATCGCAGCGACCCGCAATTTCGAGCCATTGCCAAGCGGGCTCTAGATACCCTGGATACGAGCGACCTGCCGGCCTTTACCAGTGCCGACAGAGCGGCTGAGGCAGCCTTCTATCTCAAAGAGATTCTCGATCGGCTAGAGGTGCCTCCGTGGGAAGACATTCCCGACCGAACAGCCATTGAAGCGGCCGGAGGCGCGGAGCAACTGACTTTCTGGCGAATCCCCGGGATGCGCATCACGATCGCCCGTGTGACGGAAGGCCACCGAAGGCACGAGTACCTGTTCTCTCCAGGTACGCTCGAACGATTGCCCTCGTATTTTGAAGACATCCGCCACCTGCCTTATCGGACGACCGGCACCGCGGTTTCCCCGGAGTTCTTAAGATGGTATTTTGCTGCGCCCGGCAACCCGTTTATCGCGCGCCTGGTGGCTCAACTCCCGGATTGGGCCATAGAGCGCAAGTTTGGTCTGACGGTATGGAAATGGCCGGGGCTTCTCCTCTTGTCGCTGGCGGCAATTGTCCTCATGGCAACGGCCTACCGGCTGCAACGCAGGCTTGCCGACCGAACCCGCACCACCAGCCTGGTCAAATACTGTTTGACGCTCGTCTTCCCCATTGCCGCGATGCTAACCCCTCTTGCGTTGCAGCATCTCGCATACGAAATCCTGACCGTGCGTGGCGGTCCTCTGGAATTCGTGAGATTCGTCACCAGTCTAGTGGCCCTCGGGGCCGCTTTCGTCGTTGTATTCGCAACAAGCAGACGGCTCAACGAGATCATCATCGCCTCGCCGAACATTCGTTCCCAGGGTCTGGATGCTCAGTTTATTCGTTTTGTATCCGTGGTGTTGAGCATTGTTGTATCGGTGATCCTGTTTATGTTCGGCGGCCAGTATCTCGGTCTTCCGGTCATGGCTCTATTGGCCAGCGCCGGGGTTGGAGGCCTGGCCGTGGCTTTGGCTGCCCAGGATACGCTGAAGAATCTTTTCGGAACATTGATGATCATGGCCGATAAGCCCTTTCGGATGGGTGAACGGATTATCGTTGGCGAACATGACGGGGTAGTCGAGGCGATAGGTTTGCGTTCGACAAGGATTCGAACCAGATTTGCGGGGCACCTGATTTCCATTCCCAACGATGAAATGGCGCGCAGGGATATCGAAAATCTCGGACGTCGACCGGCCCTCTTCAGGAGCGCAGATATTCACATTCCCCTGGATACGCCACGGGAACTCGTCGAATCTACCGTCACCCTCATCCGGGCGACACTGGAGAGCCATCAAGGAATGGACCCGGAAAGACCCCCGCGGGTCTTCTTCGATGAATTTAACGCCGACTCGTTCAATATCCGGAT
>PIVT01000294.1 GCA_003353845.1 Pseudomonadota bacterium | reverse complement strand
GTCCATTTAAGCCGCAATGCACTGGCAGATAGTGCTTGATTAGTTCAAAGGTGATGCCTTATAAAGCCATGAATCGACTTAATTAGCAACCGACCAAAAGACCGACCCTAGACATCTGAGGTTTCCTGTCAAGTGGTTTTTAGGAATTTTAGGATGGGACTTTGTTTGCGTTCCAGTTGGTCAATGTAGTGGGGTTCGTCGTACGGCTGACGGGTTTTCCACATTCGATATATGATGCGGAGCCATTTATAGGCTAACGCACGAAGGGCGGCGTGGTGGCCTTTGCCTTTGGCTCGCTGGTAGTTGTAAAAGGCCTTTGACCAGGGGCTCCAGCGACGGGCGTGGGCGGCGAATTCGTGGAACGTTTGGCGAAGATATTTGTTGCAGGCGAAACGTCGTTTCACCGTGTGCGAACGTCCACTGCTGCGAGTCACCGGGGCGATGCCGCAATAGGCCTGAACTTCCTCGGCACTGTTGAAACGCTCGCGGTCAGAGCCCAACGCCGAAAGTAACCGCGGCGCCATGGCGTCACCGGCGCCTGGCAGGCTCTGGAACAATGCCGCATCTTCATGCTGGTTGAACAGCCCGTTAATTGCTTCTTCAAACTGCGCAACCGACTTATTCAGAAGGCGGATCATTCCGACAAGCGTCTGCACCAGCAACGCGTTGGCGTGAATAACAGCCTTGTCCGTGATCATCGGTTTTAGCGCACGGATCGCCTTGACGGGATCGTCGCCGTCCTCGTCACTGCGACTTTTTTTCCGAAAGTATTTGCCGAGCGTCTTCGGATGGGTACGTTGCAATTCCTGCAGCGACGGCCAGCGACCGAGGACCTCCAACGCCCAATCGCTTTGCAGGTTTTTCAAAAGATCGATCGCCTCGGGGAAGTAAACTTTCAGCGTGCCGACAAGCTGTTGCACTGTTTTCCTGCGGTTTTCGACCACTTTTCGCCGCAACTGACAAAGCCGATCCAACTCCCGGATTCGGGGATCATCAGGCTTCCATGCTCGCAGATGCCGATGATGTTCGACCAGCAAACGGGCAATCGCTTTGGCGTCGGCAGGGTCACTCTTGGCACCCGAGGGCGCAAAGACCTCGCGATACCTGGCCGATTGTTTCGGGTTGATCGGAAAGATCACCAAGTGCGGGAACTGCATCAAGGCGTGGACCAGGCCTCCTCGCGATTGCTCCAGAGCGACTGCAATTTTTCGTCCGCCAAAGCGCCTGTCCAACAGAGCGGCCCATTGGGCGATTTCCTCAGCCGAGTGAGGCAGCGACTCGAATGTCTCCTGTCCATCGGCGATCATGCAGACGGCATGTTCCCGATCGGCCCAGTCGATTCCGACAAAGGCTGCGAAGTTTTCAGGCGTTGGCGACTGGTCACTCATGGCTATTCCTCCTATAATAAAGGACAGTTGGTATAGACACGAAGCACGCAGCTTTGACCGCTTCGAAATTCTTATAGATCGAGACTTCGTAAGTCATCATCTTGAGTGATTTGTAATGGATCAAAGGACACCGCCATGCTCGAAAGTCTAGGGTCGATCGTCCAGGCGATTGCGACAATAATTCGTAGCACAGCGGTGCGTGTTTCGTATTCCACTGCCCCCATTGTAGAGCAGCAGTCAACTCGCGGATTCCCTCCATCGCAGTCGAGTCCGGCTCCGACTTCCGAAAGGAGTCCCGCCGTCCCCGCCAGCTGGGAATCCGAGCAATAGAGTAACTATAAGCGACAATTGTCGCTAGGGTTGGTCGTCTGTTCGGTTGTAAAAAACGCTTCACGGCCTGCCGTTCGCCTTGTGTACAACAGTATACCAGAAGGCGGAGC
>PIVT01000293.1 GCA_003353845.1 Pseudomonadota bacterium | reverse complement strand
AGCGCCTGTGGACCAGGCTTGGATTCCGGTGAAGGCATAATGCATAACTGCATCACCGACACCATCTTGCTCAATAGTTAGCCCTGCAGTTGCATCTGTATTAGTTGTATCTTCATAAAGGTGTAGGGGCGAGACAGGATCAATGCCCATGCCCACGAACCCTAAAGCATTAGCCTGTATTCTGATATTTCCCTCGCCATCGGCGATCAAGATATTGTTCGAGAGCGTGGAAGCGAGCCCAGTGACGTTCGCACCGAGGATCGTGTTGTTGATGCCTGTGACGATGCCGGTGCCGGTATTGTAGCCTAGGAGGGTGTTGGCTCCGGTCCCAGCAGCGCTGTTTATATCCACGCCGGAGCTGGAGCCAAGGGCTGTATTGTAATCCCCCTCTTCATTGGCAAGAAGGGAATTGATGCCAATCGCCACGTTCTCCTTGCCATCGAGGTTGGCATACAGGGCATCGGTACCAACTGCGACATTGAAAGATCCCGATGTGTTATCGAGCATTGCCCCAAGGCCGATAGCGGTATTCGCGTTTCCGCCGATATTGTTGGAAAGTGATGCGACACCTACAGCGACGTTGCTGCTCCCGCCAACATTCGCGAAGAGCGCCTCATATCCGATCGCCGTATTCTCAGAACTGCCCGGCGTCGTTGCAAGCGCATCAAAGCCTACCGCCGTTGAGTCAGCATCATTCGCATAAAGAACCAGCTCGCTCCCGATCGAATACCCATCGGAAGAATTGATCAGGCCCAGCACGCTCAGCTTTTCGGTCGCTCCCGTGACGTCAATGCCGACATTCCCCGAAGGCATCAACAAGATGTCTTTGTCCGTGCCCGTCGTTGAAATCGTGAAGTTGCCAAGCGCCGCGTCGATCGTCGCTAGGCCCGTAGCGTTTTCGATCTCAAGGCTGAGGCCCGTGGCGCTCAGGTTATTTTGTAGTTCGAACGCCGCTGTTCCAGCCGCCTCCGATCGCAGCACGACGGTCTTGGTAGAAGTGTCGTATGTGAAATCTGAGTTGCCGCCGAATGTGCCGCTATCGTTGAACTGAATATTGGTATTCAGTCCGCCCGGATTCGTAATTCCTGGGATGCTGGATGACGTGCTGTGCGCCCCGGCCATCCGGAAGGAGGATTGCGTGAAGAACTCAGCCTGGGCTGTATTGCTTAGATCGGTCGCATTGCCTTTCACAACAAGCGATCCCCGGAACAAGGTCAAGGGCAGCGGCATTTTTTCAGTGAAGGGCTCAGAGCCCAGGGCTTCGATGGCTGTTGCCTTGCTGGAAAATATCTCTTGGCCATAAGCGACCAAGGTCGAACCGTCACGAGCCCTGAATATTCTCTGGATTGTCCAGCTGGCAGAGCTGACAGCCTGGGGTGCTCCAGAGCCGTCATCGTACAGCCCCGGATCAATGAATATGGTGGGGGTTGTGTTGAAGGTTATGTCCACCCCAGGATCTGCCGACCGGTAGACCTTGAAGAACCCAACCACTTCCTCGCTTGGCAGAGCGATGACGTTCGGAAGCGCCGGGTTGTTTCGGAAATTGGAAGCAGGGACGTAGGCATTGCCGCCCAGAACGTCGATGCTCAGATTGGAGCCGTTCGCACCGTAAACATTGCCATCGACGTTTGCAGGACCAATGACTAACGCCGCGAAATCCTCGAACATCCCAACACCGTCATAGCCCAGGTTGGCCGGAGCCGTGAATATGTCCGCAACAGTCGAGTTCAGGTGCAGAACAGAGCCAAACCAAATGGCTTCACGGGTGTCAGAAATACCCATGCCAGAAGCCAGCTTTTGAATCAGCGTGCCAGTCAGGTCGTACCCGAACACCACGACG
>PIVT01000292.1 GCA_003353845.1 Pseudomonadota bacterium | reverse complement strand
GTTCGTTGTTCTCGTCGAGGACGCTAACCCACATATATTAAAAGATTTGGTTGTGTTGGTAAATTTGAGGCTAAAATGTAATGAAAAGAAGAGTAAAATGATACCTACGTTGAACGTTGACACTTGGCCTTCCGCGTTTCCCATCTTTGTCTCGTCGCTACCCGCGTCAACTATCGTCTTGGCTTTTGCAACCGCCATATAGGCATGAGCTTCAGCCTTGAAGGCCAAAACGTCCCGTCGCTCCTGCCACCAGCGCACACCAGGGAGGTGCACATGCTGCCGTGGTAGAGCGTAGCGAAGCGATGACTCCACAATCGACCTCGCAGCAGGAGCTGAAGCTCCCGTGACAAGGGCATGATCAGCAAGATTACACAGCCCTTGCGGCATCGGCCGCCCCTTGCCAGCGCCCGGACCCGAAGGCCGAGCTGTGGCTATCGAATCAGCAGCTGTGACTGTTACTATCGGCCCACGTTGATCTGTGCTTGGTTCCGTGGTCTCGGCAGTATGGCCCTCCTCCCTATTTCGGAGATCGCGGCTCCTTTCCTTCAACTCCGACTGCCGGCTCTGGTGCCACTCCAATGCGCGCTCTAGCTCAGCCCTAGCTTTCTCAAGCTCCTCAACGCGGTTCTCCAAATCACGTAAAGCCGGAAAGAGAGCGCGAAACCCATGGCTATCGTAAATTGCAGCCGCAAAAGCCTCCGAGTCCCGGGAGAAAGCAGATTGAATTATTTTCTCAACGCAGCGAATAGTACCGTTGACGAGGGTTGCCTTATCTCGGCTGCTCAAGTCTTGAAAGCGGTTCTTTGTTCTACCGGTTTCACTCGAGAGACGCTTCTCTATCGGGATCTCGAGGCGCTTCGCAACATCATTGAGTGAAGCGGGTGTTTTGGGAGGTGAGTCTTTCTGAGCACTTTGATTTTTGAGCGCCCTTGCAAGCTCCGAAACTGCGCCATCAATTTTCGACTTTAATTCCGATACTTCGGCTTCACGGGCTGCAGCAGCGTCCGCTAGCAGCTCTTCTACGCCAGCTTCAAGGCGATGGCTAGCTGCCTGTGCGGCACCTAATTGTTTCTGGAGAACAGCCAATCGTTTCGCATTTTCGGCTCGCTTCAAGGCTTGGCCTCTTTTTACTTCGATTAAAATCGCCGCATGTCTAGCCTTAGCCTCCTCGGTCGCGCTTCGTGCAGCCTCCTCGCTCATTTCTAATGCATGCGCTGTCATTCTTTCCAGGTCGACTTCTCGAAGGGCGCGCTCCTTTTCCAAGTTCTCGCTCGCATCTCTGAAACCTGCCGCACATTTTTTTTGACTCTCCGCAAGCGTCAAAGTTCTCTCACGTTCGCGTTTTACTTGCCAAGTTAGCTTATTGATTTCGGCAGTGCGATATTCCTCTGACTTCTCCGAAGCCTTACGAAGCCGGCTGATTTCACTCTCTTCGCCTGGAAAGAGGTTAATGTGAAAGCCAAGTGTCATTCACAGCGAGAAATCAAAGAAAAGTTTTGAAGGCTCACTTCGGGTTTCTGCAACTCGCACGCGCCTTTGTCTGCGTTCGGGTTCTGAGTGTTTTGAAAGCACATCAGCCGTAAGGCCGGTCTCTTTGCGTGAGCCCACTACGTAAGCGACATCGTACAGCTCTGTGACATTTTCGCGACTCCAATAAGCCTTGGTAATTTTGCACACGCCCCCATCCTGGTTCACATTGGCCTGCTTTCGCCTTAAAGCAACGGCCAAATCGCCCACTGAAAAAGCCATCTTAAGGATCGCCAAGTTCAATGCGCACGTCCCATCCTCAACGCTGTTCAAAACGGACAGCTAGCAAGGGGGGGGGGGGGGCACTGTCTTGGTAAAGTGG
>PIVT01000291.1 GCA_003353845.1 Pseudomonadota bacterium | reverse complement strand
TAGTGCGACGCGTAATTCAAAGCCGGGCCGGGGGCGCGGTCGAGCGAGCCCATACCCTCCGGCATCATGGCAGCTATAACAATGCCTCGCATTCATGGGGCGTGGCGATGCTGATGTATTATCTTTGGCCAGAGGACTTCCCGAGGCTGGCGGCACACTGCTTGAGCCATGATGTTTCGGAAGCTTGGCTTGGGGATACACCAAGCCCGGCACCCACTGCACGGGATGCTTTCGTCGTGTCGGTCGAACGCCACATCACGCTAGGCCTTGGACTTCCAGCACGGGACAGCGTGTCATATGAGGACATAGCCAAGATCCTCGTCTGCGACAAACTGGAGTTCTACCTTTGGGTTCGGGAGCAGTATAACATGGGCAATAGATTCATGATTGACACCCTGAAGGCTACTTGTCTTTCCCTGGATAGCATGGCCCTTCCAGAACCAGCCCTTCAGTTCTGGAAAGAAATCAACGAGGCATCTACCCTCACCCTACCAAGGCAGGATGACGTCCTGAAGGAGGCGATCAATGCCTGCGAATGACAGACAGGTCGGCGGAAACCATTACCGGAGCAAATACCAGCACTGGGACTTCGCCATCTATCACAACCTCTGGTACATGGAAGGCCAGATCACAAAGTACATCACTCGACATCGGATCAAGAACGGCAAGGCCGACTTGGAAAAGGCCCTGCACTTTGTTGACAAGTTGATTGAGGCCGCTGGAACACAGAAAACTCTTCCACCAGCAATGGTGGATTGGCCTTCTGCTCAGGAGTTGAGTGAGTACGTCTCGATCAATAACCTTACCGTCCCGGAATGGAAGGTCCTTAGGGTTTTCACCTCCTGGGAATCAGAGGATGATTTAAAGAAAGGGAGATATGAGCTTCGGGACATAATGGAAGCCTATCCATGAAGCCATTGCAACTGCCGCTGTGGAAACCGGACAGTGCGTGGCGGCCTCCGGCCATGGGGGATTTGCCATTTTGGAAAGGCGCTAAGCGGATTGCCGTGGATTGCGAGACGCATGATCCCCAGCTGCGGAAGCTAGGGATCGGGGTTCGGCGTCCTTGCAGTGTTGGGGGTTCCGGCATGGTCGGATTGTCGTTCGCTATTGAGGACGGCCCGAAATTCTATTTGCCGTTTCGTCATGAGGGCGGGGACAACCTGGACGAAGCTGCAGTCCTGGGCTATTTGAAAGAGAACCTTGGGCAGTTCGATGGTGTCCTTGTTGGGGCTAATCTGAGCTATGATCTTGATTACATGTGGGAAGAGGGGCTGGACACACCGAACGTTGAGAAGTACCGGGATATTCAGATCGCAGATCCGCTGATTTATGAACTACATCAATCGTATTCGCTCCAGAATATCGCCCTGCGGCATGGGCTGCCGGGGAAGTCCGAAGACATGCTGAAGGATGCTGCGCAAGCGTATGGGGTTGACCCAAAGGGCGGCATGTGGAGATTACCCGCACGGTTTGTGGGGGTTTATGCGGAAGAGGACGCGGACCAACCGCTCAAGGTTCTGCGCAAGCAGGAACGACTGATCGACGACAACGACCTTTGGGACATTTACAACCTGGAGAGTGATGTACTGCCGGTGCTGGTTCGCATGCGGCGGAGGGGCGTGCGTATTGATCAGGACAAGTTAGCCCAGGTGGAAGCTTGGGCGCTGAAACAGGAGGCGGAAGCACTGGCCACGGTCCGGGCGAAGACGGGCTGCAAGATTGAGGTGGGAGACGTCTGGAAGCCGGGCGTTATTGCTCCGGCGCTTGAGGCTATTGGAATCACGATCAACAAGACCGCGACCGGAAAGCCGAACATCGATAAGGAGGTCCTGGACAGCATCGACGACCCG
>PIVT01000045.1 GCA_003353845.1 Pseudomonadota bacterium | reverse complement strand
TGGAGACAGCCCGCTGGCAAGGCGCGAAAGTGCCGCCCTAGCGAGCTAGGGCAAGCTTTCGCAACGCCGCCAGGGGGATTGGATACACGGATGGATGCGTGCTTCCCTCTGCCGCGCACACTCCTAGCCAACGTTGCACGTTGAGGTGGGGGACATGACCAACCCGCTAGAAAATTTCCCCAAGATCATGCGCTGGAGCGAGCGCGTCAGTTCCGTCCTGGGATTGAATCCCAATTTGTTTACAGGTCCGGGCACCAACACCTTTCTCATTGGCAGCGGCCGCAAGCGCATCTTATTGGACACGGGACAAAACTCTGAAGGGTACGTAGACCTGTTAGAACAGGCCCTGGAGGCCGAGAATTGCGAAATCGAAGGCATTGCCATTACGCATGGGCACATTGATCACGTCGGCGGCATTGAGGCCATACGCGAGCGTTTCGGAGAGTTGCCCGTTTACATGTGGACCAAGGCCCAAGAGGAGCTGGCGGGCAAGGTGCCAAGAGATGCCACACACTTAGCGGATGGGGAATGCCTTGAGGTGGAAGGGGCCTGTTTGCGCGCGCTGTACACGCCGGGGCATGCGGCCGATCACCTGTGCTTTTTCTTGGAAGAGGAGCAGGCCATTTTCACAGGAGACAATGTCTTGGGAGAGGGCATTGGTACGACGGTGATCCTGATGCAAGGGGGCGACCTCGGAGGTTATCTCAATTCCTTGCAGCGCTTGCTGGGAGAAAAACCCGCTGCCTTGTATCCCGGCCATGGTGCGCGTATTCAACAGGCATCGGACTGCATCCTGGACATTGTCGATCACCGCCTGCTGCGCGATCGGCAAATATTGAGCGGCTTGGACCAGGGGCCGGCCTCTATCCATTCCTTGGTTGAAAGTATTTACACGGACACGCCGAAGTTCTTGCACCCGGCTGCTGCGCAGAGTGTGGGTTCCCACTTACTAAAGCTCGAACGCGAGCGGCGTGTGGTGCGCGTAGAGCCCGGTGCCGAACCCTTGGAGACCGAGTGGAAATTGGGTGGTTGATCTGCGCCGCGCACACTCCTAGATGCCGAAGGAATCTCCGCAACCGCAGGTGGTGGCGGCGTTGGGGTTTCCGATTTTAAATCCGCTTCCGTTCAAGCCGTCTTCAAAGTCCACGGTGGAACCGGCCACGTATTCAAAACTGGCAGGGTCTGTGATGACACGGACGCCCTGGGAGTCCCAACTTAAATCGTCGTCTCTTTGATCGTTTTCGAAACTCAGGTTGTACTGCATTCCGCTACAACCACCGCCCAATACGCGAATGCGCAAAAAACAGCCCTCCCTCTCATCTCGTTCCATGAGGCTGGTGATCTGGCGTGCGGCGCGTTGCGTCACCTGGAGGTCTTTGTTCTCAACACTCTTTTTTTCTTCGATTTGTAACATAGGGTTGCTCGATTCTCGTTTTGTTTATTCTGGTTACGATTTTTCTGCAATGGCGAGGTGCTTGCTGTCTTCGGCGACGGGCATTCCCAGTCGCTCGCGCATGCAGCATTCTCCATTGTTGAGTTCTGCAATGTTTACGTTGCTGAGCAGTTCCCGCAGACTGCTTTCAATCAATTCCCACATAGGTCGAATTCCGCAATTGGAATTGCGCAGGCAGCTGGTGGCTTGTCCCGGGTGCTCTTCGCAGAATGCCTCTGACAAGAAGGTCCCGCCCAGCACCTGCAGGGCATCCCACACCGAGATTTCTTCCGCAGGTCGCGTCAGCCAATAGCCTCCACTCACGCCCCGCCGGCTTTCCAGAAGCCCACCAATGCGCAACTGCCGTAAGAGCTTGGCCGAGTACTCCAAGCTAAGCCCTTCCGCCTCGGCAATGTCCGAGATAGCCATGGGTCGATCGCTGGGGCCATTGGCCACCTGGAGCAGGCAGCGCAGGCCATATTCCTCTTGAGCCAATAGGTGCATTGCGCAGAGGATAGGATTCTATACTGTTTAGTCAAGTATAGAAAACGAGCGTTTGCCAGGATCTCGTTCTAAGATCCCCGGCCTAATTTTCAGCGTTACCGCGTAGGTATAGGAGAGAGACGGATGCCCTTAGTGATTACCCGATTGTGCCGCGACAAAGTCGACGGAGCCTGTGTGGCCGTTTGCCCGGTCGACTGCATTAAGCAGTACACGGGTGACGATAAACAAGCTTTTCCCAACCAACTTTACATCGACCCCGAGGAGTGCATCGATTGTGGTGTATGCGCACCTGAGTGCCCCTGGGAGGCGATTTACGAGGACGAGGAAGTTCCCGAGGTGTTCCAAGACGACGTCGATTTGAACGCCAAAATTGCTGGCAGCGACGAATTTGAGGTTCCCGAAATCAGTGAGCACGATTCGCCGGACCCCGATGACGTCGAGGCCAATAAAAAGACGTGGGGACTCGAAGGCTAACTTCGTTCTTTAATTCGGAAATGAAAGAACTCTTTCAACGACCCTTCTCAGGCCTTCATCGATGGCAGGGAAGGGTTGTTGTTTTTTTCAGGCGAGCATTGCAAATCTTTTGAGTTGAGAAGGAGTCAAACAATGGATCTTCATGGACTGGGTACCTTGGTGACTGGGGGTGGCTCTGGCTTGGGGGAGGCGACGGCCCGCGCCCTGGCGGCTGAAGGCGCTCGAGTGTGTGTGCTGGATCTCAATCAGGAAAAGGCCGAAGCTGTCGCGAGCGACATCGGTGACGCTGCCATTGCCGTGGCAGCCAATGTGACGGATCCCGATGAAGTGAGTCGTGCTGTCGATAAAGCCCACGCTGCCTTCGGAGGACTTCACGTGGCGGTGAACTGCGCGGGCATTGGTTCTGTCGGGCGAACGGTGGCTCGGGATGGAACGCCCTTCGACTTGAATAATTTTAAATTGGTCATTGAGATCAATCTCATTGGAACCTTTAACGTACTTCGTTTGGCAGCCTCGAAAATGCTGGAGAACGAACCCAACGAGCACGGCGAGCGCGGGGTCATCGTCAACACAGCCTCCATTGGTGCTTTCGATGGGCAGATTGGTCAGGTGGCTTATGCGGCCTCCAAGGGCGGTGTGGTTGCCATGACGCTTCCCATTGCACGTGACTTGTCCAAGGCAGGGATTCGTTGCAATACCATTGCGCCCGGTCTCTTCGGCACCCCCCTCATGTTGCTCGCGCCTCAACCCATGCAAGATGCGCTGATTTCCAACATCCCCTTTCCTCACCGCTTTGGTGTTCCCGCGGAATTTGCTTCTTTGTGCACGCATATCGTGAGCAATCCCATGCTGAATGGCGAAACCATACGCCTCGATGGAGCACTGCGTATGCCACCCAAGTGAACCTCGGTCAGGCTTGGTTTTATAGGGGTGGAGAGGTACACTTCAGTCTCTGAGGTGCTCATTTTTTGGGGAATGGACTTTGGGGAAAGTGGGAGTGATGGGTGCCTGTTGACGCAAGTTCGCAAAGTAGAGATGAGGTTCTCAAGGTCTTCCGCACGGGGGAGATCATTGATGCTGCTCGGCGTGTGATTATGGAGGTGGGTTATCCCGACGCTTCCATGGATCGGATCGCGCAAGAAGCAGGGGTCGCCAAAGGTACGCTCTACTTGTACTTCAAGAACAAGGATGAGTTGCTGGCCCGAACCTTTGCCGAAGAACACGATCAGATGATGGATCGTCTGCGCAAGAGCGCACAATCGGTGAGTGGCTATACCGAACAGTTGCGAAGTCTCGTGCGCGAGACCATGGGGCACGCCGTTGACCATCAAGCCTTTCGGCAGGCACTCCACGGGGCACCCGATATCAGTCCCTTCGGTACCAGCGTTTCTTCCGCTGAAATTCGGCGCGAAGTCGAAGACTATGGTGGCTTTGTGGCTGAGATTCTCGAAAAGGGGATGGAGGCCGGTGAGTTTCGAAAGGGCAATGCAGCGAAATTTGCCATGTACTTGACGCAACTGGTGGCCGGCGCTGTCACTGCACAATTGCACAGGCCCGAAGACGATGCCTGCCTGACAAGTGCCGAGGAATTAACTGATTTTTTCCTCTTGGGTGCACAAGCTAAATAGCCGGCTGGTCTTTGGTCGAGAGCCCCTTCGCTGCCATTCTTTCGGCGCTATCCCTTTCGTGTGTAAGTGTGTAAGTGTGTAAGTGAATAACGGAGTGCGCAATGACGAGAGTGTTGTACATCCTGATGGCGGGGCTCTTGCTTGTTGAGGGTTTGTGCTCTTTTGGGTTGGGGGTTGTACTGGCGTCAAGCGTGGCGCAAGCGGGTTCGGCTGTGATCAAATCGCTCGGGTTTCTCGGTTTGTTGGGGGGAGTGCTGCTCACTGCCAGCGCGGCGGTGGCTTTTCCCCAGTTGGAAACGCCGACCAGGACTCGGAGCATTGCGTTGATCAGCTTTTTCTACGGCACTTGGGGCTTGTTGAAAGGGGCGCCTCCACATCTTCAGTACGCCATGCCTGATGCGACGGGAGGACTCGGCGCAGTTCTGTGTAGCTTGGGTTTTGTCGCGGTGGGTGGGCTGGGTCTTGTCCTCTTGTTGATGGAGCGAAGGCGCTCTCCGGACCTTTCGGAGGTATCGTGAAAAAACGAAGCCTGGAATCCAGCGAGGTTGCCGCAGTCTCTGACGAGACCGCGATCAAAGACAATAAGCCTGTTCGTGGTGAATTCGGTTTGCAATTCCTTACCGATGCGTTGCAATCGATTTGCTTGGAAGACGAGACCCAAGCGCAAGAATTATTGAAGCGACTCTCACTGATTTTCTCTGTGCCCATGCCATCGATTGAGTTCTCAACTCGCGGTCAAATGTTCGGGCGTTATCACTATGACAAGCAGCGCATGGTCATTGGTCCGCGCGGGTGCAATGTGGCGACGGTCTTGCACGAGTTTGCTCATCATGTGGTGACCGTTCGTGCGGGAGGGGAGCGGCAGCCGCATGGAAAGGAATTCAAGGAAGTGTTGCGCGAGCTGTGTTGGATGGCTTACGGCATTTACTCTCTTCCGCTGCCAGCCGAGGCCATTGATTTCTCCATCGACAAACATCCGCCGGGAAAGCATCGACGTAAGGCCGGGGCGCCTGAGTTGGGAGAGTTGGTGATGGTGGATGGAAAACGTTTCGGTCGGTTTCAAGCGCTGGTGCTTCGGCCGAAGCGTACGCGTGCTTTCGTGAAACGTATTGTAGATGGTTCTTTGTTTGATGTTCCCTTCGCCTTGATTGAGCGCAACGGTGCGGGTGGTAAAGCGAAGAAGAAAAAGGGGTGAAGGCCCAAGCCGTTCTTGGGTCGGCTACTCGCTGGCCATGGGGATGAGGGGTTCCCCACAGTTTTTACAAAAGTCTGCGCGCTTCTCGTGCCCCTCGGTAAAGCATTCGGGACAAGCTCTGGTCGTGATGGTTCTTACACCGGCGGCTTGAACAATTTCAGCCGTGACGATGCCAGTGGGTACCGCAATCATCCCATAGCCCAAGATCATCACGAAAGAAGCGATGATCTGGCCCAGGACAGTGCTGGGGATGATGTCCCCATAACCGACCGTGGTCATCGTGACAATCGCCCAGTACATGGAGCGTGGGATGCTGGTAAATCCACTGCCCTGTCCGTTCTCCACCAGGTACATGGCGGAACCCAAAATGAGGACCAAGACCAGAATGGATACAAGGAAGACGATGGTCTTATGTCGGCTGGTGCGCAGAGCTACTACGAGTACGTTGGCCCCTTTGAGGTAGGGGGTCAATTTGAGCACTCGGAAAATGCGCAGGAGCCGTAGGGCGCGAATAACGACCAGGGATTGCGTTCCTGGGAAGAGCAAACTCAAGTAAGTCGGCAGGATGGACAGAAGGTCGACGATGCCGAAGAAGCTAACGGCGTAGCGAAGGGGGTTGCGTACGCAGGAGAGGCGTACGACGTATTCCACGGTAAAGAGGGCAGTGATGGCCCACTCGGCAATCTGGAACCAGGGGTCGTAAACTTTCTGTAGCGAGGTGACACTCTCGAGCATGACCGCAATGATGCTGGTGAAGATCACACCGATGAGGACGATGTCAAAGAGCTTGCCCGCAAAGGTGTCGGCTTCGAAAATGATTCGATAGGTGCGCTGTTTCCACGCAGTCTGATTTGAATTTTCCATCGGCTGAATTGTATGGTCCGATGTTCTGAATCGCTAATGAATTGCGTGCCAGGCGTTTGTGGCCGGGTCGCTTTATGGCAATACGCCCTTGGCTGCTTTGGTAGCCATGCCCCCGACATAGGACCAGAGGGTGTTCGATTCTTCGTCATCCACCGTGGAATTTCCGCCGACGATGGCTTTTACGAGCAGGCCCTTGTTGAAGATCAAAGTCAGGCGCTGGTCATAGCCGTCTTTGGCTACAATGACGTGACCCGTTAAGGATAGACGACCTCCGCGTGCGATGCGCTTATAAGGAAGTTCGTAAGCGGCATAACCTGACATGATGATACGGAAGCGCTCCAGGTCTTCGGGGGTGCCTTGGACCTCCGAGTGGCCGTAGATCCAGGTTTGGGTCTCTGGGGTGGAGAGCCTGCGAAAAAGTGACTTGTCAATTTCAAGATGAGAGAAGGTCTCTTGGATATCCATTTGTGCAGTGAGGCTGCTGGCCTTGGCTTCTAATTCTTCCGGGGAGGTGAATAAGTCTCCGTTGACGTCACTGACACGTAATGGGATGGCGCAACTGCAAAGAAGTGTCGTGCTGATGACAAGCGTGGCATAGCTAAAAAATTGTCGAATCGATTTGTTGTTCTCCATGGTCGAGGGTCCAGTTATTTGAAGGGTTATACCTTCCTGTATTCTTTTACTTATCGGGAAAAATAGAGTGCTACTTGATTACCTGCGGGGCGAAAAGCTCTTATAAATCAGGTACTAACAAGCGTTGGCTTCATATTTTCAATTTAGGGAATCCAGGTGCGTATGACCTTCCTCAGTGTTGCTTATGACCAGGCTAGTATTGAAAGACGAGCCCCCTGGGTCGCAAGAGGGTCCAGAGGCTCGGGCGTGCATCCCCAAGGGCTGTGCCCTAGGGTCACGAGAGTGTAGGTGAGGACGCGTGAGCAATGGATGAATGAGGAAACTCCCATGACTGATTCAAGCCCTGAGGGCGCACAGCTTCCCGTAGAAAGTGATAAAGATCGTTCCCTGGCCTGGGTTCGCCGTGCCTACATCGTCTCCTTTGCCGTGGCTTTGGGGATCGCCTGCGCGCTGGTCAACGACGGCTCGGAAAGCACCATCATCATCGCCTTGGTCGCCGACCTGGTTGCCACGCTCACGATTTTTTCTTTTAGCCGGTTGTTTCAAAATTCAAGCATGTACGACCCCTATTGGAGCGTGGCTCCTCCGCTCATCGCCCTGTTTTGGGCCTTTTCACCCGAAACTGACGAAGTGAGTGTGACCCGGCGAATGCTGGTGACCGGGTTGGTTTTGGCGTGGTCAATTCGACTGACATATAACTGGGTGCGCGGCTGGCAAGGCCTGGATCACGAAGATTGGCGTTATGCTGATTTGCGTGAGAAGTGGGGTGATCGCTATTGGGCCATTGATCTTGCGGGCATCCATTTTTTCCCAACGATCCAAGTCTTCTTGGGTTGTCTGGTTCTTTACCCCGCGCTGTCGACGGGTACCCATGCGTTAAACAGCCTCGACCTCGTAGCTCTCTTGGTGGTTTCGCTGGGAATTTGGTTTGAGATGACAGCGGATCGCCAGTTGCACACCTTCGTCTCGACTCGCAAAGAGGGTCAGGAAATCCTGAATTCCGGTCTCTGGGCCTATACCCGGCACCCCAATTATTTTGGTGAGCTTCTCTTTTGGTGGGGGCTGTACCTGTTTGCTTTGGCTGCCGATCCCGGCTCCTACTGGTGGACCTTTATCGGGCCCCTGACCATCACCCTGATGTTCGCCTTTGTCAGCATTCCACTGCTCGAGGAGCGGAATCTGCAGCGTCGCTCAGGGTACGCGGAACACCAGCGCAAGGTAAGTAGCTGCATTCCCTGGCTTCCCCGGCAGTAGGGGGCTACGGCAAGCGGCATCCGTCTATTCTAGGAGCCTGTTTCCTAAAGGTTTTTCCATAAGTTGTCGATGACCCTCAAAGACGTGTCGGGCGCTCTTGCCCCGCGTATTGAGGGCCATGCGTGGAAAGTTTGATTCAAGATGGATTGGGGTTGTTTTTAATCGTGCTGGGAAGCATAGCTGTGCTGCTTTCCTGCCTGCCGATTTGGAACACAAAGAAAGAACCCATCACTTTGTCTGTCGGGTCAGGGCAAACGGAAGCTTCCTGTGAAACTCAATTGATCCCCTTGCGCCAAGTGACATGGAAGCGTGAGCGATTTGTGCGCAAGGCCATGCGCGAACTCCGGGAGTTGGGTTTCGTCAAGATCGGGGCTTACCTGGCCAAAGACCTGGGGGATACCCAGATGGGCGTGCTGGCACACCCTCAAGAAGGATGTTCCGCCGTTCTCTACGAGCAGCCAGAGCAGGGGAGTTGGTTCGATCTGATTGTGCGTTACGACGATGGAAGCCTGCTGACGGTGACGAACTCGAAGCGCAATGAGAAGGCGTTGCCTTCCTTGGTGAACCGGCGTGTGGTCTCCAAGGGAACGACCGTTAGCCAACTCTACGCGTTATTGAAGCACGAACTGGAGCAGACCAAGTTTAAACGCGTCGAACCCCTCACAGCAGACAGCTTTCAAGAGGTCTTTGAAGAAGCCTATCGAATCGAGATGGCTTGGCAGAAGGTAAGGCGGGTCAGTTCTTTGGAATCTCAAGAAAGCCTGATTCCCGCGCGCAGTGAGGCGGCCGACGCTCGCTGTGCTCCTATTTTTCTGAGCATTGAGGCGAGAGACGTAGAGGGCTTAAAGAGCTTGCTCGCTGATGATCCGCGACTGGAGGGTCGCGATCAGCGTTCACGCACACCGCTGATTGCTGCAGTCGCTACAGATAAAATCGAGCTGGTCACTGCGGTACTGGAAGCGGGTGCCAATCCCAATGAGTTGGCCGCGGCCACGCTGCGCGATTCGGGATTGGGAAGTGATGCCCTGACTCAGGTGAATCACGAGTTGCTCGGATCCAAGCTTCGAGTCTTTTCCGGCCCTTTGCAGAGCGTGATGTCGGGTTTGTCGGGTGATGTTTCACACTCTCGCTATACCACTCCATTGATTGCGGCCATCGAGGCGGGGAGTCCTTTGATTGTCCATGAATTACTAGCGGAGGGCGCCGACGTACACGGAAGTGGTGTGACCGTGCCCTTGGCGGTTGCTGCCGGGGAAGGGGACGAGCAGGTCGTCGAGCTGTTGCTCGAGGCAGGGGCGGATCTTGAACAGGCAAATGAAGAAGGGCTTACGCCGCTGATGTTGGCTTGCAGGGCGGGCTATTCGGAATGTGTACATCGACTCCTCGCTGCAGGAGCGGATTTCAACGCAGTGAACGCCGAGGGCGTGTCCGCACTTTTATGTGCTGCCGAGGCTGGTGAACGCAGTATCGCGGCTCACCTGGCTCCGCTGGTGAAAGAAGAAATTCGCAGCCTTGCCGAAAGCAGCACCGCGGGTTGGGGTATTGGCGATCTCGAAGAGGATGTGCGCAGAGAAACCATCAGGCGCATGCTGGATGCGGCGGCCAAAGGGAAGCGCCCAGTTGTTGAAAAGTTATTGACCCAGGGGCTCTCGCCCGACGCATCCGAAGAGACGGATGAGGCCTTGCGTGTCACTCCCCTCATGGTGGCTACCCAGTACGGGCATATTGATGTGATGAAAGTCTTGATTAAAGCCGGGGCCAATATTCACCTTGTGGCGGAGGGGCAGAGCGTTTTTCAGCGAGCTTTGGTTCCTTTGTTCATGACGCAGGAACGCCAACGCGCCGGGATTCGTCTCATGGTCGAAGCGGGTGTCGAAATCAACGAGGTCGATGTTGAGGGTCGCACGCCGTTGCTGTATGCCATTGCGGAAGGGGAGAAAAACGTTGATGCGGTGCGAGAGCTGCTCACTTTGGGCGCGCAGCTCGATGCCGCCGATGCTCGTGGGCTTCGACCCTTGGACCTGGCCCGGAAAAATAAAGATTCCGAGATGATCCGATTGATTCAGTCTCATCAAGCGAGGTAGGGTTCTTTCTTCTGCAGGGAAGAAAGGATCGCGTTTTGGCACAGAATCTCGCTGACACAATTCGAAAAAACATGGTATCGGCCATAGCTGAATTCCAGATGTTGGAAGAAGGGGACCGTGTACTTGTCGCGGTCTCAGGTGGAAAGGATTCCACCATCTTGTTGTTGCAACTCGAAGAGATTCGCAAGCGCGCACCCTTTTCGTTTAGCCTTCATCCCGTTTTGCTCGATCAAGCCCAGCCGGGGTTTGAGCCCGAAGCTTATCGTGCGTGGTTGGCGCAGCGGGGACTGCATCTCAGCATCATTTCGCAAGACACGTATTCCATCGTCACCGATAAAACGCCACCCGGTAAAAACTATTGTGGACTCTGTTCGCGCCTGCGTCGGGGTGCGCTCTATAGTCATGCCCATAAGCAGGGGTATACAAAGATTGCCTTGGGTCATCATCGAGATGATTTAAACGAGACCCTGCTGCTCAATATGTTCTTCGTAGGACAATTGTCTTCAATGCCGCCCAAGCTTTTGAGTGATGACGGTAGGAACACCGTGATTCGACCCATGTGCACCATTCCCGAGCAGAGTTTGATCCGTTATGCCGAGGAATTGGAAGTCCCTGTCATCCCTTGCAACTTATGTGGGTCGCAGCCCGAGCAGCGCCGAGGCGAAATGAAAGCCTTGCTTTCGGAGTTGGATGAACGCTATCCGGGCCTGGGCGCGAGCCTGTTGACCGCTCAGCGCAATCTGTGCCCCTCCCAACTCATGTCGCAGAAATATTGGAATTTTGGGGACTTGGCCCGGGCCAAGCGGCAAATCTAAGTGATCCAAGCTAGATTTCTCCGCTATGGAAAATAGAACACTAAAGCTCGGACTCACTCTCGGATATTGGATGAAGGACCCCTATCTCCCCCTTGACCTGGTCAAGGAAGCGGAGAGTTTGGGCTACGACTCTGTTTGGACGGCAGAAGCTTATGGGTCCGATTGTTTTTCGCCTCTTTGTTGGATTGGTGCCAATACCGAGAAGATCAAGTTGGGTACTGCCGTGATGCAGTTGTCGGCGCGCACGCCCACGGCGGCGGCCATGACGGCACTCACCATCGATCATCTCTCCAAGGGACGACTCCTCCTGGGTGTGGGCGTCTCTGGCCCGCAAGTGGTGGAGGGCTGGTATGGTGAACCCTTCAAGCGACCGCTGGAGCGCACGCGAGAATGGATGCAGATTTTCCGTCAGGTGATTGCGCGCGAGGCGCCGGTGGAATTTGCCGGGAATCAATACCAACTACCCTATACCGGCCCCGGTAGCACCCAGCAGGGCAAACCGCTGAAGTCCATTACGCACCCCTTCCGCAAACACATCCCTGTGTATATGGGTGCCGAAGGTCCCAAGAATATAAAACTGGCGACAGAAATCGCTGATGGCTGGCTGCCGATTTTTATCTCCCCTTATCGTGTGAATGTCTTTGAGGAGTCCATCAAAGACCGGCCCGAGGGTTGGGAAATCGCAGCCCAAGTTCCTGTGAATGTGGCGGATACCTTGGAAGAGGCGCTGCTGCCCATGAAATTCATCATGGCGCACTACCTGGGAGGCATGGGATCGCGCAAAGAAAATTTTCACAAGAGACTCATGGAGCGCATGGGCTTTGGGGACGAAGCACAGAAGGTTCAGGACCTGTACTACGAGGGAAAGCGCGCCGAGGCCCGCGAAGCGGTGCCCGATGCGCTGGCCGACGAGATCTCCCTGTCGGGTCCTCTGGATCGCATCAAAGAGCGGCTTCAGGATTGGAAGAAGAGCCCCATTACGAGCATGAGTGTGATGGTCCGCGATCCCGAGGTGCTTCGCTTCCTGGCGGAGAACGTTCTCTAGTCGGATTCTAGTCAGGTATTGAGTTTAAGGGGCGGCCTGCGTGGCCGCCTTTTTCTTTGCTTCTATTTTTGCATTCTCCAAGCGCTTTCTGGCTCGGGAAAACTTCGGGTTGATCTCGACGACTCGCCCGTACTGCGCGGCGGCCTTGTCCCACTCTTCGAGGCGTCGATAGGTGTTGCCAAGGTTGTAGTGGAGTTGCCATTTCCAATCGAGTTTCTCTAACGCGATTAGATAATACTCCTCGGCTTGCCCGTAGCGTTCGCGATCGTAGTAGCTATTCCCCAAATTATAATACTGATTATAGGCTTGGACCTGGTAGCCCTTGTGCCAGGGGATGAGGGAGATGGCAAGCACCACCAGGCAAGGGATGGCCCATGATAAAAGCTTCTCCCTTGTGCGTGGATTTTGGTAGCGCGCAAGGATCTCAGTGAGCCCGGCGCCGGCAAAGACGGAGAGGATGGGCACGGCGGAGAGTCGGTAGCGTGAGGAGACGTAGAAAATCATGATGGAGAAGAGGTTGGCGAAAATGAAGAGACCGAGCAGCGCGTGCCGGTCATCGCGTTTCCCCGGAGCGCGCAACCCCGCCAGGGCCAGGGCGAGCAGCAGGCCAAAGGGAATCGGCATCAGCCATAAGGTCCAGGTCATGCGGCGCTCAGTGGGAAGGACGTATTCGGTGGAAAGTTCTTGGCTGCCGATCCAGCGAATAAACTTCATGCCCATGAGATTTGTGGCTTTGCCAGGATTCTGAGTGAGGAAGGCGAGTCCCTTGCGAAACCAGAACCGGCTGACTTCTTTGCGCGTGAGCTCATGCCCGACTTCTTTTTCGGCCAGGGTTTTTTCTTCGCTGCTTTGCGACGCCGCATTGCCCGTAAAGCCGGGTGGTTTGGCGTAGGTCCCCTTGGAAAGTCTGTTATTGGCTTGATAGAAAGCGATCCCACCCTGAGAAGAAATCAGGATGACCTCTTTCTCCAAGTTGTAGTTTCGTAGGGTGACGGGGGAAATGGTCAGTAGCACGCCGAGTGTGAGCAGGACGACCGCGGGAACGCGAGCGAACTCCAGGCGGCGCCCGGCGTCGCTCCAGGCCTTGCCATCCCACATCAACCAAAAGGCTGCAAAAGGGCAAAGCAGTAGGGTGTTGGGACGCGCTAAGCAGGTAAGTCCAATGACGAGGCCTGCGATCAGGCTGATGAGCAAGGAGTGCTTTGCGCGGGCCAGTAGCAAGAGAGCGATGGAACCCAGGCTGAGGAAGAGGGCCAGACTGGAGGCCATGAGCTTCAGTTCCAAGAGCGCCATGGGGCCATAGAGGGCCAGCAAGGCCGCGGCGGCGACTCCTGCCCGTGCATTAAAGCAAGCGCGCCCGATGAGACCCGTTAGTAAAATGCTGACCAGGCCAAGGCCTTGTTGCGCAATGAAGACGTTGAGATTGTCGGGGCCGGTAAGCCATTGCAAGGCGCCGAGAAAATAGGAATACAGAGGAGCGAGGGAGTAAGCCTCCGTGCCCGCGACCCAGTCGCCTCCGGCAATTTTTTCTGCCATGGCTTTGAATTGTGAGGAGTCGAGTAAGAGGAAATCTTTGTAGAGAGGGATGGATAATGTCTGAAGGAGATAGATCGTGCGAAGAATTGCGGCACCCAGCAAGGTGAGGGCCATCCCGGTCCAAAAGAGCTTTGCCTCTTCGGCCGGATCGGGCCCGGCCGCTGCCGCCGCTTCCTTGGATTTGGGATGCGGTTTCGGCGCTTCTTTTTTTTCGCTGCCTTGAGGGCTTTCAACGGCTTGAGAACGATTCTTCGGGCGCTTTTCTCGCTTGCCCTTTGATTTTCGTCCCATGCTTACTCCTCTCTCACCATCCGCTGCCCGGGGCTGACTTCTCACTTCGATCCAAGTTACAGGTACTTTCGCAAAATCGTTCTCGCTTGGCCTACATATCCTTGACCAAATAAATTGGCGTGGTTGAGCACATGGTAGAGATTGTAGAGATCCAACCGGTCTTCCCATCCGGCATCGAGAGGTCTTGTTTCCAAATAGGCTTGATAGAAGGCCGGGGCAAAGCCCCCGAAAAGTCGCGTCATGGCGATCTCTGCTTCGGCCCAGCCCCAGTGAGCCGCGGGGTCGATGAGTACCGGTTCACCGGCGGGTCCGGTATGGGCATTGCCCGACCAAAGGTCTCCATGGATGAGTGAGGCCGGTTGTTCGGGGATGAGTTGGGGAAGTCGTTGGCAAAGACTTTCCATGTCTCGCAGATCTGCCCGGTTGAGCAAGCCTTTGGCCATGGCCAGTTCGGTTTGGTGGAGCAGTCGTGCTTCGGCGAAGAAACTGTATCCGTCCGGGGTGGGGGGGTTGGGTTGGGGGGTGAGACCGCAGTAATTATCGACCTGGCTGGTTTTGCCCTCGCGTTCTCGCGTGAATCCAAAACACGGGCGGGTGTCCTTGTGAAGATACGCGAGCCCGCGGCCCAAGAGTTCCCAGTAATCGCGGCACTTGGTGGAGGGACGCAGGTCTTCCAACAGAAGAAACGACTTTCCCGAGAGAAAAACCTGAGGAACTCGTAACGCCGTCGAGTGGCAGCGCGCCAAGGCCTCTCGCAGCGCCTCCAATCCCAAGGCTTCCACCTCAAACATCTGGCGGGGAGGGTTGGTGTGGGTTTTAAGAAAATAACTCGTGCCCTTGCTCGTGGTGAGTCGAAGCGCCTCGTTGATGTCGCCTCCAGCCAGGGGTTCGCAGTGACTGATCTCGCCCTCACCGCGTTCGGCAATCCACTGGCTCACATCCGCTTTGAATGGCATTGCTCGCTCCCTCGGCCAGCTTCTTCGGACAATGCATGGACTCTCGTGCAATAGTTGGTGAGCATAGAAGACAGGTTGCCCGCACGCGAAGGGATTGTTTCGTCGAATATGAGTGAAAAGGAACACGCTGTACGCGCTTTGAGTGAGGCCTGGCGGCAAGCCGAACAGGTCGTTGTTCTTACGGGTGCCGGTCTTTCCACCGCCTCCGGCATCCCCGATTTTCGTTCGCCCGGTGGTCGATGGGAGAATTACCAGCCCGTTACCTTGCAGGCGTTTTTAGCCAGGGAGTCTGCGCGCGAGGAATACTGGCGCTACAAGGGTGAGACCTGGGAGCTGATCAGCGCCGCCTCGCCCAATCCTGCGCATGACGCATTGACGTCCCTGGCCCGGGCGAATCGAGTCCAATTGCTGGTGACGCAAAACGTGGATGGCTTGCATGAGCGCAGCGGCTTCCCTCCCCAGCGCCTCATTAACATTCACGGCACTGATAGCCTGGTGGAGTGCATGGATTGCCGAGATCGAGCCCCTCGTGAAGTCGGACAGCGGCAGTGGGAAGAAGGCTGCGCCGTTCCCTGCTGCCCCTGTGGAGGCCCCTGGAAACCCGCGGTCATTTCCTTTGGCCAGAGCTTGGTAGCCGCCGATTTGGAGCGTGCTTTCGCAGCGGCCAGGAGCTGTGATCTTTTTGTGGCCATCGGCAGCTCATTGGTCGTAGGCCCCATCAACCAGATGTTTTCCCAGGCAAAACAGGCTGGCGCCCAAACGGCCATCCTCACTCGCTCGGCGACGGATTTTGATGCCCTGGCCGACTGGAAGCTCCAAGATCCCTTGGCTGAAGTACTGCCCGCCTTGTGGGCGCGTTTGTCCGAATCTGCAGCGGGGACCAATGAACCGGCATGAAAGCTAAAAAAGTCGCAACCTTTAGGGCAGCTGTGGGTTTATAGAAGGGATGGCAGGAAAAAGAAGAGTGGTCGACATCGACGACAGTGCACAATGGATGCTCAGCTTTTGCGAAGGTGACGACACGGCTTTCGACGCTCTGTTTGCGCGCTGGTCGCAGCCCTTATTGCATTACGTGCAGCGGATATTGGGGGAGCCGGCGCTAGCTGAAGAGGTTGTTCAGGAGGCTTTCCTGCGAGTGTATCGGGCGCGTGATCGCTACAAAGCGGAGGCTCGATTTTCGACCTGGTTGTATCGAATTGGCACGAATCTCGCCCTGAATGAATTGCGCCGAGCTGTCCGCAAACAACCGCATTGGCGCATTGAAGAGGGATATGGGGAACAGGACGGTGATGGCATGAGCGATCAAGGGAGTGCTAGCCGTTTTGGAGTGGTGAGGAATTTGGAATCGAAAGAGCTTCCCAGTGATGAACGAGTGGATACAGACCGAAAGATGGAGCGGGTTGAGACGGCCTTGGCAAAATTGCCGGAGCGCCAACGCGCAGCCCTTTGGTTGTCCAGTGTCGATGGTTTGTCCTATGGAGAAGTGGCTCAGGTATTGGATACCACGGAAAAATCAGTGAAGTCCCTGGTGCATCGCGGGCGACAAACCTTGGCGCAACTAGTGAGCCTCAATGAGTAAGAAACGGATGAGCAAAAATAGAAAGGTGAGATCATGAGTAACGATGAGCGAGATCTTGAGTTGGATCAGTTGGATCAGGTGGATCAAGAGTGCCGTTCCTTGCGGGAAGAGTTCTCGGCCTATATCGATGGAGAGTTGTCGGTAGAGCGCGAGGCGATCGTGGGGCAACACTTGTCCAGTTGCCCTGCATGCTCTGCGTTCTTGGCGAATCTGAATTCAGTGGACAATCTCCTACTTGGATTGCAGGCACCCGATGTGCCTGGCCTATTGCTGACGAGCATCAAAGATCGAATTCGGCTGGAGGAGAATCGCGGCCTCGACTCTGAATCGGTGCCACCTGCGATCCACGCTAGCTCTCCGGCGAACAACGCGAGTTGGACTTGGTCCGCCCCCTTGCTCGCTGCGGCCGCGGTGCTGGTATTGCTTGCCGTGGTGCGTTTCAACGAAGATCCCGTCTCCGGGTCAGTGGCGAATCAGGACTCGTCCCAAGCCGTGATCGAGAACGCTGGGGACGAGCGCGAACCCATTGTCTTGGTTGAGGGGTTGGAGGAAGAAGAACTTCTATTCTCCGTCGATTTTGAAACCATTGAAGAAATGGAGCTATTGGAAGACCTGGATGTAGTGGAAGCGATGGCCAGGGAACAACGCCCCGACCTGTTTTCGGGAAAGGCAACACGATCATGAGCAGAGCATTTTGGTTTTCTACTATCGGTTTGACCCTTTTGGTGAGCTTGAGCTTTCCTGGAACGGTGGCTGCAAGAGGAGGCGGGGACGCTTCGGGTGAGGTTGTTCAGCGGAATGAAGAAAACGAGAATCGCAAGAACAAGCTAACGCGCGAAGAGCGCGAAGAGATGAAAGCGGCGCGGAAGGAAAAAAAGAAGAAGGAACCGCAAAGCAAAAGCCGAAAGCATCGGAGGGATCAAGAGCACAGGGACGAGTTGCCTGCGGCTGAAAAAGAACGCCTGCGAAAGCAGTGGAAGGACATGCCACCCGAAGAGCGGGTGCAGAAGAGGAAGCGCTTCCAGGAGCAGCAGGACATGACTCCGACACAGCAGAAAAATTGGGATGAGCGATTTGAGCGGTATCGATCCATGTCGCCTGAAGAGAGAAAGAAGTTGAGGCAACGGCAAGAACGCTTGAAGGAACTCACTCCGGAAGAGCGCGAAGTCATCCGAGAGCAGTGGGAAAATTTTAATCAGCTTTCACCCGAAGAGCGTGAGGCGCTTCGGGTGAAGATGCGCGGAGCGGAATAGTCCTAAGATAATTCCCCTCGGCGCCGTGAGGCTAGACTGCGGATTTCTCGGTCAACAACAGACAAACTTTCCACGCAAAGGTCACTGGATTCGGGCCAGGCGTAGTCCTTGCGAGGGTCTACGTGGACCGTGGCGATGCCGGCTGCTCGTCCCGCAAGCAGGTCATAGTGATAATCCCCCACAATGAGTGAATCCGAGGCGTTGGCGCCCCAGTGATCCAGTAGTTTGAGAATTCCTTCAGGGTGAGGTTTGGGTTTGGCTTCTTCTCGGCCCACTATACTCTGAGGATCGAAAGCGTCCGCGACTCCCAGCGTGGACAGACAACGTCGAGCGATGCTGCGCAGGTTGCGCGTGAGGATTCCCAAGCGGCAGCCTCGGGCGTGGAGGGCTTGGAGCAAGTCGACGGCTCCCGGAGCCGCTTGAACGGAATCCGCGAGTGTCGTCTCGATGATGTCCAAGCGCTGAAAAAGAGGTCGGGCGGTTTGGGCGGGCAAGGCGTACAGCCAGCCGAGAATATCGTTTCCTTGCGGAATCCCGAGCTCGGCTCGGATCGCATCAAAATCGTGAACAGGCAGGGTGAGTGTGCCATCGAGATCGAAGATCCAATGCTTTCGTAGAAATAGGGTAGACTCGTCGTTGTTTTGTTCGCTCATTTTTTCTTGGAGTTTCCATGGTTCAGTTTCTGACAGAGTATGGCGTCTTTTTGGCCAAGTCGATCACCATCATCGGGCTCATCGTCATGGGGATCATAGCGATCGTTCAGAGCATCGCAGAGGTTGCGGAGGCTGAAAAGGAGGCGGGAAAGGGTGAAATCAAGGTCCACTCCCTGAATGAGAAAATCGAGGCGATGAAAACCGCCTTGAGCAAGGCAGTGCTCCCTGAGCCGGCTTGGAAGGCAGAAGAGCGAGAAGCCAAGCGCAAAAAGAAAGAGAAGGGACGGCAGGCAAAAAAATCCCAGAAACAACCTGAGGCTGCCGAGACAAGAGTTGGCCGAGTGTATGTGCTGGACTTTCACGGCGACATGAAGGCCTCGGCGGTGGAGGCCTTTCGCTTGGAAGTAACCGCGGTGTTGTCACTGGCGGAGGCGATGGATGAAGTGGTCGTTCGCTTGAGTAGCGCAGGGGGGTTGGTGCATGCTTATGGGCTAGCGGCTTCACAGGTAAAGCGAATTCGAGACCGAGGTGTACCGCTCACGATTTGCGTGGACACCGTGGCGGCTAGCGGTGGATACATGATGGCTTGTGTCGCCGATAAGTTGATGGCCGCGCCCTTTGCCATTGTTGGCTCCATCGGCGTGGTGGCCCAGATCCCGAACTTTCACCGCCTACTCAAGAAGAACGATATTGATGTGGAGTTGATTACGGCCGGCGAGTACAAAAGAACGCTGACCCTTTTCGGGGAGAACACGGACAAAGGTCGGGAGAAGTTTACGGAGGACATTGAGTCGACGCAGGAATTGTTTAAAGACTTTGTTTCGCAGAGTCGTCCTGGTGTCGACATCGCACAGGTTGCGACGGGCGAACATTGGTATGGAACCCAGGCCGTGGAGTTGGCCTTGGTGGATGAGTTGATGACCAGCGATGAATACCTCGTCTCGCGCAGCGAAGACTGCGATGTTTTTGAGGTTGTCTACCAGAAAAAAAAGACCTTCTCGGAGCGCTTTGCGCATGTCGCCGAAGGGTCGTTGGATCGAGTGCTTTTGCGCTGGGTGCGCCGCTTGCAACGCCCTCAGGTGGCGGACTGATCTCGTGAATTGAGATCAGAGTCCGTGACGAAGACCGTCGACCAACGCCATCATGTTCTCCAGCAACTTCTTTTCTTTGGCATTGGCTGATTTGGCGGTGCGCTTGGAAGAGTCCTCGCCTTCTGGAGGCGTGAGATCTTGATGCGCCGCAAATTCTTTCAAGATGTGTGAGATGCGGTCGGGTTTCAGTTGTCGACGACTTTGGACGAGGCTATCCGCTGCGTGAGTCAGGCTGTCACCGGTGACGCGGTCCGCCCGATTGGTAATGGACGAACGTTCGGCAATCTGGTTTAGAAGGTCAGTCTCGGAGCAGCCCAGATGTTCTGCTGCGGTTTTGACCAACTCTAGATATCGCCGTTGAAAGGAACGCACCATTCGCGTGCGGTAGGGCGTAAATTTTCGTTCTTTTCGTCCCGCATAGGTCGAACAGGCGATTTCGATGAAGGCCTTGTCCGAAAGGAGTGCCGGGTCTTCAGAGTAAAGGGCGGGGAGTTCACGCAATAAGTCGCGCATGCAAAAAACCGCATTCCAAGTGATGCCATCGGGCACCTTTACCGGGCCACGCGAGGATTTGGCTCGTTCGAAATAGCGGTAAGGCTTTTCAAACTTCTGGATGAGTGGCAGTGCGTACTGAAGCAACGCCTTTTGTGCCGTGTCGGGGAAGCCGATTTTCTTCAGCAGGAGTTGGCGTTTGACTTCCTCGAATTCACGATCAAAAATCTTGAGTACCGGGTCGTGCCGGAAACTGTGAATTGGAGATTTCCTGCCCTGGTCCAAGAAATCTCGAATTTGAGCAAAACACTGAACGATGTAGCGGGCTTTTTCGCGCTGCTCGGGCAGGGTGGTTGACCAGCGCGGCTCATCATCGAACCGGTATTCTCGGTGGTAGAGCCCGAATTGTCGAACGGACCCGTAGTCGATGATTGAACCGTCGGCCAGGATATTGTCCCCGTCCCAGTCGAGCCAGCAGAAAACGTATTCAGTTTCGAAGACCGCCGCGACGTGTGCAAAGCTGCGAGCCATCTCCTCAGCGAGAAAGGGGTAAGGTGATTTTTGGCTACTCGGGCCAGCCCATTCGCCGTTGTCGACTTGCCGTTGGATGAACGAATCCACACTGGCCTTTAGATTCTGATAGTTCCCTTGTTTGAGATACCCGAAGAAGTGGGAAGGGCGAAGTAAATTCCTGGCTGCTCGCACATTGATGGATTGGCCCAGGGGCGTGGAGATCACTGCCAGAACGCGCTCAGTAGCGATGCCGTTGTGGTAGAACGTTTCACTCGTGAGCGCAGCGCCGAGACCTTCTTCGATGGTTGCAGTGCCGCAACCGTAATCGGCCAGGGCGCTTCCTGTCTTGAAGTGGCGATTGAAATGTGCGGTTGCTGGACAGAGTTGAGTGACGCCGGTTCCGCAACTTGAGATGTCCCAGGATGTGCCTTGGTGACGAATGAATCCATTCCAGATGCTGCGACCATCCCCTGATGTTTTCCCTTGACGAGAGACGTGCTGTAACTGGAGGTAGCGGGTGGCCATATAGGTGTTGGGAAGGAGGTCGGCTTTGGGGAAACGTGTTTTGTTCTCGATGTCGTACTCGTTGACGATGACGATGCAGAACGTGTCCAAGATGGCCTTGCGTAGTTCTGCGTTGAGTCGTTCGGGGTGATCCTCTGGGATCAGACCCATCTCTTTGGCGAGATCAAAATTGAAATAGGCGACCTTGCCGTCATGTCGACGACGGGCTGCATAGTCGACGAATCCATCGGGCACTTGTTTTTTAAAGGGATGGCTACCGTCTACTTTCGCGAAGCGATCGTAGTTCTTGTAGCTCGGTACTTTCGAATTTGCCGCACGGGCTCTACTGCTGCTGGCGTTTGCCACGCAACTCCCCCTCCCAATGCCTTGATAAACCATTACACAAGAATGGATCGGTGGCTTTGCCGGGAGACTTTAATCTTGGATTTAGGTGGCGAGGGGCTGTATCTGGCCGTTTAGGAAGAGAAAAACCTCTCCATACACCGTAAAACGATCATCGTGGACCACGAGACCGCTCCCATCCTTGCAGGCATAGACGGGAACCTTTGATCTTTTGGAGTAGGCCAGCAGGGCTTCGCGGTAGCGTTTTGAGTTCCGATAGTGTGGGAAAAATTCAAAGTTGACCAGATTCAAACCATGTAAATTCTTGATCCCTACCACGTTCTCATCGCGATCAAAGGTCGGGTAACCGGCCAAACCAATATTGGGTGTCATGATAATTGCACCCGCACTCAGCCCACCGAGTACACCCCCTTTGGCTACATGAGACTGTAAAAGTTTGTCGATCCCGCTACGTCGAAGGTGCTTGAGGAAGTAATAGGTGTTCCCACCAGAGAGATAGATGATATCGCTATTCAAGATTCGCTTTCTGGTGTCTGGGCGAAGCTTGAGGGTGGGGTCGTCGACGGGGATGCAGTCGAAGTGAGTCGCTCCATAGGGTTTGTAACGGCGGATGAAGCGTTGATAGAAAACGTTGTGACCTTCCGAGCAAAATGGAATGTAGGTCATGTGTATGCGCTTCCTTGTCGTCGCCAAAGTGACGAGCTCTTCGTGTAGAAGCCAGTTGCGCTTTTCCTGCCCTCCAGAATAGAAGACAAGTCTTTGTTTGTTCTTGGCCAACGCTCGATCCTCAAAGGGTTCGCATGCCCGTCCCTGGACGCTGCGGAAGTTCATTCGACAACATGCCCATCGCCATATCGGAAGCAGAGCATGAGCCATCATGCAGCCTCCTCGCCGAGGGCAGGGGAGTTGGCCGGGCTAGGGGTGTGGCAAGTGGGCTTGAGGGGTTGGAACCTGGCGGGTCGGTGACGAGGTCGGTGAAGAGAAAGAAGCTCTAAATACTAAGCAACTTGCACATCTACTGCGGGTTCTGCGATTTGAGGGGTGCCTTTTAACGGGGTCTCCTCGGCCTTTTGGGGGTCGCCCTTGGAAGCGGAGTTGACGACGCGACTCAGGGTTTTGTGAGGGACAGGGCGAACGAGGTAATCATAGGCGCCTGCCCAGGTCGCCGCGCGCACAGATTCCATGGAAGGCTTATCGGTGAGGAGAATGGTTTTAATATCGAGGCCACGATCAGAGATGTGCTCGACGAGTTCGATGCCACTTCGCCCCGGCAAATCAATTTGAGCGACGACAACGTCAATGGCATGAGTTTCAAAAAGTACGATGGCTTCTTCGGCGGTGAACACCGCGTGTGCTTCATATCCCTCACCCTTCAACATTCGTGCAAGCGACTTCTGAAGTTTTTGCTCGCCGTCGATGATGAGGATTCGGGCCATGCACTTTCCCTCCGTGGGTAGGGGGCGATGCCAACCACGAATGAAGAGTGTGCATGTGATCTTTACACGGCTCTTGTGTGACGCTGCATCTACTCTTGTCTTGTACTCTTGTCTTGGAAGTACGAGGTAAGAGGAAGAGGGCAGCGACACTTCGGGGGGCTTCGCTGTTACGGGTTCGATATCCATACTAGGTTAAATGGTAGTGCGAAGTCGAGGTGTTTTTCGTTTCATTATTAGTAATTTACCTAACAGGTATGACATGAAATTGAGTCGTTTGCACCAAAGTGGAAGCCAAGCGGCGCTAAGCCAGCAACTTTCCACGGAAGTGTTCTTGCAAACTTGTGACGGCTATTTTTCTCGCCCCCTGGGTGTGTGGGGAACGGATGAGCGGGAAACGAATGAGCGGATAAATTCGTGAATAGGTGGAAAGGTCCATCCACTGCCGGGATGGATCCAGGAACAACTCCGGGAGCTCGCCCCACTGACAGAGGCCCCGGACGGCGGCAATCAATAGACCCTTAGGGCTTCAATGGTCTCGGAAGTCTTTATTCCTGCTCACTTTTAACATTTCCATCATCAGATTTTAGTCTTGTATTTCCGCTGGTGCCTGCACTGGAGTCCGTTAAACTCACCGCGCTCAAGCCTTCAACGATTGAAGCTTGAAAGGTGCAGTGCTTCCTTCTTGGGTCCCATTTCTGATCAATTCGCTATTGGCGACGGTGCAATTCGAAGATGAATACAAAGAGTGCTTCTCATGCCGCGCGACCGCTCGCGATCGGGTTCTCCGTTTTAACGGGGGTGACCTTTTGCCTGATCGTCTTGGGCGCCTCCGTGCGCGCCAACGACGCCGGTCTGGCTTGTCCGGATTGGCCCTTGTGTTTCGGCGAGCTGATTCCAACCATCAACGTGAAAGTGGCGTTTGAGTTTGGTCACCGCGTGTTGGCGGGTTTGGTTTCTATCGGACTCGCTGTTTTGTCTGCGTTCGCGTGGCGACAAGCCTCGTTGCGTCGCTTGCTCAAACCGCGCTTGGCTTTCGCGTGGATACTTTTGGCTGTCCAGATCGTCTTTGGTGGCTTGACCGTATTATTGCGCCTCGCTCCCTGGACCGTCAGCGCTCATCTGATTCTCGGGAATAGCTTCTGCCTCACCTTGTTGTGGGTGGCATGGGATCTCTTCGAAGCAGGATCGGAACCGCGGAAGCGACCGAGCTTGGGATTGGGTGTGCGGGTTCTGGCCTGTGGTGTCGCGGCCTGTCTCTTATTGCAGCTGGCCTTGGGCGGCCTGGTCTCCAGCTATTATGCGGGTTTGGCTTGCGACACCTTTCCCACCTGTAATGGTGAGCTGATCGCGCCGACCTTCTCGGGTATGGTGGGATTGCATGTGTTTCATCGACTCAATGGTTTTCTGCTGTTGTCGGGCTATCTATTGTTGGCGTGGCGCTTGAGAGGAGAGGGCTCCTTGGGTCGCTTGGCAATTTTGGGGTTGGGGTTGGTCGTTCTGCAGATTGGATTGGGTGTGGCGGACGTGTTGTTGGGACTCCCCGTTGAGATAACAGCGCTTCATACGGCTACGGCTGCTACGATTGTTCTCACCACGGCAACGCTGATGCGAGAGGTGGTATTGAGCAAGAGCGAGTTGCGCAATGTCTCGACGAATACACGAATGGCGGAGGTCCGATGAGCGTGGTGGCTAACTACTTCGCATTGACCAAGCCCAGGCTCCTTCCGCTCGTGCTTTTCTCCGGTCTTCCCGCCATGGCCCTGGCCGCTGGTGGCTGGCCACCCCTGGATGTGGTTCTCGTAACGCTGTTGGGTATTTCCCTGGCTGGCGGGGCCGCCAACACCTTGAACAGCTATGTCGAGCGTGATTTAGATGCGCGTATGGAGCGTACTCGAGTACGCCCACTGCCTTCGGGCCAGCTCAACGCGACCCACGCCTTGCTTTTCGGTTTGGTGCTCGGTGTCGCGGGGACCGGGCTGTTGTGGTTTTCAGTCGGGCCCCTTCCCGCGCTGATCGCGCTTGCGGCCATCCTCTTTTACGTCTTCATCTACACCCTCTGGCTCAAGCCGCGCACACCCTTTGCCGTGGTGGTTGGCGGTGTTTCGGGCGCCATTGCTCCGCTGATCGCGGATGCCTCGGTCGATGGTCACATCTCCCTACTGGGTTGGTTGCTCTTCGGCATTATCTTCATTTGGCAGCCGCCACATTTCTATGCCATTGCCCTGTTCCGCCGGGCCGATTATGCCGAGGCGGGCTTCCCCATGCTCCATGATCGCATCGGGGAGGAGGCCACGCGTCGCCGCATCCTCTATTGGATTCTCGCGTTGATTCCCATCACTTTGGCTCCCGCTTGGTTTTCCTCGCTGGGTGGAATCTACCTTGGCGTGTCCTCAGCGCTGCTTCTCGGTTTCTTCGTCGAGGCTGTCAAGCTGTACCGGCAGCGCGACGAGGCGACGGCCCGCCGAGTGTTTCTGGTCTCCCTGCTTTTCCTCATGGGCACCTTTGGGGCCATGATCATCGATCTGGCCTGGACCTCGCTCATCGCCTGAAAACGGACTCGGTCCGGTGCAGTGGCGCCGTAGTAGCCCATCAAAAACACCTCGATAGGGGATTTATTGTACCTGAGCAGCGGTTCTCGGCGGCGATTGACAGCCCTCTAGCTCGTTTTATCAATGAACAACTTCCCGAACGGGGCGAAGAACCCTATTGTACTGCCCCGCTTGGGTGACTGAAGAGTCAACGCCCCAAGTAAATCGGTGTAACCAAAGAACAGCTGTTGCTGAGGAAAATATGGAAGAAGATCAATCGGACACCATCCTTTACGCCGCTCCCGAGGAGAGTTCCTTCGCTAAAATTGAGCGTTGTCTCGTCACTGGGGCGGGCGGATTTTTGGGCCGCCACCTCGTTCAAGAACTATTGGATCGCGGCTGCGAGGTCCACGCCTTCGACATCGTGCCCATCCCGCTCACACATGAACGCCTCCAGAGCTTTCAAGGCAACGTTTGTAATTACGAGGAGGTGTTAGCGGCAGCCAAGGGTTGTGACACCATTTTCCACGCCGCCGCTGTGGTGAACCTTTTGCACTACTACGACAAGGCTACGCTTGACCAAAGCATGGCCGTGAATGTGGGCGGCACCAAGAACATTATTCGTGCCTGCAAGGAAGTTGGCGCGGCGCGCTTGATTCAAACCAGCTCCATGAATGCCGTGTTCGATGGCAAACCTGTCACCATGTATCGCGAGTCCGATCCCTTGCCTGAGAAATACTGCGACCTGTACTCCATGACCAAGGGTCTTTCGGAGCAAGACGTGATCGCCGCCAATGGAGTCGACGGTCTGTTGACCTGCGCCATTCGTCCCAGCGGCATTTATGGCGAAGGCGATCAACTGATTCTTTCGCGCATGATGGAAGGGCTTGACGACGGTCTGTTGTCGGTTTTGATTGGCCCCACTACCGCGCTGTCGGAGAACAGTTACGTCGACAATGTTGTCGAAGGACACATGAGAGCCGCAGATCGCTTGGTTCCAGGTTCGCCCGTGTGTGGCCAGGCGTATTTCATCAACGACGGAAAGTACTTGAACAATCTCCACTATTTCAGGCCCATTATGGAAGCCTTGGGCTATCGATTCCCCACCCGGCACCTGCCCGCGTTGCCCTTTCACCTTTTCGCGACCGTGGGCGAGTTGGCGCACAAATACTTAAAAACCCCTCGTCCATTCATTTTGGTGATGGAGATTGCCAAGTTCACTGTGAACCAGCCCGCCAGCATTGAAAAAGCACAGCGCGAGCTGGGTTATGGGCCCGGTGTCCCTTACGAGGAAGCCTTGGAGCGTTGCCTTCCGTATTGCCGGAGCCTGGTGGCCAATCGTGAGAAAGTAGACCGACCTGCGCTGTTTTGGTGGATTTCGATCTTGGGCGGACTTGCTTTTTTCGGGCTGGTCTCCTTTCATGATCCACTGTGGACCTGGTGGTCGGCTCACGTCCCCATTCTGGGCAAAGTTCCAAAAATGCTGTACCAACTGGGTTTCGCGGCCGCCGTATGGTCGCATGTTTACAAAGGATTCAAAGCCGTTATGCTGGCGGAACGTGCTGGCTTGCAAGAGACGGCAATGGGTTGGGGTTGGCAGACGCTCTTGCTTGGCTTCGCCTCAATGAATAATTTGTTAGCGCGAATCGAGCGCTTAAAACCCGCGAATAGGGAAACGTAGTCACGTTTTTCTTTTTGCTTAACACCAAGTAGCTATTTTCCCCGGAGAATATGCATGTTAACTGGAGAACGAAGAATGAAGAAAATGAATCTTTTTGCTCGAAAGCTTGCGGTAGTGCTTTCAGTTGCGGCAATGGGCTTTGCCTCACAGGCCAGCGCAGAACTCGATGGTGCCAAGTTGTACATCGAGAAAACCTGCATCACCTGCCATGGCGCAGATGCAAAAACTCCGATTATGCCCTTGTACCCCAAGCTGGCCGGTCAGAACTACGAGTACTTGAAGCAACAGGCCTTGGATATCAAGAACGGCAAGCGCACCAACGGTATGGCTACTTCCATGATGGGAATTGCGCAGATGGCGACGGACGAAGAGATCGATGCCATCGTAAAGTACATCTCAACGCTTCCCGCTCAGTAGCATTTAGAGATAAGCGTTTAGAGAAGTTCTTACTGGATCAACGCGCTCACCTTTATTGGTGGGCGCGCTTTTCTTTTTGTCAGCAGCGGTCAGGAGTTTTCGGCCAGGCGCTTTAGTGAAGGTCTGTCACCTGCTCTTCGAGCAGAACGGTGAGCGCCGACTCAAGCCAGCGCGCTTGCTGCTCACCCAGGGTGAGGCGATAGGCGATCTTTCCCTGGCGATCGAGTAGGAAGTAGATATTGACGTGATCGATGATGCCTGTTTCGAGGTTGCGCTCGCGCAAAATTCCGAACTGGTCGAGAAGGGCGTTTACTTCGTCGGGATCTCCGGTGAGGAACTCAAACAAAGGAGCTTTAAGCCCGTGCATCTCGGCCAGTTCAGCCAGGACCTCCGGCGAGTCATTTTCCGGGTCCATTGTAATTCCCAGGATGCGAAGGTCTTGGCGCTGTTCCTCTGAAAGTTGGTAGGCCACTTGCTTGGCCTGCTGGATAATGGCGGGGCAGGTATGCGGACAGGAGGCGTAGACCGCCGTAATCATGACGACCTCCCCCTGTGTGGCCTGCAGGCTAAAGGGTTCCCCCAGCTGATTGGTCAGCTCGATGACGGGTGGCGGCTCTGCGGTTCGCAGCGAATCAGCGGGAAATTCCAGGTTTTCGATTTGGGCCCGCTGGTTCAAATCCTTCGAGATAATAAAGGCACTGGCCAGGACCATAAGTGCAAGCCCGCCTAGTAAGGGGTGGAGATATTTCGTCATTTTGGTTCCTTCTCGCGGCGTTTCAGAAGTCCATCAGCTCGGTTTCCAAGCCGCCCAAAACTAGCACTGAGAGCTGAATTCTCCCCAGATGTGGGCTGGGTAAATGATCTTCTTTGCTCAGAGTGTCAACTTGGGTGGACAGCGAGGGGGATTGATGCAATTTTCTCTTGGAACTCAGCGATGATTTCCACCTCTTGATTCTCTCAACAGTAAGGTTCCCAAAGACCGATGAATGCATTTCTACCGCAAACTGCTGAATATGCTCTACGCGCGACGGCTTGGTTGGCTGCCCGGGCCGAGACGACCCCTGTCCGAGCCAAAGAACTCTCCGAAGGCACTGGGATTCCACTCCATTACCTATCGAAAATTCTGCGCCGCTTGGTTCTGGCAGATTTGTTGCTGTCTCAGAAAGGGCATCACGGTGGTTTCGTGCTCGCTCGGCCCCCGGGTGAAATTAGCTTTCGGGAGATTCTGACTGCGGTGAACGGGTTTCCTACGCCTCGGCGCTGTGCCTTTGGCTGGGGTAGTTGTGACAAGACCAAGCCATGTCCCTTGCATGAGCCTTGGGCAGAGATGGCTGACCAATTCAGCGAATGGGCTTCGACGACCACCTTGGATCGAGTGGAAAAGCTTTAAACTCGATCGTGATTTGAGTGGTCGAATAGCGCAGCGCCATTGCGTTGCCTGGAGTCACGCTCTAAGGCCGCGTGAAGAGCCGCACTAGGAGCAAGAACCCTTGAGCAAGATTGCACTGATTACAGGCGTCACGGGCCAAGATGGTTCTTACTTAGCCGAACTCCTGTTGGAAAAGGGCTACAAGGTTCACGGCATCGTGCGCCGAACCTCCTTGTTTAACCGCGGTCGCATCGAAGAACAGCGCAGCGCAGCCTTAAAGCAAGGTCAGGTCTTCGATCTTCACTATGGTGATATGAGCGATTCTAGCAGCCTCAATCGCATTGTCGCGCAAGTGCGCCCCGATGAAATCTACAACCTGGCGGCCATGTCCCATGTGGGCATTTCCTTTGAACAGCCCGAGTACACTTGCGATGTGGATGCCACGGGTGTGCTGCGCCTGCTAGAAGCCATTCGCTCCAACAAATTGGACGCACGTTTCTACCAAGCCTCCACGTCGGAGCTCTACGGCATGGTGCACGAGGTGCCGCAATCCGAGACGACCCCCTTTCATCCGCGCTCCCCTTACGGGGTCGCCAAATTGTATGGCTTTTGGATCGTGAAAAATTTCCGGGAAAGCTATGACATGCACGCCAGCAACGGGATTTTATTTAATCACGAAAGCCCGCGGCGAGGTGAGAGCTTCGTAACGCGTAAGATTACGCTGGGGCTCGCCCGCGTCAAAGCGGGGTTGCAAGAGTGTATCAGCCTCGGGAATATGGATGCTAAACGCGATTGGGGCTACGCCAAGGACTATGTCGAGTTGATGTGGTTGATGCTTCAACAAGACCAGGGCGACGATTACGTAGCCGCCACGGGTGAAACGCATAGCGTGCGCGAGTTCGTTGAGGTGACCAGCCAGATCGCCGGATTTGACTTGCGCTGGGAAGGTGAGGGTGTGAATGAAGTCGGGCGCGACGAGAAGACCGGTGAGGTGATCGTACGCGTGAACGCCGATTATTATCGACCGGCAGAGGTGGACCTTCTCTTGGGCGATCCCAGCAAGGCCAAGAACGAATTGGGTTGGGAGCCTAAAGTCAAGTTCGCTGAACTCGCTGAGATGATGATAAAGGCTGACCTGGCGCTTATTCCATAGACCGCGGGCAGTATCACTCTTCGACTAGAACGTACTGGTCACAGTGGACTGAAATTCCCAGAATGCCCGCAGTGAGAGCAAGGTGCCCGCGTCGCTCACGCGGTACAGCATGACCAACTCCGTGCGTGCGACGGCGCCGTTGGGAAGCTTGGTCGTAATCGTCCCCACATTGGCACATTCGTTTCCGCAGGCAAAAGTTTCGCGGATGCAAAAGCGCAACTCCCCTGGCGCGATGACCTTGTCATAAAATTCCGTAATTTTTTGTATCCCGCGGTGGCCTTGGCCCGTGGGATCCAAGGGCGATACACCGACGGGATCTTCGATGACCCCGTTTTCGTCCCACATGGCCAGCCAGCCCTCGCGATCATTGTTTTCGACACACTGGATCGAGCGCATGGCAAACTCACGGGCTGGGTGTTTGCTGGCGTGCTCTAGAACTCCAATAGACATGCTGGTCTCCTTATGGGACTCGGGGTGTAGGGCTCGGGGTGAAGCCGGGGCTGTGTGGCGTAGGTTTACCGAAAATTTCCAAGTACGCTCAACCCCCCCTCCCTCATGAACGCAAATTGGGTAGAGTAGGCGCTCATTTTTCGATGGCTTCCGGCGCCGGGTGCGTTCAGGTGACAAGCTTGTCGAGTAAGTTGAGTAAGTTGAGCAAGTCGGGTGAGTCGATAGATTCGATAGCGTCGATAGATAGGAAGGATCGTTTTCATGAAATTCTGGCAGTCCCTCTTTTTATGTGAGGGTGATCAAATTATTGAAGCTACCAAGATTGCAGAGGAGTTGGGGTTCGATGGCGCCCTGGTTTCAGACCACCTGCTTCACTTGGAGCATCAGGAATCCACTTACTTGTACTCCAAGGATGGCAAGCCCCCTTCCTTTACGGAAGAGACGGTGTGGCCCGAGTGTTGGTCGCTCGTGGCAACCCTGTGCGCCGTGACAACGAAAATCAAGTTTGCAACCAACGTTTTTATCTTGCCCCTGCGCAATCCCGTTGAAGTGGCCAAGGCCACGGGCAGCGTTGCCTATTTCGGCAATGACCGAATCGTGTTGGGTGCGGGTGCCGGTTGGATGAAAGAAGAGTTCGATGCCCTGGGCGTGGATTTTAAAACCCGCGGTAAGCGGTATGACGAGTGCATTGAGGTGATTCGAAAATTGCACTCGGGCAAGATGGTGGAACACCACGGCGAGTTCTTTGATTTTCCGCGTGTGCAGATGACGCCGGCCCCTCGCAAGCCCGTGCCCATTTACATTGGCGGGACGAGCAAGCCTGCTTTGCGGCGCACCGTTCGATTGGGCGATGGTTGGCTCGGGCCAGGCCAACCCTTTGAGGAAGCCCTTGCCATGGTCAAGGAGATTACGGCCATGCTGAAAGAGGCCGGTCGAGCCAATGATCCCTTTGACATGGTGGTGCCCATCTACGGCAAGACCAGCTATGACCAGTTGAAGCATCTCGAAGATGCGGGAGTCACCAGCACAGTGAGTTTGCCCTTTGCCTTTACCGTGGCGCCCAACTCCACGCTGGAACAAAAACGTGCTTATATGGAAGCCTATGCCCATCATTTCTTCGCCTGAGAAATAACAACGAGGTAATATCGGGCAGACTACACCTTCTTGGGGGAGAGGTTATGAGTGCGCCACGAATGCGGCCGCGCTTTGCCATGCAGCTTACCTGTGGCAAAGACGAGGCCATGGCCGCAATTCAGAAAAAATTGGCCATGGAGCCAAAGGCGGTGGACGGGAAGATCTCCGGTCCACACGTCGTGCTGACTCTTTGTTCTGAGCCCCCCAGGCTTTGGTCACCTCGGCTCAACCTGACGCTTGAAGAGAGCCACGCGGGCGCGACCCTTTGGTGTCAATTTGCGCCTTATCCTCAGGTGTGGACGGGCTTTGTGGCCACTTATGCCGTGCTGGCCTTCCTCGGGCTGAGCGGCTCCATGTACGGGTTGGCGCAGTTATCCATCGGAGGGTCTCCGTGGGGGCTGACCGTGCCCCTGGTCACCACACTGATCGCGGTCGGGGTCTACACGACCAGCTTCGTGGGGCAGGGGCTAGCCTGCGATGAGATGACCCGGTTGCGCCATTTTCTCGAAGATTGTTTCGACGAGACTGTAATCGCCGGCAGGGTTTTTGGTGCCCCGGTATTTTTTTCATCCCTGCAAAGGCCCTCTAAAGAAGACTCCTGACTCGTTCGAAATAGAAAGATACGGATCAGAAAGGGTTTTCAGACATTGGAAGGCAACAACGACAGTAACAGTACGATTATTCAGCTAAAACCCAGCCCTTGGAAGGATGGGGCCGCTGAAGTTCGCGAAGACCGGATGCCCGTGCTCACCATCTTGCGGGGGGAGCAGCTGGGAAAACGCTTTTTGCTCAACGAGCGCCAGTTGTTTGTCGGAAGAGATCTGCACCAGGCGGAGATTGTCGTGCGTGACCCCGCTGTCTCGGGCCTGCATTGTCGTTTCGATCAAGACAGCGAGCGGGCGAACTTTACCATCACAGACATGGGATCTTCTAACGGGACCTTCGTAAATCGAGTTCCTGTGCACAGCGCCACCTTGAATGAGGGCGATAAGATTTTTATCGGCGAGGTGATCCTGCGTTTTAGTTTTCAAGATGCACTTGAGAATCAATACCAGGAACGTATTAGCGACCTGATCAATATCGACGACATGACGGGGTTGTTGGTGAAGCGCAGTTTCGATCCCGACCTGGCCCGTTCCTTTGAGCTGTCGCGGAAGGGAGACAAGCCCCTGTCAGTGGCCATGATGGATATGGACGGGCTCAAGAGTCTCAACGATCAACACGGCCACCAAATGGGAAGCCACTGCATTCAGATCGTGGGCAAGCTTGTTCGCGAGATTCTCACGGAGGAATTCTCTCCGGCCTGTCGCTTCGGTGGAGATGAATTCATCGCCTACTTCCCCAATAAGACCTTGTCGCAAGCCCTGGAAATTTGTGAGCGTATTCGCAGCGCCGTCGAGGCGCAGGAATACCATGATGAGTTGGAGCGCTCCCCCACCATCAGTATCGGTGTGGCGGAACGCGTGGAAAATACGCGCAGTCCCGAAGAGCTCGTTCGCTTGGCTGACGATGCGCTGTATCGCGCCAAGGAAGCAGGTCGCAATCGCGTAGTGGGCTAACCCGGACGATTCACGAGCGCCCTACTGCGATCGCCGAAAGTCCCGAATCTTTACGGCCTTCTCCCTTCGGCCTCCTCGACGTACTGCAAGTACGTCTCCGGGGGCCTACGGTCCGAGGTCCGCGAATCTCCAGCACTTTCGACGCTCTCGCTACGGGCTTCATGAATAGTC